>CAJUDT010000005.1 GCA_910585415.1 uncultured Flavonifractor sp.
AACAAGTTTTGAAATTTTCCTCAGCTTGGCGGGAAAGTCCGCCAGGACTTTTTCGCCAAGCTGTCAGCTCCCCAGGTAGGCCTTTTTCACGGCCTCGTCCGCCAGGAGCTCCCGGCCCTGGCCGGTGAGGGTCACCCGCCCCGTCTCCAGCACATAGCCCCGGTGGGCCACCGAGAGGGCCATCTGCGCGTTCTGCTCCACCAGGAGGATGGTGGAGCCCGCCTGGTTCAGCTCCCGGATGATGTCAAAAATCTGCTCCACCAGAATGGGAGCCAGACCCATGGAGGGCTCGTCCAGCATGAGCAGCTTGGGGTCGGACATGAGGGCCCGGCCCATGGCCAGCATCTGCTGCTCGCCGCCGGAAAGGGTCCCCGCCACCTGCTTCCGCCGCTCCTTCAGGCGGGGGAACTGGGCGTACACCCGCTCCAGATGGGGGTCCACCGCGCTGGCGGGCTGGGTGAAGGCCCCCATCTCCAGGTTTTCCTCTACGGACATTTGCAGAAAGATTCTCCGCCCCTCGGGCACCTGGGCCAGACCCTTGGAGACCAGCTTGGAGGCGGGGACGTTGGAGATATCCTCTCCCATGAAGGAAATGGAGCCTGTCCGGGAGCGCAGAAGTCCCGACACCGTTTGCAGAGTGGTGGTCTTGCCCGCGCCGTTGGCCCCGATGAGCGTGACGATCTCCCCCTCCTCCACCTGGAAGGAGATGCCCTTGACCGCGTGGATGGCGCCGTAATAAACGTTGATGTCCTGTACGTCCAGCATGGTTGCCATACCCTCAGCCCTCCTCGTTCTTGGTTCCCAGATAGGCCCGGATGACCTCAGGGTTATTTTGAATGTCCTCCGGGGTGCCCTTGGCGATGATCTCCCCAAAGTTGAGCACGCAGATGCCCTCACAGATGCCCATGACCAGACTCATGTCGTGCTCAATGAGCAGTACGGCAATCTGAAAGGTGTCGCGGATTTTGACGATGTTCTCCATGAGCTCCGCCGTCTCGGAGGGGTTCATGCCCGCCGCAGGCTCGTCCAGCAGCAGCAGGGAGGGGTTTGTACCCAGGGCCCGGACAATCTCCAGCCGCCGCTGGGCCCCGTAGGGAAGGCTTCCGGCCTTGGCATTGGCCATATCCTGCATATCGAAGATGGACAGGAGCTCCAGGGCCCGCTCGTGGGCTACCCGTTCCTCCTTCCAGTAGGCGGGCAGGCGGAGAATGCCGCTGAACATCCCATACCCAATGTGGTTGTGGAGGCCCAGCTTCACGTTATCCTCCACAGAGAGGTTGTCAAACAGGCGGATGTTTTGAAAGGTGCGGGCAATGCCCGCCCGGTTCACCTGGACGGTGTTCATGCCGTGGGTGTCCTTGCCGTCCAGGAGGATGGTGCCCCGTGTGGGCTGATAGACCTTGGTGAGCAGGTTGAACACAGTGGTCTTGCCCGCGCCGTTGGGGCCGATCAGGCCCGCGATCTCCGTGCGGCCGATGGCCATATCAAACTCGTTGACGGCGGTGAGTCCGCCGAAATCAATGCCCAGGTGGCGGCACTCCAGAATGGGGGCCTTATCCACGTCCCGCTCCGGGATGCGGTTGGTGGTGGGCACGGGAACCAGCTTGGTGGCGTTCTTTTTCGGTGCGGTCATGGCGTATTCCCTCCTTTCTTGCTGCGGGTGCGGTCCAGGATTTGGCCGAACAAGCCCTTGATGGCCGGGCTGTTGGTGGCCAGCATGACCAGAATCAGCACAATGGCATAGACCAGCATACGGTAATCCCGCAGGCCGCGCATGGCGTCGCTCTCCGGCAGGATGGTCAGGAAGGACGCGGCCACGATGGATCCCCACATGTTGCCCTGTCCGCCCAGGACCACGTACACCAGAATGAGGATGGAGGTGTTAAAGTCGAACTTGGCGGCTACAATGGTGTTCTGCCCCAGGGAGAAGAGGGCCCCGGCCGCTCCCGCCAGGGCGGCGGAGGTCACAAAGGCCATCATCTTGTATTTGGTCACGTTGATGCCCACGCTCTCGGCGGCAATGCGGTTATCCCGCAGGGCCATAATGGCCCGGCCGGAGCGGCTGTTGACCAGGTTGAAGATAATCACCAGGGTAATCAGAATCAGGAGGAAGCCCGCCAGGAAGGTGGAGATTTTTTCGATGTTGGGAATACCCATGGGGCCGTTGAGAATCATTCTCCCCCCCTGCTCCAGGGTAACGGTGGGCTTCAGAAAGCTGAAATGCAGGCCGCTCCCGTCCACGCCCACATAGAGGTTTTCAATGATGGACTTGATAATCTGCCCAAAGGCCAGGGTGACAATGGCCAGATAGTCGCCGTTGAGGCGGAGGACCGGCACACTGATGAGGGTGCCCACGATTCCCGCGAACACCGCGCCAATGAGCATGGCCAGGGCCAGACGCACGCCGCTGGCGGGAATCACACCCTGAAGGGCGGAGGCGGCCACCGCTCCGGAGAAGGCCCCCACGCTCATAAAGCCCGCGTGCCCCAAACTCAGCTCGCCCAGCACGCCAACGGTCAGGTTCAGGGAGAGGGCCATGACCACGTAGGCGCACACTGGCACCAGCTGTCCCTGGAGGGTGGCGGACAGGCCGCCGCCCATGGACAGGGCCTGGAGGACCACAAAGGCCGCGATGACAAGGGCGTAGGTCAGAAAATTGACGCGGGAGGTACGGCTCATGGCGTTCAATCGTTTCATATGTCTCCGCCCCCCTTACACTTTCTCACGAATCTGCTTGCCCAGCAGACCGGTGGGCTTCACCAGCAGGACCACAATCAGCACCGCAAACACAATGGCATTGGCCAGCTGCGTGGAGATGTAGGCTCCGGCGAAAATCTCAATGATGCCCAAAAGCAGGCCCCCCAGGAAGGCCCCGGGGATGGAGCCAATGCCCCCGAACACGGCGGCGGTAAAGGCCTTGATGCCGGGCATGGATCCGGTGGTGGGCACCAGAATGGGATAGCTGGACATGTACAGCACCCCGGCAATGGCCGCCAGGGCGGAGCCGATGGCAAAGGTCACGGAGATGGTGGTATCCACATTGATGCCCATGAGCTGGGCGGCTCCCTTGTCCTCGGAGCAGGCCCGCATGGCCTTGCCCATCTTGGTCTGACCGGTGAACCAGGTCAGCACAAGCATGATAACCACACAGACGATGACCGTCACCAGTGTGGTGCGGCTCACATGGAGCTGCCCGTCAAAGAGGACCAGGGCATCCCCCTTGATGAAGGTGGGAAACATCTTGTTGTTGGAGCTCCACAGCAGCTGGGCTCCATTTTGAAGGAAGTAGCTGACGCCGATGGCGGTGATGAGCACCGCCAGGGAGGGGGCCTGCCGGAGAGGCTTATAGGCCAGCCGCTCAATCACAATGCCCAGGGCGGTACACACGGCCATGGCCAGAATGACGCCCAGCAGCGGGGGCAGCTCGTAGGTCGAGACGGCAAAAAAACAGATGTACGCACCCACCATGATTACATCGCCGTGGGCGAAGTTGAGCATTTTGGCAATGCCGTAAACCATGGTGTAGCCCAGAGCAATGATGGCGTACACACTGCCCAGACTGATACCGTTAATCAGGTTGGTCAGGAAGGTCACCATAACACACACCTCTAACTCTTATGTTTCTCTCATACGATTGCTTGATAAAAGGATGCAAACGTCTCAGGTTCCGCAAACAGGACCGCCGGTACAGCGGCCGGGCCTATCGGAGCAGCGCCGGAGGGATGAGCCGCCTCCGGCGCTGCTCCGACAGGCCCGTTTCGTAACGGGTAAATCCGGCAAAAGCAAAGGGCCGCCGCCCTCGCGGCAGCCCTTTGCTTGATGTTGCAGCCGGTTGTCTGAACGGTGCGCCTGGAATCAATCCATACCCACGTAAGCGCCGTTCTGAATGACCATGCCCTTGGGGCTCTTGCTCACCGCGCCGGTGACGTCCCAGGTCATGCCCTCGCCGGTGAGGCCGTCAAAGGTCATGCTGTTGAACTGCTCAATCAGCAGACTGCTCAGATTGGCCGCGTTCATGTCGGGGGTGGCGTTGCCGGCAACCAGGGCGTTGTAGATGGCGTACACGCAGTCATAGGCGTCGGCGGCAAACTGGTTGGGAATCTCGCCGTACTTCTCCTGGTACTTGCTCACAAAGCTGCGGGTGGCCTCGTCCTCCGCGTCGGCATTGAAGGGGGTCAGGAGCATGACGCCCTCGGCCAGGGAGGTGTCAAAGCCCTCCACGCCCAGAATGCCGTCCATGCCGTCAATGCCGAACCACTTGGGCGCGTAGTCCATGGCGTTGGCCTGAGTGAAAATCAGGGCGGCGGCATCATAGTACATGGGCAGGAACACCAGGTCCGCGCCCTGGGCCTTGGCGTCGTTGAGCTGCACGGAGAAGTCGGTCTTGGTGTCCTCGGTGAAGGTGGTGACGCTCACCACATTGAGCTTGAGCTCCTCGGCCTTGGCGGCAAAGCTGTTGTACACGCCGGTGGAGTAAACGTCGTCGTTCTTATAGATAACGGCAATGCTGGAGCCCAGGTTCTGGTCGGCGATGTACTGGGCGGAGGCGGAGCCCTGGTTGGGGTCCACGAAGCACATCTGATACACGCACTCCTTGCGCTGCACGTCCACGGTGCCGGTGAGGGGGTTGCTCACGCCGCCCAGCACGTCGGTGGAGGAAGCGGAGGGGGTCAGGTAGAATATCTTGTCCCGGTTGGCCTCAGAGGACGTGGCCACGCCGGGGGTAGAGGTGACGGAGCCCAGGAAAATCTGCATCCCCCAGCCCTTCAGGGTGTTGTAGGCGTTGACGGACTTCTCTGCGTCATGGGCGTCGTCCTCGTAGCGCAGGTCAATCTGAATGCCGCCCAGGGCGTTGATCTCGTCGGCGGCGATGCGCGCGCCGTTGGCCGCCGCGTTGCCGTAGATGGCCGCGCCGCCGGTCAGGGGGCCCACGCCGCCAATCTTAAAGGCGTCGCCAGCGGGGGCCGGAGCGGGGGTGGAAACGTCGCCGCCGCCGTTGGGCGCGGGGGTGGAAGCGGCTCCACCGCCGCCGGAGCTGCCGCAGCCCGCCAGCAGGGAAAGGCAGAGGGCTCCTGTCAGAGCAAGAGACAGGAAACGGGATTTCTTCATCATTTCATTACCTCCAGTATGGATGCTCGGATTACCTCCCGCCGGAAGACGAAGGCCGAAAACCCGGCCGGACCCTTTGGGAAGTTGTTGACAATTATATCTTCCACAGGGCGAATTGTCAACCGTGTAAATGCACAATGGCCCTTCCCGGAGGTGGACCATTGTCGGAACATTATACAATTTGGCAAAGAACATCCGTCAAATCACCAGCCCGCCGTTGGGGGCCAGGACCTGCCCCGTGAGAAAACGGGCCTCCTCGGAGGCCAGAAACCACGCCCCTCCGGCCACGTCCTCCGGACGCCCGATGCACCCCAGCGGGGTTTCCTCCGCCAGGGCCTCCAGGTCCGCCGGGGTGAGATTTGCGTTCATTTCCGTGTCAATTACCCCCGGTGAGAGGCAATTTACCGTAATTCCAGAGGGCCCCAGCTCCTTGGCCAGGGCCTTGGTCAGGCCGATAACCGCCGCCTAGGGGGCCGAGTAGGCCGCCTCGCAGGAGGCCCCCACCTGCCCCCACATGGAGGCCATGGTGATAATCCGTCCGGCCTTTCGGTGGATGAAATGGGGGAGCGCCGCCCGAATGGTATGAAAGACCCCGTCCACATTGACGGCAAAGATATGCCGCCAATCGGCGTCGGTCAAATCGCCAAATAATTTCTGCTGGGCCACCCCGGCGTTACATATCAGAATGTCAAGTTGACAAAATTTATCTAACACATTGTCAACTGTTTTTTGGACCTGCACCGGGTCAGTCACGTCGCACCGCACCGCCCAGCCCCCCAGCTCCTCCGCCAGGGCCTGGGCCTGGGTATGGGCCTGCCGGTAGCCGAGGACCACCCGGTCCCCCCCCGCCGCGAACCGCCGGGCGCAGGCCGCGCCGATGCCCCGGCTTCCGCCGGTGATGAACACCACACGTTGAGACATTGTCCGTTCGCTCCTTGCTTCAAGTCTGTGGGTCCCGGAGCTCCCCGCCGGGCCGCTGGGATAAAGGGACGCCCGCCCTCATAAGCTGAAAGAAACGGGACACAGGGAGGCGAGCGCGATGGAGTACCGCTTTGGGCTGCTGGAGGGCCGGGGGTGGCTGACCGCAGTACCGGAGGGGCCCCGGGTCCAGTGCCGGGCGGAGCTGTCCGGCGTGAGCCGGGGGCTGTACAAGGTTCATCTCACGGGAAGGGGCGGGTCCTTTTTGCTGGGCACCCTGATTCCAGAGGGGGGGAGCCTCCGCCTGCACCGGACCGTCTCCCTGGACCAGCTCAAGCGGCAGGGGGTCTGGCCTCCAGAGGGGGCCTTTGCGGAACTGGCCTTTGCCCCGGAACGCGTCCGCCCCCCCGCAGGGTGGGTGCCGGAGGGGGCCCCCGCCCGCCTGCTGGGAGAACCCCTGCTGGCCCGGTGCGCCCAGCCGCTGCGGGGGGTCCTTCTGCACCGGCGGGAGAGCGGTTTCTCCCTGGCCGTCCCCTGGCAGGCAGGGGAGGAATTTCCCCTGCCTCCCCTCTTCTGCTTCGCCAGGGCGGAGCGGCTGGGGGGGAGAGCTTACGCGGTGTTCTCCTTCACCCGCCGGGGCTGTCCGGTGCCGCCCGGCGGCGGGGAGGACGGTTGATCCCCCTCCGGCCGGGAAAAAACGGGAAACCCGTCCGGGTTTCCCGCGGAATAGCCCCGCCCCTTAGACCGGGCCGGCAATTCGTGTGAGGAATGTCTCGGAATAACTCTCCGCCAGGGCGTCTCGGGCGCTTTGCGCGGCCTCCGCCCGGTCGAAGAGCCCGAAAACCGTGGGGCCGGTGCCGCTCATGCTGGCCCCCAGGGCCCCATGCTGGATGAGAGTGTTTTGGATGGCCCGGACCTCCACCCGCCGCCGGGGGGGGAGGGCGTCCTCAAAGACGTTGTACATGCGCCGGGCCACGCCGGTCAAATCCCCCGCCTTCAGGGCGGCGATCAGTCCGCCGGTATCCGGGCGGCACCGTATGCGCACCCGGTCGATGCACCCAAAGAGCTCCGGGGTGGACACGGAGAAGGCGGGCTTGCACAGCACCGCATAGCAGGATGGCAGCGGGGGCAGCGGGGTAAGCCGCTCCCCTCTCCCCTCGGCCAGGGCGGTGCCCCCCCTGACGCAGTAGGGCACGTCGGAGCCCACCCGCGCCCCGACTTCCGCCAGCTCCTCCCGGCTCAGGCCCAGGGAGAGCAGGTCATTGAGCCCCCGCAGGACGGCGGCGGCGTCGGCGCTCCCTCCGGCCAGACCGGCGCATACGGGTATGCGCTTCTCCAGCCGGATGGACAGGCCCCCGTGGTCCGCCCCCACCGCCTCGCACAGGCGCAGGGCGGCGGCAGCGGCCAGATTTTTTTCGTTGGCGGGCAGGAAGCCCAGGCTGCTGCTCATCCGCAGGGGCTCCCCCGTACCGGTCTCCAGGCGGATCTGGTCGCACAGGTCCACCGTCTGCATGACCATGCGCATTTCGTGGTAGCCGTCCTCCCGGCGGCGGAGTACATCCAGGGACAGATTGAGCTTGGCCTGCGCCTGGATTTCAAGTACCGGCATGACTGCCGCCCCCCTTATGTGCGGATTTTCCTGGCCTCCAGGTAGAAGCGCTTGTCGTGGGCCTGCCCCATTGAGAAGGTCTTGCGGGGCAGGACCCCGTCGTGGAGGACCGTGGGGAAGAGCTGGTCCTTGCCCATGGCGGGGAGCAGGAAAGCCATACGCTCCGGCTTGGCGGCCAGATTCCGGGCCACGTCGGAGCCGTGGATATAGTCGATGCGCCCCGGGTGCTCCTTCAAATAGGCGTCCAGGAAGTTCTGGAGGGTGCCCACCTCCAGCTGATGGTCCGGGTGGGGCACCGTCACCGCCCCGTGGCTGTCCTGGCAGACATACCGCAGGACATGCCCATCCCCCTCTCCCCGGTACGCGCCGGGGTAGCAGGTCAGAAGGGCCTCCACCACTTCCTCCGGCTCCACACCGAAGAGGACCCGGTGGATGGGCTCGAACTCCAAAGAGGCGTCGTGGAGGTTCACCAGCTCGCACAGGGCAAACCGGGCGGGCAGGCTGGCCCAATTCTCCCGGGGGGTGAGCTTCTTCTGCCGCTCGTAGCACTCCTTGGCGGTGGCCAGAGAGTGGTTGCCGTCCCCCATGGCGAAGAGCATCACACCGGCATTGGAAACGCCGTACCGGGCCCGGAAGGCCGACGGGTCCGCCAAGGCGGACAGGGCCGCAGCCACCCCCTCCATGGCCGCCTCATCCAGCTTCCACCCGGCGATATGGCCCCCCCGCTCCATCAAGTCGAAGTCGTAGACCTTTTCCAGGCGTCCCTTCTGCTCCGCCAGGGGTTCAATCACCGTCTTGGCGGGGTCGTCGGCCAGGAGCATGGCGTGGGGGAGCTCCAGGGGGGCGTTTTTGCGCACCGCCACACGGGGGGGAATCCGGGAAAGCACCGTGCCCTCGGTGGCCCGCACCAGGGCGTTGGCGTCGGGCTCGTAATCGTACTGCTCCAGGTCCACCATACCAATGATGCCCCGGCGCAGGCGCAGGTTGTCCAGCCGCCGTTCCACGTAGATCAGGCAGTCCTTGAGCTCCCGGAACCGCCCCTCCCGCAGGTAGCGGGTCATGGTGGTGTTGACCTCGGTGATGTCCGTCTCCACATTGGGGCCGTCCAGGCAGCTTTCGGGCAGAATCAGCCGCAGGGCGGAGGGGGCGCTCCCCACGGTTTCCTCCACTCTCTGCCAATACTCCGGCTGGGAGGTGTACTGGTCGCAGGCCACCACCGACCACTTGTCATAATCGCAGTTCTGGGGCAGCAGGATATCCGCCGGGCGGAAAGGGAGGTGCTCAAATGCGCTGGTCATCGCGCTCACTCATTTCTCAATTATAAATTTATCCTGGGGATGAAATTCCTCCGGGCCGTGGTCCGAGACGTAGAGGACGCAGAAGGGAGGCCCCTGGGTTCCGGCGGGGTGGGGCTGGGCGGGAACGGGGCGCTCCACCGCCTGAATCACGCAGGGGAAGCGCTCTCCGCCGGCGGTCACGCAGGTCACGGTGTCCCCGGCCTGGACCAGTCCGTGGGAAACCATACCAAACACCGCCGTGCCCCGCCCCTCCGCCGCCTGGACGGACAGCACCTGGAAGGTAAAGGCCCGCCGGTCCGCGTCGGGGTCCCGTGTGACCAGGGGGCCGCCGAAGCCATAGGAAAAGGTGGTGGAGCCCTTCTTTTTCCCGCCGCGCCCCAGAACCAGGTCCGCCGCACCGGCGACGGCCCGGAGAACGCCCATGGCGAGCCGGGCTTTTAAGGGAGGCTTCTGCTCCCGGGGGTCCGGCTGCTCCCACGGCTCCCTGTCCGGGGCGCTCATTGGCCCATTGCCCCCCGGATGGCCTGAAGCAGGCCGTCAAATTCCTCATAGGCGGGCAGCTCCGGGTGGGCGGCCTTGATGGCCTCGGTGCTCTTGAAGAGGAAGCCCGCCTTGCTGGCCTGAATCATGCCCAAATCGTTAAAGCTGTCCCCGGCGGCAATGGTCTCGTAGCCGATGGACTGGAGGGCCCGGACGGTGGTCAGCTTGGACTGGGGGCAGCGCATCCGGTACCCGGTGATGGCCCCGTCGGGGGCAACCTCCAGAGTGTTGCAGAAAATCGTGGGCCAGCCCAGCTTTTCCATCAGGGGCTTTGCGAACTGCTCAAAGGTGTCGCTGAGGATAATCACCTGAGTTTCCGCGCGCAGGGCGTCCAGAAATTCCCTGGCCCCCGGCAGGGGGTCGATTTTGGCGATGGTGGCCTGAATCTCCCCCAGGCCCAGGCCGTGTTTTCGGAGAATATCCAGGCGGAAGCCCATGAGCTTGCCGTAATCGGGCTCGTCCCGGGTGGTGCGCCGGAGCTCCGGGATGCCGCTGGCCTCGGCAAAGGCAATCCAGATTTCCGGGACCAGCACGCCCTCCATATCCAAACAGGTGATGTACATATGCATTCCCTCCTATTCTGCCTCTCTGGCCTGTTTTTTCTTCAAATTGGTGAGGAAATTGTCCAGCCGGGTCAGGGCCTCCGCAATATCCTTCATAGAGGTGGCATAGCAGCAGCGGACAAAGCCCTCTCCGCCGGGGCCGAAGGCCGCGCCGGAGATGACGGCTACCTTTTCCTCCATCAAAAAGCGCTCGCAGAAGTCGTCGGAGCCCAGGCCGGTGCCCCGGATGTCGGGGAACACGTAAAAGGCCCCCTTGGGTTCGAAGCAGGGCAGGCCGATGCGCCGCAGGCCCTCCACCAGGTAGCGGCGGCGTCCGTCGTACTCGTCCCGCATGTTCTCGATGTCCTTATCCCCGTTGCACATGGCCTCCACGGCGGCATACTGGCTCACCGTGGGGGCGGACATGATGCCGAATTGGTGGAGCTTGAGCATCTGCTGGACAATGGGCGCGGGCCCGCACACGTAGCCCATACGCCAGCCGGTCATGGCGTGGCTCTTGGAAAGGCCGTTGACCACCACCGTCCGGTCGTGAAGCTGGGGCAGGTTGGCCGGAGAGACATGGTGCTGTCCGTAAGTGAGCTCGGCGTAAATCTCGTCGGAGAGAATCAGGATATCGGTGCCCTCCAGCACCTGGGCGATGGCCTCCAGATCCGCCCGCTCCATGATGCCCCCGGTGGGGTTGCAGGGGAAGGGGAGCACCAGCAATTTGGTCCGGGGGGTGATGGCGCTCTTGAGCTCCTCGGGGGTCAGGCGGAACTCGTTTTCCGCCTTGAGCTCCAGATACACCGGCGTGCCCCCGGTCATGGAGGCCAGGGGGCCGTAGCACACAAAGGAGGGCACGGGGACAATGACCTCATCCCCCGGATTGAGCAGACAGCGCATGGTCAGGTCAATACCCTCGCTGCCCCCCACGGTAACCACAATCTGGCTGGCGAAATCGTAGTGCAGGTCAAACCGGCGGGCCAGATAGGAGGCAATCTCCCGCCGCAGCCCCGCCATACCGGCGTTGGCGGTGTATTTGGTAAACCCCTTTTCCAGGGAGTAAATCCCCGCGTCCCGGATGTGCCAGGGGGTAACGAAATCCGGCT
Source organism: uncultured Flavonifractor sp. (assembly GCA_910585415.1). GTDB lineage: Bacteria > Bacillota > Clostridia > Oscillospirales > Oscillospiraceae > CANAAV01. The sequence goes on from CAJUDT010000005.1 coordinate 11,126, forward strand.
CCCCGATGCCCAGGGAGATGGCGTCCTTCATTTCCTCCAGGATGTCGAAAAACCGCCGGATGCCCGAGGGCTGGACCTCCTGGATGCGCGTGGACAAGAGCTGCTCGTAATTCATGAGAAAATCCACTCCTTCTCCTGCTGCTCCTGACGCTCAAAAATCAGGTGCTTCTCTTTATATTTACGGAGAATGAAGTGGGTGGCGGTACCGGTCACGTCCTCCAGGGTGGACAGGCGCTCCCCCACAAACTGGGCCACCTCTTTCAGGGTGCGCCCGGAGATAATGACCGTCAGGTCGTAGGCCCCGCTCATGAGGTAGACGCTCTCCACCTCGTCGTACTGATAAATACGCTCGGCCACCCGGTCGAAGCCGTCCCCCCGCTGGGGGGTGACCTTAACCTCAATGAGGGCGGTGACCGACTCCCGCTGGGTGCGGTCCCAGTCCACAATGGCCTTATAGCCCAAAATAACCTTGTCGTCCTCGTATTGTTTGATTTCCTTCCGAACCTCATCCACCGTCATGCCGGCCATGGAGGCCAGCTGTTCATGGGTGAGGGTGCAATCCGCTTCCAAAAGCCGGAGCAGCTTTGACATACGCGATTCCTCCCGATTGGATGTAAGCGCCCGCCGGAGGGGGGTGCTGTATTCGTTTTATTATATACGACTTCACCGGAAAACACAATACCGGCTTCGCAATCCGGCGGGGCAATCCGCCTGGGAGCAAAAAGCAGCAGCCCCGCAAAAACGGGGCCGCTGCCTGAATTTGCACGGGCCAAGCCTCCGCCCGGCGGGGATTACATGACCTCAGACACCTTGACCTTCCGGTCCTCCCGCAGGGAGAGGGTGGCCGCGGCGGTGGCAATGGCCGCCCGGGCGGCCTCGCCGGTGAGCAGGGGGCGGAACTCCTCCGAAACTTCCTCCCCATGCATGATGCCGTTGAAGAACTTCATCTCGTTCTTCATGATGCCGTGGAGCCACAGGGGGGGCTTCTTGCCGGGGTGGCCGTACTGGATGGCCCCGTCCATTTCGGTGCTGTGGTAAATCTGGGTGCGCTGGTCGTCCTCCTCCTTCGTCTCGTGGCAGAGGTAGTGCTCCTCGCTCCCATCGGCGGTCTTGACCGTCATACCCACGTTGCACATGTCGATACGGATGGCCCCCAGGGTGCCCTGAATGAGGACATAATGCTCCGGCCAGTGGAAGGCGGAACCGTACTCCACCACCGCATGGGTGCCCTCGGCAAACTCCAGCATCAGGAAGAGCATATCGTCCTCATCCCCGAACTGCTCCCCCTTGTGGGCCACGTTGCCGCCGGTCATGGTGACCTCCACGGCGGGACCCATGAGGAACTGAATGCAGTCCAGCTCGTGGATGTGGTGATACAGGTGCCCGCCGGACTTGGCCCGGATTTTCTTCCAGCTGATGGAGGGCTGCGGCTCCTCCCAGCCGTTGCGGGCGGAGTGGCAGTAGAGCACCCGGCCGATTTTGCCTTCGGCAATGAGCTGCTTGGCGTGGCGCACACTGCGGAAGAAGTTCATCACATGGCCCGCCATAAAGGTCACGCCGTTCTCCTGGCAGGCGCGGACCATCTCATCACAGTCGGCATAGCGCAGGGCAATGGGCTTTTCGCAAAAGACGTGCTTCTTGTGCCGGGCGGCGGTGAGCACCGGCTCCTTGTGCAGATAGTTGGGGGTGGCCACAATCAGGGCATCCACGTCCGGCCGGGCGCAGAGGGCGTCCAGGTCCGTCTCCACCGCGCAGCCCAGCTCCTGGGCAATGGTCTCCCCGTTCTCCGGGTCCAGGACGGCCACAATTTTGGCCCCCTCCTGCTCCTGCATGATGCGGCCCAGCTCCGCGCCGAAATAGCCGGTGCCTACAATACCATAACCAATCGTTTTCATAGAAACCCTCCGTTATTTGATGGAGCCGGAGGCCAGACCGCCGGCAATCTTTTTCTGAATCAGCATGAAGAAAATGACCGAGGGGATCACCACCATGGACGAGGCCGCCATCATCACGCCCCAGTCCATGACCTCCTGGCCCTCCAGGGATTTCAGGGCCACGGCCACCGTCATTTTATCGCTGGAGTTCATGAGAATCAGGGAGTAGAGGAACTCGTTCCAGGCGTTGATGAAGGTGTAAATCGCCACCGCCACCAGGCCGGGGGCCACGATGGGCAGGACCACCTTGCCAAAGACCTGGAGCTTGTTGGCCCCGTCCACCCGCGCGGCCTCTTCAATCTCCAGAGGAACCGTCTGGAAGAAGCCCACCAGCAGCCAAATGGCATAGGGTACCGAGAAGGACAGGTAGACGATTACCAGCCCCACCCGGCTGTTCATCAGGTTCACCTTGCCCATAATGATGGAATAGGGCACCGCCAGCAGAATGGGCGGGAACATATAGGTGGTAATGAGTACGCGGGTCATGAGCTTGCCGAATTTGGGGAAGAAGCGTACCACGCCATAGGCCCCCAGGGCGGAAATCAGAATGGCAATCAGGGTGGTGGACATGGCCACGATGATGCTGTTGACCACGTTGCCGCCAAAGCCCAGCTGCTGAATGACGGTGCGGTAGTTGTCCAGGGTGAGGCTCTTGGGCAGGAAAGCGGTGGGGTCCCCCATCATCTCTCCCTTGCCCTTCACCGAGGTCAGGAGAATCCAGACCATGGGGAACATGGCGATGATGGCCAGAATGGTCAGATAGACATAGCTGACGGTATCACCGAACCAGCCCCGCTTTAATTTCAGCTTGCGGTCCATCAGGCTCCCTCCTTTTCCCACTTGTCCAGAATCTTAAAGTAGAACATGCACACAATCAGCAGGAAGATGAGCAGCACCACCGTCACCGCCGAGGACCGGCCCAGCTGCTTGAGGCCCCAGCCCACATTGTAGGCGTAGATGGGCACTGTCTGGGTCAGGTTGGCGGGGCCGCCGCCGGTGATGAGGTAGATGGTGTCGAAGTTGTTGAACACCCAAATGGTCCGCAGGACCACCAGCAGGCCCACCACGACCCGGATATGGGGGAGGGTGATGTGAACAAAGGACTGCCAGGGGGAGGCTCCGTCCAGCTGGGCGGCCTCATACTGGTCCTTGGGGACGGTCTGGAGGGCGGAGAGCACGTTGACCATAATCAGGGGCGCGCCGAACCAGACGTTGATGAACACCAGAGTGGGGAACACCAGTCCTCCGCTGCTGAAAAACTGGGGCGCCGTCTCGCACAGGCCGATTTTCACCAGGAAGTTGGGCAGGAAGCCGGATACCCCATTGAGAATCCACTTCCAGGACAGGGCAATGACGATGGAGGGGAAGGCCCAGGGGATGATGAGCAGGGTGCGGTAAATCCCCTTCCCCCGGCGGATGCGCTCCAGGGCCAGGGCGGCGGTGAAGCCCACCAGAATCTGTCCCATGAGGGAGGCGACGGTCCACTTCACACTGGTAAAGAACGCCGCCCAGAAGTCCGGGTCGGTGAGAATTTTCACATAGTTGTCCAGCCAGACAAAGTCATAGCTGGTTTTAATCAGATGCTTGGAGGTAAAGCTGAAGAAGATGCTGGAAACTACAGGATACAGCAGCAGCAGTCCCACCACCAGCAGGGCGGGCAGGATGAAGCAGAAGCCCGCGATTTTTGCCCGGTAGCGGTAATTGGATTTCATGGGTAAGCCCCCTCTCTTATGGGACCGGCGGGGGCGGTCACGCGCCCCCGCCGGCCAGTTCGGTCAGAAGGTTCCGTCAGGATAGCAGGGCATCAGCCCAGAGTTTCAAACAGGTCGTTGAGCTTATCCTCAGCGGCCTTGGCGGCCGTCTCCACATCGGTGCCGTTGATGATGATGTCCTGGAACATGCTCTCAATGACGCCCTGGCTGGTCAGCAGACCGGCCTCGGGCCGGGGACCGGACTCCATGCCGATGGCGGTGCCCTCGCCCACGGCCTTGCTGATGATGTCCTTGGCGTTGGAGAACTTCTGCACGGTGGGGTCGGACAGGAAGGTGGGGTCGGTGGAAATCTCCTTCAGAGCGGGCAGCATACCCACAGGCACGGAGAGCAGGAAGGGCACATAGTTCTCGGGCTCGTACAGGTACTTGATAAAGGCCTCGCAGATTTCGGGATGGGCGGAGTTCTTCCAGATGACCATGGGGATGTTGGAGGTTTCATAGCCCACCTGGGGGTCCCCCTTGTTGAGGGTGGGCATGGGGGCGCAGTCGATCTGGTCCAGCAGCTCGGGGGCGTTGGTTTCCACGCCGCCAATCTGGAACGCGGAGTTGAAGTCAAAGCAGATTTTGCCGGTGTAATAGAGGGTGGCCTGATCCAGTACGTTGAAGTTCATGGAGTCCGTGGGGGAGCAGTCCTTGTAGACCTTAATCCAGTAGTTGATGCCGTCAATGGCGGCCTGACTGGTCAGATTGGCCTTGCCGTCCGCGGTCAGGAGGGTCTCGCCAGCGCTGCGGACGTAGAAGTTCAGGAAGCGGGTGGCCATCATGTCGTTGGTGCCCATGGGCACGGAGGTGCCGTAGGCGTTGCCGCCCTCGCCGTCAGAAATCTTCTTGGCGGCCTCGTAGAGCTCATCCCAGGTGGTGGGGACCTCCAGCTCGTACTTATCCAGCAGGTTCTTGTGATACCACATAACCTGGGCGTGGGAGTACAGGGGCACTGCGTAACAGTGGCCGTCCTCGGCGGTCATTTCCGTGAGGGGGGCCTCATAGAAGCGGTCCCGGCCCATAGAGTCAATGAGATTGTCCATGGGGATAATGGCCTCGGCGTCAATCATCTCCACCACATGGTTGGGCAGAGCGGTGGACATGTCGGGCACATTGCCGGAGGCCAGACCGGTGGTCCACTTGGTGTAGAAGTCGGCCCAGGAGAAGGTCTCAATGTTGATTTTCACGCCGGGGTTGGCGGCCACAAAGGAGTCGGCCGCGGCCTGGATGGTCTCCAGCCGGGGGCCCTGGCTGAAGGAGTGCCAGAAGGTGATTTCGCCCTCCAGAGGGGTGTCGGGCGTGTCGGGGGTGTCGGGGGTGTCCCCATCGGGGGTGGTGGTGGCGGGTGCGGGGGTGGGCGTGGCGGTGCTTCCGCCGTTGGACGGACCGCCGCAGGCGGTCAGCAGGGTGAAGAGCATGGCGCACGCCAGGAGCAGAGACAGTGCTTTTTTCATAATTTCCTCCTTTTTACATTCGGTCCTCTTGGTGGTTCTGACGAATCATATTATAAAACCGGCGGGTATAGTTTACCAGAGCAAGAATTACCAAAAGGTAGCATAATACGCGCACAAAACGATTGTATTTCCGCTACCCCCGGGAGGCGGCCCGGTATTCTTGTGGAGAAACGCCAAAGACCGACTTGAAAATCCGGGCAAAGTAGTTGGGGTCGTCAAAGCCCAGCTCGTAGGCGATGGCGGAAATCCGCTGGTTGGTGACCAGCAGGCGGCGGGCGGCGGTGGTCATACGCAGGTCCTTGACAAAGGCCCCCGGAGACTTGCCGGTGTGCTCCTTGAAGAGCCGCCGCAGGGAGGACGGGCTCATATCGGCCATGCGGGCCAGGAACTCCGAGTCGAAGGGCTCCGCCGGGTGGGCCACCAGGTAGTCTACCACCACCTGAATGCGGGGGTCCCGGTGGCTGGCGTGGGTGCGGTCCTCCCGGCGGCGCAGGCCCTCTACGCTGCAGTCGGCCTCCGGCTGGGCGCTCTCCTCTACTAGGGCTTCGGGGGTGTGCTCCACCAGCCAGGCAAGAATGAGCTCCAGGTTGCCCCGGATGCGAAAGAGCTTGCTGGTATTCTGGGAGGTGGCGTTTTCGTACACCTGCTGAAAATACCCCAGCACCTCCGGGTCGGCCTGCCGGGTGACCCGGGGTATGCGGAAATACTCGGACAAAAAGTCGCTGCCGTTGAGCTGCACCGTGGTGGCGAAGCGGATGGAGATGAAAGAAAACTCGTCCTCCAGGGCGTGGCACTCCAGGCGGCAGCCCTCTGGGATATAACAGACCTGATTCCGCTCCACGGTGTATCTCTCCCCGTCCATCAAAAAATCTGCCCGTCCGGTGAGGATGTAGCGCAGCATACAATAGGGCACGTATTTGTCGGGGTAGTTCCACCCACGGCGGAACACATAGCGGTCTGCGTAGAGGAAATTAAAGCGCATGGAGGCATACAGGGACGGCGGTATGTGCATAGTCTCTCTCCTTCGGACAATTGGGTTAAAAATTGGTCATTTCATGCTAATTATAGACGGACCATCGGGTTCAGCATAGAGGGTAATTCGGCTATAATAAAGAAAAAATGCGCAAAGGAGGAAGGAACATGAAACAGATTAACCAATATTATCCTGCTGCCCCGGAGGTGGACGCCTGGTGCGCCGGACTGCTGGAGCAGACGGAGGCTGTCTCCGTTCAGGGGGAGCTCCTGGATGACAATCCCCTTCGGGAGCCCTTTGGCAACTGCCCCAACACCCTGATAAACCAGTATGTGCGCTTTACCGCCGGAGACGGCCGCCGGGATTTTTACGGGTACTGGCAGCCCGCCCTCAAGAGCCCGGCCCCCCTGCTGATTAACCTGCCGGGCTATGGCGGGTATATGAGCCTCCACCCCCAGCTGTGCGACCAGAATTTTCATGTGCTCCACATCTCCCCCCTGGGGTATGTGACCCCCCAGGGAGCCCGGAAGGAGCTGGCCCTTCCTGACGGAAATTGGCCGGTGCTCCCCAACACCGCCTTGAATCTCCCCGGCGGGTATGCCGACTGGCTCAGTGACTGCCTGCTGGCCCTCCGCTGGGCCCTGGAGCAGCCGGGGGTGCAGAGGGACCGGCTCTCCCTCTTCGGCACCAGCCAGGGGGGCGGCGGGAGCCTTTTGCTGGCCTCCATCCTGGGGCCGGAGCGGGTCCGGTGCGTGTGCGCGGATCTGCCCTTTCTCACCGGCTTTTCCCTCAGCGGCCTGAACGGGGAGGCTTACGGCCTCCTGCGCCCGGCGGCGGAGCAGGTCCCGCCCGACCAGTTCTGGCGGCGGCTGGGCTTTGTGGACACCCTCAGCCATTCCCACCGGCTGACCATGCCGGTGATGCTCTCCGCCGGTGGGGCCGACGGCACCTGTCCCCCCGCCCCTATCGAGCTCCTTTTCGCCCGCCTGCCCGGCACCAAGCAATACACCTATCTGGAGCACCAGATTCACACCCACTCCCGGAGCAGTATGGTCCTCTTCGGAGGATGGCTCCAGCTCTACGCCTGAGGGCAGACGCCCCACAGCTTGACCCAGCCCCCGCCGTTTCACAAAAAAAGTGGAGCGGCGGGGGCTGTTCTTTTAGAGAACGCCCTCAACACTCCCGCATTTTTTGACAGGTAATGCGCGTAAATTTTGATGCTTCTATAAAAATTTTCCCAATATTTCGCAGAATCTTGTTTTGGAAGCGGGGGCGGCCAGCTGGCTTGCATTTTTTCACACAGCTGTGGTATACTGTCCGCGGCATCGCACATCTGGAAGAAAAAGGGAATCTTTGGTGGTGGAACGGAAAGGAGTGCAGGCCTTATGGAACTGAACGAAGACGCAAAGCTGGTCTTTGACGCCATGCGGGAGGGCATTACCATCATCGACACTCAGGGGCACATTGTCTTTGGCAACCGGGCATACCGGGAGTTCCTCAGCAAGGAGGCGGGCGGGGATATCGGCCCCATTGAGGGGTATGCTCTCCGGGATTTGCGGCCGGGAGCCCGTCTGCCCGACGTGCTGGCGTCCGGCAAGCCCGTTCTCCACATCACCCGCAAGGAAATTGAGGATTTTTACTTCGTCAACATGTACCCCATCTACGCCCAGGGGGAGCTGGTGGGGGGCGTGTCGGTGGTCACCTTCCTGGAGGACGCCTATCAGGCCAGGGACGAGCTGGAGGCCATGGAGGCCCGCAGCCGCCAGGTCCTGCGGAGCATCAACCGGGCCAACGGGGCCTGGTACACCTTCGGCGACATTGTGGCGGTCACCCCGGCCTCGGCCCAGGTGAAGGAGCTGGCCCAGCGGATTGCCGCCACCGACGCCACAGTGCTCCTGGAGTCGGAGAGCGGCACCGGCAAGGAGCTCTATGCCCAGGCCATTCACAACGCCAGCCCCCGGCAGGAGGGAGTCTTTGTGGCTATCAACTGCTCCAACTTCAACGCCAACACCCTGGAGTCGGAGCTCTTCGGCTATGCCGAGGGGGCCTTCACCGGGGCCAAGAAAGGGGGCAAGGTGGGCCTTTTTGAGGCCGCCAACGGGGGCACCCTCTTCCTGGACGAGGTGTCCGAAATGGACATCCGCTTTCAGGCCAAGCTCCTGCGGGTCCTTCAGGAGCACCGGGTCCGCCCGGTGGGGGCGGTAAAGGAGCTGGACGTGGACGTGCGGGTGATTGCCGCCTGCAACGCCGACCTGAACGCCTATGTAGCCGAGGGGAAGTTCCGCCGGGATTTGTACTACCGCCTGAACACCTTCCCCATCCACATACCGCCCCTGCGGGAGCGGCCGGGGGACATCCCCGCCCTGGCCGAGGCCCTTTTGGCCCAGTTCTCCCGCAAACTCCGCCGCCCCCTGCGCATGACCAGCGAGGCCCTGGAGGTGCTGCTGGGCCACAGCTGGCCGGGCAACGTGCGGGAGCTGCGCAATGTGCTGGAGTTCGCCGCCTATCTGTCCCCGGACGGGGCCGTCCTGCCGGAGTCCCTGCCCGGCGATTTACTCTGTACCCAGAAGGGTCCGCCCCTGACCCTGGCCCAGCGGGTGAAGGAGTTCGAGCGGCGGGAGGCCCTCAAGGCCGTGGAGCGCCACGGCTCCACCACCCAGGGCAAGCGGGCCGCCGCCGCCGAGCTGGGCATCTCCCTGGCCAGCCTGTACAATAAGCTGGGCAGCAGCTGAGGGGCGTTCCAGATGTTTGGAAAACCATTCTAAAATTTTAGAAACCCTCTCCTGGTGGCGGTTTGGGTGGAAAGGGGCGGGGCGGAAACACGGGAAATTCTAAAAGCCTGGAATGCCGTTCCCCTCTCCCGCTGTCTCACCGAACCAGAAAAATGCCTGCGCCCCAGGGCGTTTCGGCCCTTTTTTGACCGTTTTTGGAAAGTTGGCATGGGACTTGCACTGTGTATGGGGCACAGAGGACTTGTGTGTGTCTCTGCATTTGAAACTGAGGAGGTAGTCTTATGTCAACACCCCTGGCAATCCTGGGCTTCGTGACGGTTATCGTCATGCTGGTCCTCATCATGACCAAGAAGGTCTCCCCCCTGGTGGCGCTGATTGCGGTTCCCGTTATCACCGGCATCATCGCCTGCGCCTTCATCGCGGTGGTCCCCGAGGGGGCCGCGGAGGGCACCCCCGGCGTCATTGATTTTGTCGCCAATTTCAAGAGCCTGGGCAAAATGATTACCGGCTCCGCGGGCATCGGCTCCGTGGCCGCCACCGGCGTCATGTTCATTTTCTCCATCCTGTTCTTCGGCATTCTCACCGACGCCGGCACCTTCCGCCCCATCATCGGCGGCATCACCAAGTTCATGGGCACCGACCCCATCAAAATCACCATCGGCACCGCCATCCTGGCTATGGCGGTCCACCTGGACGGCTCCGGCGCGGTGACCTTCCTCATCTGCGTGCCCCCGCTGGTCCCCCTGTATGACGCGGTGGGCATGAAGCGGACCACCCTGGCCACCGTCGTGGCTCTGGCGGCGGGCACCATGAACATCCTGCCCTGGGGCGGCCCCACCATCCGCGCCGCCACCGCCCTGAGCGTGGACGTGGTAAAGGAGCTCTTTATGCCGGTGCTTCCCGCCGTCCTTGTGGGTCTTGCCTGTGTGGTTGCTCTGGCGGCCTTCCTGGGCAAGCGGGAGAAGGACCGCATCGGCGCCGTGGCCCTCAGCGGCGCCAGCGCCACCCAGGCGGAGCTCACCGACGAGCAGAAGGCCCTTCTGCGGCCCCAGCTCTTCTGGGTGAACATCCTGCTCATTGTGGCGGCGATTCTGTCCCTGCTGTTCTCCGGCTTTGCCCCCGCAGTGGTGTTCATGGTCTTTTACGTGCTGGCCACTGTCATCAACTATCCCAGTGTCAAGGACTCCAAGGCCCGGGTGGACGCCCACGCCAAGGAGTGCCTGATGATGTGCTCCGTGCTCTTCGCCGCCGGGTGCTTTACCGGCATCATGAAGGGCACCGGCATGATTACCGAAATGGCCACCGCCCTGACCTCCATTATCCCCTCCGCTCTGGGCCGGTTCTTCCCCATCATTGTGGGCGTGATCGCCATGCCCGCCTCTCTGCTCTTTGACCCGGATTCCTTCTACTACGGCGTGCTCCCCGTGCTGGCCCAGACCGCCGAGGGCTTCGGCGTGGCCGGGGTCAACGTGGGTCAGGCCGCTATCCTGGGCCAGATGACCACCGGCTTCCCCATCTCCCCCCTGACCGCCTCCACCTTCCTGCTGGTGGGTCTGGCCGGTGTGGATTTGGGCGAGCATCAGAAAAAGACCATCCCCCTGGCCTGGCTGATTACCCTTGTCATGCTGGTGGTGGCGGTCGTGACCGGCGGTATCAGCATTTAACCGGATTCCGATTTGAAATCGCTTTGAGAAAGGAAGTTATGCCATGAAAACCATCCGCATCGGCAGCGGCGCGGGCTACGCCGGCGACCGCCTGGAGCCCTCCCTGGAGCTCATCGAGAAGGGCCAGCTGGATTACATCAGCTATGAGTGCCTGGCGGAGCGCACCATCGCCATCGGCCAGCAGGCCAAGCTGAAGGACCCCACCAAGGGATATAACGGCCTGTTGGAGCACCGCATGGAGAAGGCCCTCCCCCTGTGCTGGGCGCATAAGGTGAAGCTCATCACCAACATGGGCTCCGCCAACCCCCAGGCGGCCGCCAAAAAGTGCGTGGAAATCGCCCAAAAGCACGGCCTCACCGGTATGAAAATTGCCTGCGTCACCGGGGACGACCTGCTCCCCGTCATTGACAAGTACATGGACACCGAGGTGTGGGAGACGCACGAGCCCCTGTCCAAGCTCCCTGGCGAGATTGTCTCCGCCAACGCCTACATGGGGGTAGAGGGCATCCTGAAGGCCCTGGAGCAGGGGGCCGATGTGGTCATCACCGGCCGCGTGTCCGACCCGGCCATCTTCATGGCCCCCATCATTCACGAGTTCGGCTGGTCCCTGGAGGACTGGGATAAGCTGGGCAAGGGCACCATGGTAGGCCACCTGCTGGAGTGCGGCGGACAGGCCACCGGAGGCTATTTTGCCGAGCCCGGCAAGAAGGACGTGCCCGGCGTGGGACATCTGGGTTTCCCCATTGTGGAGATCGCCGAGGACGGCTCCTTCTTCGTCACCAAGGTCCCTGAGGCCGGAGGCATGGTCACTGTGGAGACCTGCTCTGAGCAGATTGTCTACGAGATTCATGACCCGGAGAACTACTTCACCCCCGACGTGGTGGCCGACTTCAAGCAGGTCAAGTTCACTCAGGTGGAAAAGGACGTGGTGAAGGTGGAGGGCGCCACCGGCAAGCCCAAAACCGAGACCTTCAAGTGCTCCATCGGCTATCGGGACTGCTTCATCGGCGACGGGGAAATCAGCTACGGCGGCCCCGGCTGTGTGGCCCGCGCCAAGCTGGCCCTGGAGATTCTCAAGGAGCGGCTGGAGCTGGTGGCCCCCAACGTGTTTGACGAGCTCAAATTCGATATTCTGGGGTGCAACAGCCTGTATTGGAACCCCGATTACAAGTACAGCGAGGAGCCCAGCGAGGTCCGGGTCCGGGTGGCCGGACGGGCCAAGACAAAGGCCGAGGCCGATATCATCGCCAACGAGGTGGAGGCCCTGTACACCAACGGCCCCGCCGGGGGCTGCGGCGCGGTGAAGCGCACCCGCGATATCGTCTCCGTGGCCTCCATCCTGGTGAGCCGCTATGACGTACACCCCGAAGTGGAATTGTTTACCGTATAATCTGGGACAGAAAGGAAGATTCAGCCATGAAACTCTGGGATATCGCACACTCCCGCACCGGCGACAAGGGCAATATTTCCAATGTGTCCCTGATCGCCTATGACCCGAAGGATTTTGAGATGCTCCGGGAGAAGGTCACCGCCGAGAAGGTGAAGGAGCACTTCAAGGGCATGGTCCACGGCGACGTGGTCCGCTATGAGCTCCCCAACATTCACGCCCTCAACTTTGTCATGTACGCCGCCCTGGGCGGCGGCGTAACCCGCTCCCTGTCCGTGGACATGCACGGCAAGGGCCTGAGCTCCTACCTGCTGGATATGGAAATCTGAGCACACTTCCAGCGGTACCCGTTTCTCCCAACACAGGGATGGGCGGAGGCGTCAGGTCCTTGAGGCCGGGCCCTCCGCTCTTTCTGCAATCCAGGAATCCCATAATTTTACAAATAAACAAAAACAAGGAGGATTGCAACATGAAAAAATGGATGTCCGCTCTTCTGGCGGGCGCGCTGGCCCTGTCGCTGGCCACCCCTGCTCTGGCCACCGGAGCTCCGGCGGGAACCTACCCGGTCCTGACCGCAGGCGAGACCAAGCTGGTCCCCCTGCGGGCCATCTCCGAAAGCATGGGTTTTACCGTAGGCTGGGATCAGGCCACCGGGTGTGCCACCGTGTCCAACGACGTATACACCGTTCAGGTGAATCCCAATAACGGCACCGTCCAGGCCAGCTACGCCGAGAAGGCCGCCACCGTCCCCATGCAGGTCCAGGACAGCCGCATCTACGTGGACGAGGCGGTGTTCTCCCGTTATCTGGATACCGTTGTCACCGTCGAGGGTTCCTCCGCCACCGCAGAGGCCGACCCCAGCGGGGCCACCCGCAACTCTCTCCGCTCCAACACCGCCGGTGTGAAGGAGTCCTATGCGTTCACCAAAGAGACCATTATGCTGCCCATGGATGACGGTGTGAAGCTGGAGACCATCATCTGGAAGCCCGTCGGCGACGGCCCCTGGCCCACCGCCTTTACCCGCGGGCCCTACGGCACCGGGGATGCCATCGGTGAGGAATACGCCAAGCGCGGCTTTGCCTATGTCTATCAGAACTGCCGGGGCAAGGGCAACTCGGAGGGCGAGTACGTGGCCAACGTGGACGAGCGCCGGGACGGCCTCGCCAGCCTGAACTGGCTCAATGAGCAGGATTGGGTGGAGAGCATCGGAATGCACGGCCACTCCTATTTGGCCCTGACCACCTGGATTGTGGGCGATGTGCTGCCCGAAAAGGTGGAGGCCCTGCACGTTCAATGTTACGGTGTGCTGCGCAACCTGTCCGTCAGCCACTCCGGTTTGGTGGCCATCGACAACATCTGCGCCTGGACCATGCAGAACTGCACCGACGCCTTTACCTATGACAATTATATCGAGAGCTCCCAGTACCTGCCACAAATCAAGGTAGACGAGGACAAGTGGGGCGGCCACGTGGACGGGTATGCCGACTGGGTCAACCACCCCAATTTTACCGACGACTATTGGAACGAGGGCGTCTGGGGCGACCTGAAAAACGCCATTGGCAAGATTGATGTACCCATCACTGTGGTGGGCGGCTATTGGGACCACCACTTCGAGGGCACCATGGAAGGGTGGAACATGCTCAATGATGAAATCAAGGAGAACAGCCATTTCGTTCTGGGCCCCTGGAACCACAGCTTCGGCTACGCCTCCACCTGGAAGGGCGGCGAGAATTACGGCTATGACCGGGTGACGGATACCTATGATTGGTTCTACTCCATCATGGTCAAGGACAAGGTCCCCACAACCGGCGTGGACGCCTACGTGGTGGGTGAGGACGAGTGGGTTCATCTGGACAGCTTCCCCGTGGAGAGCGACGGCTCCATGACCTACTATATGACCAAGGATAAAATCGACGGTGTAACAGGGACTGCTTATGCCCTTTCCACCGAAAAACCTTCCGCAGAGGACACTTTCCAGTACGTCTATGACCCCTCCGACCCCAAGTGGGCCGAGGGCGGCGAGTGCTTCCTCACCAGCAGCCGGGAGGGCAACGAGGACGGCAAGTACCCCATGCACGACCTGCGGGGCAGCCACGCCCTCTCTCCCGCTGGGTACCGTGACGACGTGATCAGCTTTGTCAGCGAGCCCATGGCCCAGGACACCACCCTGGCGGGCAATCTAGTGGCCAATCTCTTCGTGAGCACCGATGTGGAGGATACCGCCTTTACCTACACCATCAGCGAGGTGGATGCCGACGGCGTGGCCCATAACATCCGCAACGGCCTGCTGACCCTGGCCTATCGGAACAACCGCTATGCCCCCGCCGTCAATGACTATAAGCCCGGCACCGTGGTTGAGATGGAAATTGAGTCCCTGCCTATTGTATGGACCGTTTCTGCGGGCAACCGGATTCGGATTGACATTTCTTCCTCCAACTTCCCTGAGTTCAGCAACCATACCAACACCGTGGGCAACTGGGCCGAACAGACGGAATATAAGGTAGCCAACCAGACCATCTATGTGGGCGGCACTCATGCCAGCTCCGTCACCCTCCCCACGTTGACCCTGAACAAATGAGTTTTCTTCCTTTCCTTCTTCCTATCTTGCGCAGAAGTCCCCGGATTGTCCGGGGGCTTCTGCGCTTTACAGGCTGTGAATACAGGTTCTATAATTTCACAGCCCTTCCGGCCCTTGTCCCCTTTCTGTAATAAAGTTTTAACAGACACCGGGGCATATATCTGTTATAATAGGAGAAACGGTCGAACACGAGGAGGCGGGCACACTATGCGGGAGAGCGAGCACAAGCGGGAGCACACCCCGGAGGAGGGTGGAAATCTGATTGAAATTCAGCTGAACATGCCCCTGCGGCCGGAGTTTGAAGATTTTTCACCCCCAGAGCCTCCCCCGCCCCGCCCCAGGCGGCGGAGGGAGCGGACTGCCGGTACCGCAATCCCCTTTCGGGTTATCATACCCGCTCTGGCGGCCCTGGTGCTGGTGCTGGCGGTGGTGATGCTCATAAACCCCTTTGGCACACGGGATGAGGCGGAGGACCCTGGGGTATCCAACCTGCCCGAGTGGGTGACGGTGGACCTTCTGCCCGAAAATCCCTACTCCCGGCCGGGCACACTGCTGGAGCGGGTCAACGGCGTGGTCATCCACTACGTCGGCAACCCAAACACCTCGGCAAAGGCCAACCACGGCTATTTCGCCAGTCTGGCCGAAACCGGGGACACCTACGCCTCCAGCCACTTCCTGGTGGGCCTGGAGGGGGAGGTTCTGCTGAACGTCCCCCTGGATGAAATCGCCTACTGCTCCAACCGGCGCAACGACGACACCATCTCCATTGAGTGCTGCCACCCGGACGACACCGGGGAATTTACCGAGGAAACCTACCAATCCCTGCTGGAGCTGACCCGGTGGCTGATGGAGACTTACCGGCTGGACACCGACCAAATCATCCGGCATTACGACGTTACCGGCAAGGAGTGCCCCCGCTTTTTCGTCCAGAACCCGGACGCCTGGGAAAACTTTTTAGCGGAGCTGGCGGAAAAGTCCTGATAATGGGACCGAACTTCCTGTATACTAGAAGTATCACAAGACAGGAAGGAGCGCGAACCCATGAGTTACGAAATTCGATACGTCTATGGACATGTGGAGGTATACGACCAGGCGGGCCGCTTCCAGTTCTCCGCCGACTCCGAACGGGAGGCGCTGGAGGAACTGGAGCACGAGGCGGCGTAACACCGCTGTCCCTGCCCAGGCGCTGCTTTACCGGTTTACTGTGCGACAAACCGTGTGGGGCGGGAGCTGATTTGGTTGACAATTCCTCCAAAACAACGTACAATGAACCTTAGGGATTTTGTCTCTGCGGAAGGAGCTGGGACCTCATTCCGCAGAACCAAGGGGAAAGCGAGACACATTATTTTATAGGAGTGAACAACTATGGCAGAGAAGAAGTATACCTCTTTAATCCGTCTGCGCATGTCCGCCAAGGACGCCCACTACGGCGGGAACCTGGTGGACGGGGCCCACATGGTCCACCTCTTCGGCGACGTGGCGACCGAGCTGCTCATTCAGACCGACGGCGACGAGGGCCTGTTCTGCGCTTACAACAACGTCGAGTTTAAGGCGCCCGTGTACGCCGGCGATTACATCGAGGCCTATGGCGAGGTCACGCACATCGGCAACACCTCCCGCAAGATGCGCTTCGAGGCCCGCAAGGTCATTGCCCCCCGCCCCGACATCAGCGACTCCGCCGCCGATGTTCTGGAAGAGCCCATCATCGTGGCCGTGGCCGAGGGAACCTGTGTGGTGCCCAAGAAGTGCCAGCGCAAGCAGCCCTAATCTCATAGAAAACAAAACTGCCCCTCCGCTGTAAGCGGAGGGGCAGTTTTTCCCGGTTACGCCCGGTTCTTGTGATAGATGATGTTCAGGCCCTTCAAAAGAAGGTCACGCTCCAGCTTCAGCTCCCGCCTGCACAGGGGGGCCACAAACTGGGCAATGCCTCCGGTGGCCAGCACATGGTTTACCGGCCTGCCCAGCTCTTCCTCGATGCGCTCAATCATGCCGTCCATGGTGGCGGCGGCTCCATACATGATGCCGCTGCGCATACTCTCCACCGTGTTGCGGCCGATTACCCGCCCGGGGCGGTCCAGCTGGATGCCCGGAAGCTGCGCCGCCCGGTTGGACAGGGCCTCCGCCGAAACCCGGATGCCCGGAATGATAACTCCGCCGATGTAAGCGTTCCCCTTGTCCACCACGGTAATGGTGGTGGCGGTGCCCATGTCAATGAGAATCAGGGGGGGCTCGTAGTCCTGAATAGCCGCCACGGCGGCTACAATCAGGTCGCTCCCCACCGAGGCCGGGTTGTCCATGCGGATATTCAGCCCCGTCTTGACGCCGGGGGCCACCACAAGGGGCTCCATGCCGGTGAGCTTCCGCACACCGGTGGCGATGGAGTTGAACACCGGCGGCACCACCGAGGAGATGATGCAGTCCTCCACCTCCGCCACCTGGACCTTGGACAGGTCCAGCATATTCTTGATTTCTACGGCGTACTCATCCGAGGTCTTGATGTGGTCGGTGGCGATGCGGGTCTGAAAGGCAATCCGGTTATCCTGCAAACCCCCAACCACCACGTTGCTGTTGCCGATGTCAATTGCCAAAAGCATGAGCGTTCACCTCAAAGCGAAAAGCAGACTTTACCCGTTGGACCGGGCGGGACGGCGGCGCTCCGCCGCAACCCCCACCTGGAGCAGGACCTTCCCGATGGTGGTCACCAGAACCACGGCGGCAATGGCCTCCATGACGCCGGAGCCGGTCACCGTGCCCATGACCAGACCGAACACGGCCTCCATGCCCACGTTCTTCACCTGGGCATACTGCTGGGCCAGGAGCAGATAGATGCTCCCCATGACGCACACGGTATTGGTCATGGAGCCCACGAAGCCCACCACGGGGAGGGCGGCTAGATCGGGAACCTTGACCTTCTTCAGCCCCAGCCACAGCCAGCCGGACACCACACCGATGAGGATGCGGCACCCCACCGCAATCCAAACGGCTTTCAGTGCGCCGGAGACGCCGGTGGTGCTCATGAAGGGGGAGAAGGCAAAGGAGAGCAGCGTGGGGGCCACGGTATTGCTCACCATGGAGCACATGCCGAAAATGCCGCCCAGGATGCCGCCCGCCAGGGGCCCGAAGAGAATCGCGCCCAGGATAACCGGGATATGGGTGGTGGTGGCCTTGATAATGGGGAGCTGAATCATGCCCAGGGGGGTACTGGCCAAAACCACTACCACCGCAGCCATGAGGGCCACGCCCACCATCCAATGGGTGTCATGCTTGCGTTTGTTCATCATTGATTACCTCCTGCTGCCGCTCTCTTTCTGAGATGCAGCGCAATTTTTAAGAGGGCGAGGACCGGATTCCCCGTCCTCTCACCGGTGAATTATACCGAAAATTTCTTCAAAATGCAAGCGGTTCTTTTCTGACGGGGTAAAAACTCCCTCCGGCCGGCGGAGCTGTCCGCCGGGGGAGGACACATCCGCCGCCCTTGCCTGAAACGGAAATTTATACTATAATAAGAGGCCAGGAGGCGGATGCCCAGTGAATCGAGATTTTTCCCAGGGGAGCATACCCCGCAGTATCCTGCGCATGGCCCTGCCCATGACGGCGGCGCAGCTGATTAACATCTTATATAACATCGTGGACCGCATGTATCTGGGCCGGCTGCCGGGGCACTTGGCCCTGACGGGGCTGGGCCTGTGTCTGCCGGTCATTTCCATTTTGATGGGCTTTACCAACCTGTGCAGTGTGGGGGGCGCCTCTCTGTGCTCCATCCACCGGGGCCGGGGGGAGACGGAGGAAGCCGAGCGGATTATGGGCAATTCCTTTGCCCTGCTCCTGCTTTTCGGGGCGGGGCTGAGTCTGCTGTGTCTGCTGTTCCGGCGGCCCATTCTCTACCTCTTCGGGGCCAGCGACCAGACGTATCCCTTTGCGCGGGATTACCTGACCATCTACCTGCTGGGGACCCTGTTCGTCATGATTGGCCTGGGTATGAATCCCTTCATCAACGCCCAGGGCTTTTCGGGTATGGGGATGCTGACGGTGGCCCTGGGGGCGGTGGTCAATATCCTCCTGGACCCGGTCTTTATCTTCGTCCTGGGTCTGGGGGTCAAGGGGGCCGCTCTGGCTACCATCCTGTCCCAGGCCTGTTCGGCGGTGTGGGTGCTCCGGTTCCTGACCGGGCGGCGGGCGCTGCTGCGCCTGCGGCTGGGGACCATGCGGCTCCAGGGGGGACGGGTGCGGCACATCCTCTCTCTGGGGCTCTCCGGGTTCTGTATGGCCCTGACCAACAGTCTGGTGCAGATTTTGTGTAACGCCAGCCTTCAGCACTACGGCGGGGACCTGTATGTAGGCGTCATGACGGTGGTGAACTCCATTCGGGAGGTCATCTCCATGCCGGTCAGCGGCATTACCCAGGGGTGTCAGCCGGTGCTGGGGTACAACTACGGGGCCCAGGCGTATGGCCGGGTCCGCCAGGGCATTCGCTTCACCGCTGCGGTAACGGTGGGGTACTCCCTGGCGGCGTGGGCCCTGGTGATGCTCGCGCCCGAGGCCCTCATCCGCATGTTCAACGACGAGCCGGAGCTCATCGCGGAGGGGGTACGGGCCTTTCGCCTGTACTATGCCGCCTTCTTCTGCATGTCCTTCCAGTTCATCGGGCAGTCCACCTTTGTGGGCCTGGGGAAATCCAAGCAGGCGGTCTTTTTCTCCCTCCTGCGCAAGGCGTTCATCGTGGCCCCCCTGACCCTGCTCCTGCCGGTGCTGGGCTTCGGGGTGGACGGGGTGTATCTGGCCGAGCCCGTCTCCAATGTGGTTGGCGGACTGGCCTGCCTGCTGACCATGTATGTGACCGTCTACCGGCCCCTGGGGGCCCTGGAGCAGAAATGCGGCATGGAGCAAAGGAGGACATGATGGAACGAGAGGAACTCCCCCCGATCACCCGCCGGGAAATCGACGCCCTGGACCGGAATGCTCTGCTCTCCCTGGCCCGGCGGCACGCCAAGCTGCTGGGGAAGCCATACCCCAAGCGGATGGAGGAATTTTACTGCCCCCGCATTCTGGACGAACCCCGCCTGCTCCAGCGGCTGTGCGGCTTTGGGGTGGAGGCATTCACGGAGCTGGTTCTGGAGCAGTCCCGCCGGGATTATATCGCCGGAGGACGGTGGGCGGCGGTGCTCATCTCTCAGGGCGGGACCCTGCCGGATGAGGTGTTGACCAAGCAAGAGGCCGTCATGCCGGACAGCCTCACCAAGGTCGAAGAAAACGACCATTTTCGGTCGGGGGTCATGGAGTACGACCGCCCTCTGGACTCCGCCCTGTTCCTGGAGGTGAGCCAGAAGGCCCGGGACCTCTGGGCCAGTCAGCTGGCCCGCTACCACACGCAGTCCGTCCGGTGCCGCCAGCTGGCCCAGGCCCTGGACCTGCGGGAACAGTGGCTGGGGGTGTCTCAGACGGACAGCGCGGAGGTGCTGTACGCCTTGGGGTGGACCCCTCTGGACGTGATGCTGTCCTACCTCACCAGCTGTGTCTTTTCCTACTGCACCCCCGTTGACCCGGACTGCGCAGCAGCCGCCGCCCGCCGGGACCCGGAAGCTGCGGTCCGCCTTTTGGACCCGGACGGCTGTCAGGCACAGTTTCCCAACGAGTTCCACCCCTCCTATTTTGAGGAAATGGCAAAGCTGTGGACGGAATTTTTCTATTTATTCTGCGGCTGGGAGGATACGTGCCCCCTGGAGCGGGGCCACCGGCGAAAAAAGATGTCCGCCCATTACCGGCAGATTCTGGAGCGGCGGAATACCCCGGATTGGGAGCGGCTGGTTCTTGCGGAGGAACTGCGGCGGACGGGCCTGCTGCCCTCAAAGGCGCCCCCGGACTGGGACAGCCCCAAGCTGCCCAAGCGGCAGAGGCTGGCTCTGACCCACGCGCTGACAGGCCACTATCAGTGGCGGCTCTCCGACCTGCTGGCGGCTCTGGCCTCCGCCGGGCGGCGGGAGGTGCTGACCGCCCTGGTGTGGGGCGTCTATGAGGCGGACCATTTGACGGCGGCGTTTCTGCTGGACGGGCAGGGGGCCGCCTGGGGGGAGGACGGCGAACAGCTGGAGCTCCCGCCGGAGGCCCGGGTGGGACTGGTGGTCCCGGCGGAGCTGTCCAGGGAACAGTTGGCTCTGTGGAAAAAGCGCCTCAAGGCGTCGGGGGGCAAGCCCCTTATCCGACAGCTCACCCTCCCCGCCCAGCCCCCGGATTTTGCGGATTTCCAAGGGGCGGTCACCAAGCACATCACCCTCTACTCCGCCGCCGGAAAGTGGGGGTTGGATAAGGGGGATTTGTCCACCCACCGCCGGGCGGATTTGCGGGACCCCCTGCACGGCCTCGGGGCCCGGATTACCTTCGACACGGTCTGTGACGGCCCGGAGTACAGCGGCGACGAGGTGACCCTCCTGGACGTGTCCTTTTACCGGCTGGACCGGTCGCCCTTTGGGGACTATCTGCCCCGGCGGGCCCTCCTGCCCCCGGAGGCCCTTCCCGCCCGGTTTGTCTCCCTGGCCGGAGCCGCCTTCCGGCAGCTGGCGGGGGTGAAGTGAGGGGGTAAAATCGTTCCGAAAAAGGCTTGCCACCGTCTGCGGTCATGTGATATACTGAAGAAAATAATGTAAGGGGGGTCGTTTTGATGTTTCGCGTACTGAGAAACACATGTGTGGCCGTTTTGTTGGTATTTTTGTGTACCATACCGGTGTTCTATGGACTTATCGTTGCCAGCATAGATATCCACGGCATTTACTATCCCTATATCATGGCCCGGCTGCTGCGATTCCCGCTGTTGATTCTCACCATTGGCCTGATTACCCGCAGAAACAACCGGGACCTGCTCAACCAGGAGGACTGCCAAAAGGACCGGGACCTCATCTTCAAGCTCACCTGCGTGTGTCTGTGCTTGGCCGCTTATATGTACATCACCGGCCGGTATCAGCACATTTACGGCGTGCTCTCCGGTATGTTTTGGATATTCCACCCGGACAGGACGCCCATGGTTCTCACCTGCCTGTGGGAGCAGCTGTTCTCCGGGGATCTGTTCTGGATTCTCCTTTTGAGTCTGGCCATTGTGTTTTGTCCTCCCCTCTCCGCCATTCGGGGCCGGAGGAAATCGCCCAGCCTATAAAAACCGGCAGGCAGTCGCTCCATCGGGAGGGACTGCCTGCTTTGTCATTGCCAGCGGCTTGTAAAACCGGGCCGGATGTCCTATAATAACAGTTATCACAGATTTCCCGCGCCCTCCCGGCGCGGACGGCGAGGTGGAACAACATTGAAACTCATGGTCATTGACGGCAACTCCATCATCAACCGCGCCTTTTACGGCGTAAAAATGCTCTCCACACGGGACGGACAGCCCACCAACGCGGTGTACGGCTTCCTGACCATCCTTCAAAAGCTCCTGGACGAGGAAGCCCCCGACGCGCTCTGCGTCACTTTCGATATGCGGGCCCCCACCTTCCGGCATCTGGCCTACGCGGGCTACAAGGCCCAGCGGAAGGGAATGCCCGAGGAGCTGTTGAGCCAAATGCCCCTTTTGAAGGAAGTTCTGGACGCCATGAATATCCCCCGGTACGAGCTGGAGGGCTGGGAGGCCGACGACCTCATCGGCACCATCGCCGCCAGAGACACCGCCGCCGGGTGGGAGACGGTGGTGGTCACCGGGGACAAGGACTCCCTCCAGCTCATTGACGGGCATACCAGGGTCAAGCTGGTCTCCACCCGCATGGGGCAGACCACCACCAAGGAAATGACCCCCGACACCTTTCAGGAGGCCTACGGCTTTGCCCCCATCCACATCATCGACCTCAAGGCCCTTATGGGGGACGCCAGCGACAACATCCCCGGCGTCAAGGGGGTGGGCGAAAAGACCGCTATGGCCCTGGTGCGGCTCTACCACTCCATTGACCATCTGTACAGCCACATGCCGGATATCTGCATGGCCCCCGACACCCCCGCCAAGCCGGGGGTGGTCAAGAAGCTCGCCGAGGGGGAGGCCAGCGCCCGCATGTCCTACGACCTGGCCACCATCCGCCGCGACGCCCCCCTGGACTTCACCCCGGAGGCCAACCGGCGGCAGGAGGTCAACGGCCCGGCCCTCTACGAGCTCTTCCTGAAGCTGGAATTTTCCAAGCTCATTGACAAGCTGGGCCTCAAGCCCGGCCCGGCGGGCGGCGCGGCCCGTACCGGCACAGCGTTGGAGCCGCTGCTTCCCGAAACCCTGGAGGACCCCCAGCGGGTGGAGGAACTGCTGACCCTATGGGCGGGGCTGGACCATGTGGGGGTGCTGGCGCTGCCGGGGCTGGACCGGCTGGCGGTGTCCTGGCGGGATGGAGCGGCCCCCCGCCGGGCGGTGGTGTGCTGCGCAGACCGGCTGGAGAATTACAACCACCTGCTGCGGGAACTCTTCTCCGCCAAAATCAAAAAGGTCTCCCACAACATCAAGGATTTTATGCGCGCGCTGCTGGACGAGGGGCTGTCCACCGAGGGCTTTGTGTTTGACACCGCCCTTGCGGCCTATCTCCTGGCCCCCACCGACGGCAGCTATGATTTGGAAAAGCTCAGTGTGTCCTATTTCAATCAGGCCCTCCCCAAGGCGGCGGAGTACCTGGACACGGACGCTTTCGGTCCCCTCTCGGACCCCGCCGGGCCTACGGCGGCGCTGGCGGCCCATTTGGGTCTGGTGGAGGGCCTCTACGACCTCTTCCCCCCCAAGCTGGAGGAACTGGGCATGACGCGGCTGTATCAAGAGGTGGAGCTCCCCCTGTGCCCGGTGCTGGCGGAGATGGAGCAGGCGGGCTTTCTGGTGGACCGGAAAGCTCTGGCGGAATTTGGCGTCATGCTGGACCAGCGCCTTCAGACCGACGAGGCCGCGATCTACGCGCTGGCTGGGGAAGCGTTCAACATCAACTCCACCCAGCAGCTGGGGCATATTCTCTTTGACAAGCTGGGCCTCCCCCCGATGAAAAAGACCAAAACCGGCTGGTCCACCAACGCGGAGGTCCTGGAAAAGCTCCGGGGCAAGCACCCCATCCTCGACAAAATCCTGGAATACCGGCAGTATGCCAAGCTCAAGAGCACCTATGTGGACGGCCTGAGCAAGGTCATCGCCCCCGACGGGCGGATTCACACCTCTTTTCAAAATACCGTCACCGCCACCGGGCGGCTGTCCTCGGTGGAGCCCAATTTGCAAAATATCCCCGTGCGCACCGAGCTGGGCGCACAGCTGCGCCGGATGTTCGTGGCCCAGCCGGGTCATGTGCTGGTGGACGCAGACTACTCGCAGATTGAGCTGCGCCTTCTGGCCCACATCGCCGGGGACCAGCACATGATTGACGCCTTTTTGTCCGGGGAGGACATTCATACCGTCACCGCCGCCCAGGTTTTCGGCGTGCCCGCCGGGGAGGTCACCCACGAAATGCGCCGCCGGGCCAAGGCGGTGAACTTCGGCATTGTCTACGGCATTTCGGACTTCTCCCTGTCCCAGGATATCGGCGTTACCCGGAGCGAGGCCAAGGCCTATATGGACAAATACTTTGAAACATACTCCGGTGTGCGGGCCTATATGACCGGCGTGGTGGAGCGGGCCCGGACCGACGGCTATGTGTCCACCCAGATGGGCCGCCGCCGGTGGCTGCCGGAGCTGCGGTCCTCCAACTTCAACACGCGCTCCTTCGGGGAGCGGGTGGCCCTGAATATGCCCATCCAGGGGACCGCCGCCGATATCATCAAGCTGGCCATGATTCGCGTGCGGGACGCCCTCCAGGCCCAGGGCCTCGCGGCCCGGCTGGTGCTCCAGGTCCACGACGAGCTGATTGTGGAGTGTCCCCAGGGGGAGGCGGAGCAGGTCCAGGCGCTGCTGGCCCGGGAGATGGCGGCGGTGGCGGATCTGGCGGTCCCCCTCACCGCCGACGCCCACGCCGGACACAGCTGGGCGGAGGCCAAGGGTTAGGTTACGCGCATAATCAAAACAGCGGGGAAAGCGCCCCAAACAAAATCGCAAAAATTTTCGGGAAATTTTGCAGAAATTTTGGGAGGAATGTGGTAGAATGGGGAAAAGGCCCGCAGCGGCCGCAAGGGAGGGACTGCCCATGGCAGCACAGCGCGTTCGTATCATCGACATCGCCCAGGAGCTGGGGGTGAGCACCGCCACCGTTTCCAATGTGATTCACGGCAAAACCAAAAAAATCTCCGACCAGACGGTGCGCCGGGTGCAGGAGGCGTTGGAGCGGCGGCAATATGTCCCCAGCATGGCGGGCATCCTTCTGGCCCAGAACAGCTCCCGGATTGTGGGCGCGGCGGTCAGCGGCCAGGGGCCCTACGGGTGTCACCCCCTGGAGGACAGTCTGGTTTCCGCCGCCCTGAGCCGCCTGTCCGCCGCCCTTCAGGAGGCCGGGTATTTTTTGATGGTCCTGGTGGCCCAGGACTGGCGGGAAATCCCCCGGCTGGCCTCCATGTGGAATATGGAGGGGGTCATCGTCATGGGCTTCAGCCAGCCCGAGTGGACCGGCCTCAAGGACGGACTCTCGGTCCCCCTGGTGGTCCTTGACGGCACCTCGGATGAGCCGGTGTGCGGCCCTTCCCTGGACGATTTCGGCGGGGGCCGTCTGATGGGGGAGCATTTTCGGGAAATGGGCTACCGCCGGACCCTGTGCCTCGCCAGCGGCCTGACCGGCGCGGAGGACCGGCGCTTTCAGGGCTTCCAGGAGGGCCTGGGGGGCGGCACGGCGGAATTTTTCCAGGTCCCCGCAGACGTCCGGGAGCGCAGGCGCTTCTGCGAGAGCCAGCTGGACCGCCTCAACGCCTGTCAGGCCATTTTCGCCCTGTCCGACATCTACGCGGCCGAGCTGTCCGTTCTGCTCCAGGAGAAGGGCCTGCGCATCCCGGAAGATGTGGCGGTGGCTGGTTTTGGCGACACCCCCCTGAGCCGGCAGGTCTATCCTCCCCTGACCACCATCCGCCAGGATTGGGACCAGCAGGCCCGTCAGGCGGTGGAGCAGCTTCGCCGCCTCCGCCAGGACGGAGATGCGCCGGAGCCCGTCCCCCTGACCCTGTCCCTCGTCCCCCGGCGCAGCACCCTGGGACGCCGCCCGCAGATGCGGCGGCGGGCCCGTCTGTACCCCTAGCGCCGGCGGGGGTTACGCGTTTTACTTACGGAGCGCCTCCGGCGGCGCGGCTGGAATTTCATGCACCGGGCGCGGCAGTCCCTTAGACCGCCGCGCCCGGTTTTTGTCCCTCTTCCCCAATGATTCCAGGCATTTTTGGGCATAAAAGATGCCCCACAAGGTATAAACCTCATGGGGCGGCCCCGCTCTGGCCGTGCGGACTCATCTAAAACCTGCACGAGATGGCAGGTGGGTCGCCTCCACGATAGTTCGTCGCTTCCAACTTCCAGCACCCCGCAGAGGGGAGCCGGGAGGCCTGCGGTCGCTACCGTGAGTCCAGCGTCCCGTTTCAGAAATGTGGGTTTAAATAAAGCCCATCACGCACCGAGCAGGAAAATCATTCACACCGGGGGAACTCAGCCGTCCTCCTCGCGGAACAGGGTTTCCATAAATTGTTGATAGACCAGCTCCAATTCCTCTTCGCTGTCCAGGGTGGAGAGCTGCTCCTCGCCGTCGGCTTCCACCACCTTGAGGATAATCAGGCCGTATTCCTCGTCCAGGTCCACGTCCTGGGGGCCGTCCCCCTCTTCACCCTCCACGGCGGGGAAAAAGGCCATGTAGGTCTGACCGTTGTACTCTATTGTGTCCAGATGCTCCAGTTCAAATTCGTTGCCGTCCTCGTCGGTGACGGTGATGAAGTCTGGGCCAAATTCTTCGCTCATGGTTTTCACCAACCTTCCCTTGGGGCACTTGTTTGCTTTGGCTATATTGTATCCTGTTCCGGGGAAAAATGCAAGAGGAAGTATTGGTAAATTTCTGACACACGCCAGATATGGCAGATTTTTGTAAAATATGGGAATCATTAGGGTGGACAAATTTGGCAGTCATGCTATAATAGAGCCATGTTTTTTCGGCGGTGCGCTCCGCCCGCCGGTTTTTTGAACCTATTTCTTCCCCCGCCGCTCCGGCGGGGCCCGTCCCCTGTTATGGAGGTGTTTTCATTTTGGCAGCCACATCAGACCGTCCGGCCCCCAGGCGCAGGCGCAACCCCGTCCTGGCCATTACGGCGGGTTTTTTCAAGGTGCTGGGCACTCTTTTGCTCATCGGCCTGATTACCGGGGTCATCCTGGCGTGCTTTGCCGCCACCTATATCAAGACCGTCATCATGCCCCAGGCCCCCTTAGAGGGCAACTTTGTCATGGACCAATCCAGTGTTATCTATTACCCGGACGCATCCACCGGGCAATACGTGGAGCACCTGTCCCTCCACGGCACCGAAAACCGGAAAATGGTGACCTATGACCAGATCCCCACCGATTTGGTCAACGCCACCATCGCCATTGAGGACAAGACCTTCCGCACCCACAAGGGGGTCAACTGGCGCAGGACTCTCTATGGCGTCTTTCTCATGTTCACCGGGCAGGACATTCAGGGCGGGTCCACCATTACACAGCAGTTCATCAAAAACTTTACCCACTACGACGATGTGACGGTAAAGCGCAAAATTCTGGAAATCTTTCGGGCCCTGGAGTTTGACGCCACCTATTCCAAGAACCAGATTATGGAATGGTATCTGAACTACATTTACCTGGGCGACAACTGCTACGGCGTGGCCACCGCTGCGGAGAACTACTTCAACAAGGATTTGAGCCAGCTGACCCTGGCCGAGTGCGCCAGCCTCATTTCTATCACCAACAATCCCACCATCTACGGCCCCTATTCCCAGGTCCGCATGACTGACCCCAAGACCGGGGAAACTACCACCGGCCTGGAGCGCAACAAGAAGCGTCAGGAGCTTGTGCTGTGGGAGATGTACGACCAGGGGCTCATTACCGAGTCCCAGTACTACGAGGCCAAGGCGGAGCAGCTGGTCTTTACCCGCAGCGCCGACGCGGATAAGCCCGCCACCCTCTACAATTGGTACGACGAGCAGGTGCTCACCGACGTAATCAACGATTTGATGGACAAATACGGATACTCCAAGACTCTGGCCACCGACATGGTTACCTCCGGCGGCCTGAAGATTTACGCCTGCGTCGATGTGGAGATGCAGACCCTGGTTGAGCAGGTCTACGCCGACCGGAGCAATCTGGATTTGGTCAGCGACTCCGGCCAGAAGATTCAGTCGGCCATCGTGGTGGTGGACCCGGACGGCAACGTGGTCGCCCTGGCCGGCGCCCTGGGGGAGAAGGAGCTCAACCGGGTGTGGAACTACGCTAGCCGCTCCACCCGGCAGCCGGGCTCCTCCATCAAGCCCCTGTCGGTCTACGCCCCCGCCCTGGAGCTGGGAATCGTCACCCCAGCCACAGTCTATGACGACTACCCGGTGCAGGTGCTGGGGGGGAGCGCCTGGCCGGTGAACTCCTACGGGTATTTCCGGGGCCGCATGAACGTGGCCGAGGCGGTGGAGGATTCCTCCAACCCCGTGGCCGTGCGGGTGTTCCAGGAGCTCACCCCCGAGCTGTCCTTCCAGTTCACCCAGGATAAATTCGGCATCTCCACCCTGGAATCGGGCCGGGAGGCCAATGGAAACTATAAGAGCGACCTGGGCCCCGCCCAGCTGGCCCTGGGGGGCCTCACCGACGGCGTGCGGGTCATCGACATGGCTGCGGCCTACGCCTCCTTCCCACGGGAGGGGGTCTATCTGGCCCCCCGGACCTATACCAAGGTCACCCAGGAGGTGGACGGTCAGGAGGTGGTCTTGCTGGACAACACCACCAACCGGCAGGGGGACCCCATCATGTCCTCCCGCACCGCCTGGTATATGAACCAAATGCTCACCCAGGTCGTCCAGAGCGGCACGGGCACCCAGGCCCAGATTCCCGGACAGGTGGTGGCGGGCAAGACCGGCTCCACCACCTCCAACTGTGACCGCTGGTTTGTGGGTTATACCGGCTACTATACCGCCGCCGTCTGGGTGGGCTACGACCGGCCGGAGCGCATCAAGGTCACCCCCGGCAGCAACCCCGCCGCCATTCTGTGGCAGACGGTGATGCGTCAGGTCCATGAGGGCCTGGAGAGCCGCTCTTTCTCCCAGCCCAGCGGACTGGTGACCGTTCAATACTGTAAGGACAGCGGCATGAAGGCCACCGCCCTGTGTGCCAGGGACCCCCGGGGCAGCCGGGTCGGCACCGCCCAGCTCTTTGAGGGGGACGGCCCCATTGAGGACTGCACCATGCACGTGGAGGTGGAGGTGTGTACCGCCTGCCCGGTGCTGGATTCCGAAGGAAAGGCCACCGGCGCCTACC
This sequence comes from uncultured Flavonifractor sp., assembly GCA_910585415.1. Lineage (GTDB taxonomy): Bacteria > Bacillota > Clostridia > Oscillospirales > Oscillospiraceae > CANAAV01. Next base: position 39,970 of record CAJUDT010000005.1, read on the forward strand.
GTCTCGCCGGCCAGTTCTGCCCCCGTGAGCCCATCGAGGGCGTGGTGGAGGAACCCACGGTCAAGACCATCACGGTGCTGGATTATGACCGGGAGAACATCGACGGCCGGAGCGCCCGGGACTCCGCCTACCTCAAGCGCCACCTGGACGCCCTGGGGACCTGTACCACCCATACGGAGCTCATTGAGCCCATACCCCAGCCCTATGACACCTTCCTCTTCGACATCACCGACCCCGCCACCTGGCCCACCCAGGCCCAGTGGCCCGGCTTTGACCCGGCGGACCCCAGCACCTACCCCATGCCCCCGGAGCCCGACCCGCCGGTGACGACCTCTCCCACCCCCACCCCGGACGTGCCCGGCCCGGAGACGCCCATCGTCCCCCCGCCGGACACCCCCACAACCGTGGACCCGCCGCTTCCCCCGGAGCCGGAGCCCTATCTTCCGGCGGACGCCCTGACGCTCCCCTGAGCGCCTTCTCCGCCGCGCACGTTCAACATTTCGGGAGGTTTTTGCCATTACGATTCCAACCATACTCTTTGCCGCGGGGCTGGTGCTCCTGATTAAGGGCGGCGACTGGTTCGTGGACGGCGCTACGGGCCTGGCCCGGCGGTTCGGCCTGTCCGAGCTGCTCATTGGCGCTACGGTGGTATCCATCGGCACCACTCTGCCGGAGGTGATGGTCTCCGCCTCCTCCGCCCTCAGCGGCCACGGGGAGCTTGCCTACGGCAACGCCATCGGCTCGGTCATCTGCAACACCGCCCTGATTGCCGCCCTGAGCACCGCCATCCGCCCCGGCAGGGCGGACCCCAAGAGCCTGCGCCTGCCGGTGTCCTTCTTCTTCCTGGCGGCGGTCCTCTACGCCGGGATTGCCTATGGCAGAGGGACCTTCCTCCGCCTGGACGGGCTGGTGCTGCTGGGGATTTTCCTGGTGTATATGGTCTGTACCGTGCTCCAGATGAAGTCCGGCGCTCAGACCGCTCAGACCCCGGAGGCCCACCCCCTCTCCCCCAGCCGGTGCGTCCTTCTGCTGGCGGCCGGGGCCCTGCTCATTGCGGTGGGGGCCGACCTGCTGGTGGACAATGGGACCCGCATTGCCCAGGCCCTGGGCGTGCCCGAATCGGTGATTGCCCTGACCTTCGTGGCCCTGGGCACCTCCCTGCCGGAGCTGGTCACCGCCATCACCTCCCTGGTGAAGGGGCACGGCTCCCTGATGCTGGGCAATATCATCGGGGCCAACCTGTTCAATCTGGTGCTGGTGTCCGGGGTGTCCATCTCTCTGGCCCCCTTCCCGCTCCCCCAGTCGGCCTCCATCGGGGGATATAACGCCTCCCTGGTGCTGGATATCCCGGTGATGTTCGGGGTGATGCTGCTGCTCACCCTCCCGCCTGTGCTCCGGGGAAGGACCAGCCGTGTGCAGGGGTGCCTGCTGCTGGCGGTATACGGGCTGTTCTGCTTTGTGCAGCTCTCCATTTGATTCCAAACAAAAACAGGGCCTGTCTGGTTACACTCCAGACAGGCCCTGTTTATAGGGCTTTAACAGAAATAGTATTAGGACGGCCCGCCGTCCTCTGCGGCGATGGGCTCAAAGTAGGTCTTTCGGTACTGGGCAAAGAGCCGGTCAAACTCCCGGTCGGCCCCGTGGTGGAGGGCGTGGACATAGGTATGGGCGTCAATGCGAATCATATCGTCACGGGAGGCCGTCTCCCGCAGGATGCGCAGGGCCACGTTGGAGCAGTGGTCGGAAATGCGCTCCAGGTTGATGAGCAGCTCCAAGAACTGGGTGCCCAGCTCAATGGTACACTCGCCCCGCTTGAGGCGCTCGATGTGCCGGTTTTTCAGGGTTTCGGCCAGCAGGTCCACCACCTCCTCCAACGGCTCCACCTGGGCGGCGTCGGCCCGCAGGCGGCTCCGGCAGCACAGCAAGGTCCGCTCCAGTGTCTCATTGACCGCCCCGCAGATGGCGGAGAGCTCCGCCTGAGCCTGGGGGGAAAAGACCAAGCCCCGGTTGTGGAGGGCCCCGGCGCACTCGGAGATGTTGACGGCGTAATCCCCGATGCGCTCAAAGTCGGAGAGGGTGTGCAGCAGCTCCGTGACCCGCATACTCTCCTCCGGGGAAAGGGGCTGGTCGGTGAGCTGGACCAGATAGGCGTCCAGCAGGCCCTCCAGCTTGTCCAGGGTGCGCTCCGTCTCATTGAGCCGGTCCAGCTTCTTGGCGTCGAACTGGGCGGCCAGTTCCCCGGCCAGGATGGTGTTGGTCTTGGCAAAGGTCCCCATTTGCAGAACAGTCTCATGGGCCTGCTCCAGGGCCAGGGCGGGGGTGGACAAAAAGCGCTCGTCCAGGATGGACAGGTCCAATTCCTCCCCGCCGCCGGGCACCAGGCGCTCTACCAGCCGGACCAGCTGCCGGTGGAAGGGCAGCAGCACGGCGGTACAGCCCAGGTTAAAGGCCAGATGGAGGTTGGCGATTGAGTGCATGGTCATGGCTTCCTCCCAGAAGGGCAGACGGAACAGGGCGTTGCCCCCGTATAGAACGGCCAGGAAAAAGCCGGTGCCCAGCAGGTTAAAGGACAGGTGCAGCATGGCGGTCCGCCGGGCGTTCTTGGTGGCCCCGATGGCGGAGAGCAGGGCGGTGATACAGGTGCCGATGTTCTGCCCCATAATCAGGGGGACGGCCACCTGGAAGGTCACCGCCCCGGTGGCGGTCATGGCCTGGAGAATGCCCATAGAGGCGGAGGAACTCTGAATCAGCGCCGTCACCAGCGCGCCCACCGCCACACCCAGCAGGGGGTTGGAGAAAGCGGTAAACACCTCCTGAAGCTGGGGCAGGTCCTTCAGCGGGGCCACCGTCTCCGACATGGTGTTCATGCCGATGAACAGCAAACCCAGCCCCACCAGGAGCTGTCCCACGTTCTTCTTGCGGCCCCCGCTGAAGAACAGATAGAACAGGATGCCAATCACCGCCAGAATGGGCCCCAGGACCGAGGGCTTGAGCAGGGACAACAGCAGATTGTCTGAGGAAATATCCCCCAGGCTCAACAGCTGCGCGGTGACGGTGGTGCCGATGTTGGCCCCCATGATGATGCCTACGGTCTGGTTCAGGGTCATGATGCCCGCGTTGACGAAGCCCACACACATAACGGTGGTGGCGGCGGAGCTCTGAATCAGCCCGGTGACGGCCGCGCCCAGAAGGACCGCCTTGAACACATTGCTGGTCAGCCGCTCCAGGAGCTGTTCCAGCCGGCCGCTGGAGAGCCGCTCCAGCCCGTCCGTCATGGTTGTCATACCGAAGAGGAAGGTGGCGATGGCGCCCAGCATGACGATTACGTCTGAAATACCCATGGTCTACCTCCAAATCTGAATGGCAAATGAGAAGCTATGCACTTGTATGGTCCTGAATTTCCGCCCCGATAATACCATGGACCCGGGGCGGGCGTAAAGGGGGTTTTGACAGATTTGAAGGGTTTCCCAAATTTCTCCGGGGGGCGCCGGTCCTCCTGAGCAAAAAGCGCCAAATTTCTCCCGGAAGCGGGAGGGCGCCGGTTTTTCCCCCGTGGACTGGCCGGGGGCTTGACGGCGGCCCCCGGCCGTGGGATAATACTGCCATATCGACCGGGAGGGATGGTATGACCAAGCTCTTACTCTGGGCCTTTATCAAAAACCGGGATGACGTTCAGAATCCCGCCGTACGCCGGCAGTACGGCCTGCTGTCCGGGGCGGTGGGGATTGTGCTGAACCTGCTGCTGACGGCGGGGAAGCTGGCGGCGGGACTGGCCGCTTCCTCCATTGCCGTCATGGCGGACGCCTTCAATAATCTCACCGACGCGGCCTCCTCGGTGGTGACCCTGGTGGGCTTTCATTTGGCCGGGCAGAAGGCCGACGAGGGGCACCCCTTCGGCCACGGACGGATGGAGTACCTGTCCGGGCTGGTGGTCTCCCTGCTGATTCTCCTGGTGGGGCTGGAGCTGGGCAAGAGCTCGGTGGAGGCCATTCTTCACCCGGCGGAGACACAGTTTTCTCTGCTGACGGCGGGCGTTTTACTGGCCTCGGTGCTGGTAAAGCTGTGGATGTGCCTGTTCAACCGCTCCCTGAGCCGCCGCATCGGCTCCGCCGCTATGGCCGCTACCGCCACGGACTCTCTCTCCGACGCGGCGGCTACCTCGGTGGTGCTGGTGGGAGCCCTGGTGGGGCATTTTGCGCACATCGCCATAGATGGATGGCTGGGGCTGGCGGTGGCGGTCTTTATTCTCCGGGCGGGCTGGGGAGCCGCCAAGGACACCATCGACCCCCTGCTGGGCCAGCGGCCCGACCCCGCCCTGGTGAAGGAGGTCCGCTCCCTGGTCCTCTCCCACCCCCAGGTGACGGGGGTCCATGACCTGGTCATCCACGACTATGGCCCCGGCCGCTCCTTCATGTCCTTCCACGCGGAGGTCCCCCTGGACGCGGATATCATGGAGGCCCACGATATCATCGACCACATTGAGCGGGAGCTGAAGGAGACGTTCCACATTGAGACCACCGTCCACATGGACCCCATCGCCACCGACGACCAGAGGGTCAACGCCGTCCGGGATCAGGTGGCCCAGCTGGTGCGGGTCATCGACCCGGCGGCGGCGATCCACGATTTCCGCATGACCGACGGCCCCCGGCACACCAACCTGATTTTTGACGCGGCCTTCCCCCACAGCTGCCCCCTGTCCGACCAGGAGGCGGCCCGGCGGGTCACCCAGGCGGTCAAGGCCCTGGACCCCAATTATTTCGTGGTCCTCCAGGTGGACCGGGTGTATGTGGATGAATCGGCCTGTTGATTCACAAAAAATTCACCCTTCCCGGGGCGGGAGGGGATATAATGGAGGAACTCCCAGAAACGAACGAGGAAAGGACGTGGGCATATGCCGCGCAAGGTCCTGATAGTTGAGGATGACACCAATATTGCCGAGCTGCTTCATCTGTACCTGGAGAAGGAGGGCTTCGATACCGCCGTGGCCGGGGACGGTGGGAAGGGCGTGGAGCTCTTTCGGGCGTTCCGGCCAGATCTGGTGCTGCTGGACATCATGCTGCCCGTCATGGACGGGTGGTCGGTGCTGAAAAAAATCCGGGAGAACGACAAAACTCCCGTCATTATGCTTACCGCCAAAGGGGAAACACAGGACAAGGTGGCCGGGCTGGAGGGGGGCGCCGACGACTACATCGTCAAGCCCTTTGAGATGAAGGAGGTCCTGGCCCGCATCCACGCGGTCCTCCGCCGCTTCGGCGGGGAGGAAAGCTCCGGCGAGAAAAGGCTCTCCTTTGACAAGCTGGTCATCAACCTGGACTCCTACGAGCTCCAGGTGGACGGCAAGCGGGTGGACACGCCCCCTAAGGAGCTGGAGCTTCTGTTCCACCTGGCCGCTTCCCCCAACCGGGTGTTTACCCGCAACCAGCTTTTGGACGAGGTGTGGGGGTTTGACTACTTTGGGGACTCCCGGACGGTGGACGTACACATCAAGCGCCTGCGGGAGAAGCTGGAGGGGGTCAGCGAGCAGTGGAGCCTGAAAACCGTATGGGGCGTGGGCTATAAATTCGAGGTGGCCGGCCGCTGACGGGCCGGAGTCAGGGGAGGCGCGGGTGAAGTGAACAGCTTTTACAAGCGGCAGTTTGTCATGATGGCCGGGGTAATTATGATCTCCTTTGCCCTGCTGGGCACCGCCTTTATCACCCTGTCCTATCAGTACACCATCCGGGAGAAGCGGGAGTCCATGAGCCGCAACGCCGATTATATCGCCGCCTTCACCGCCAACATGCGGGCCAACAGCCGTCTGGATATCCGCAACGAGCTCTATCAGGCGTATATCGCCTCTCTGGCCCAGATTTCCGACGCGGTGGTGGTCCTCAGCGACACCGAGGGGCAGGTCCTGCTGACCACCGACGGCAGCACGGTCAACATGGGGCACAGCGGGCTCTACCTGCCCCAGACGGTGCTGGGGGCGCTGGAGTCCAGCGGGGGGTTCACGGGGCTCACCGATTTGAGCGGCCTCTTCCCGGAAGAGCGCTATGTGGCGGGCACGCTCATCACCATCGCCGCCCGGGACCTCATCACCGGCCAGACCTCCGCGCAGGTGCTGGGGACGGTCTGCGTCGCGGCGGAGGCCTCCAGCATCACCGAGCTGTGGTCGGCCTTTACCAGCATTTACTTCTTTACCGCTGTAGTGGTCCTCTGTCTGGCCTTCATCACCAGCTCCGTGACCTCCCTCCAGCAGACCAAACCCCTGAAAGAGATTGCCGATATGGCCCGAAAATTCGGCCACGGGGAGTTTGACGCCCGGGTCACCGGCTACGACAAGCGCCGGGACGAGGTGGGCGAGCTGGCCGAGGCCTTCAACGCTATGGCCGACTCCATTTCCAAGGGAGAAGAGCGCCGCAGCGAGTTCGTGGCCAACATCTCCCACGAGCTCAAAACCCCCATGACCACCATTGCCGGCTTCACCGACGGCATTTTGGACGGCACCATCGCCCCGGACCGGGAGCGGGCCGCCCTCCAGACCATTTCCTCCGAAACCCGGCGGCTGTCCCGGCTGGTGCGGCGGATGCTGGACCTGTCCCGGCTCCAATCCGCCGAAACCGTCACCTGTCAGGAGCAGTTCGACATTTCCGAGGTGATGCTCCGGGTACTGGTAAGCCTGGAGACGAAAATCAACTCCCGCCGCCTGGACGTGGACACCCAGCTGCCCGACGGGCCGGTGCTGGTGTGGGGGGACCCGGATTCCATCACCCAGGTGTGCTATAATCTTTTGGACAACGCCATTAAATTCTCCCAGGAGGGCGGCGTTCTGGGTCTGTCCATCGCCGCCAAGGGGGGCAAGGCCCACGTAACCGTCCGCAACGTGGGCGACACCATCCCGCCCGAGGAGCTGGCCATGATTTTTGACCGCTTCCACAAGAGCGACAAGTCCCGCAGTGTGGACCGGGAGGGCGTGGGGCTGGGCCTGTATATCGTCAAAACCATCCTCAACAACCACAAGGAAAACATCACCGTCACCAGCGAGAACGGGGTTACGGAGTTTACCTTTACCCTGACCTTGGCGTGACGGACGCCGGAACCGGCGGCAGGCGGGGGCTTCCCGGCTCCCGCCCCCACATTGTTTCGTACCGAAGGAGGGCCCATGCGCAGCGATTATTACCCGACACCGGAGCACACCCCGCTCCCCGCCCCCCCGGAGCCTCCCCGGCCCCGGCGGCAGGCCCGGCCAGGGGTGCGGCTTCTCTGCACCCTTCTGGTGCTGGCGGCTGTCTCGGTTGGGGGCCATTTCCTGTGGTCCGCCCTGCCGGGGGGAACCCTCCCCCCTCTGGAGACCGGCGAACCCGCCCAGCCCCTTCCCACCACCCCCTCCGAGAGCCCCGCCGTGGACCGGGCCCCCCTGGGGGACGGCACCACCCTGCTCTTCTCCCCCCAGCCCACAGGAGAGCCCTGGAGCCTCCAGGAAATCTATCAGGCAAATCTCCCCAGCATTGTCAGTGTCCGGGGGTTTCGGGAGGAAGGCTGGTCCCTGGGCACCGGGGTTATCATGTCCCAGGACGGCTACATCATCACCAATTCCCACGTCATTGAGCTCTGCTCCCGGCTGTCGGTGGTCCTCTGGGACGACCGGAGCTACTCCGCCGCCCTGGTGGGGCGGGACGGGCAGACCGACCTGGCCGTGCTGAAAATCGACTGTGACGGCCTTACCCCGGCCCAATTCGGGGACTCCACCGGCATCCAGGTGGGCGATATGGCGGTAGCCATCGGCAACCCCCTGGGGGATAAGCTGCGGGGCACCATGACCGACGGCATCATCTCGGCCATCAACCGGGACGTGGACGTGGAGGGGCGGACCATGACCCTCATCCAGACCAACGCCGCCCTGAACTCCGGCAACTCCGGCGGGGCCCTCATCAACGCCTTTGGGCAGGTGGTGGGCATCACCAACATGAAAATGCAGTCCTACACCACTCCGGTGGAGGGCCTGGGCTTTGCCATCCCCACCGCCACGGTCAAGACCGTGGTGGACGCCCTCATTGCCGAGGGGGTGGTGGGGGGACGGCCCACCATCGGCATCACCGTGCAGACCGTCACCCCCCAGCAGCGGAGCGACCTGGAGTGCCCCCAGGGGGCCTATATCGTCTCGGTGGACCGGCGAAGCGACGCCTGGGCCCGCGGCCTGCGCCCCGGGGATGTGATTGTGGAGGCCAACGGTTCCGCCGTTGCGGCCACCGGCGACCTGCTGGCCGCCAAGGAGGGCCTGGGGGTGGGGGACATCCTCACCCTGCGGGTCTGGCGGGCCGGGTACGAGCAGACTCTGAACGTGGCCCTGGTGGAGCAGTACACCCTGGAGGACTGACTTCCGAAACAAAAAAAGGAGCGCCTCCCCAGAGGGGAAGCGCCCAAAGATGCACGGGAGAAAGGAATCATGCGGAACGATCCTACCTGCTTGCTCGCAGGATGAGCTGCAAGTAAAGAATACCTGATTTTACCAGTTTTGTCAATGAGAACATTTGTCGAAAGGCGGCGAACAGCGATGCTTCTTCAACATGGAATCGTCCACACCATGGACGGACCGGTCATTCCCGACGGCTTTGTGGTCTTTGAGGGGAAAACCATCACCGCAGTGGGGCCCATGGAGGCCCTGCCCGCCGGGTACAGCGGCCCGGTGCTGGACGCGGCGGGGGGGCACATTCTCCCCGGCCTTGTGGACGCCCACTGCCACTTGGGCCTGTGGGGGGACGGCCTGGGCTTTGAGGCCGACGACGGCAACGAGTCCACCGACCCCTGCACCCCCCACCTGCGGGGGCTGGACGGGGTGAACCCCCTGGACCGGTGCTTTCAGGAGGCCCGGCGTGGAGGCGTCACCACCGTCCTCACCGGCCCCGGCAGCGCCAACCCCATCGCGGGGCAGTTTTTGGCGCTGAAAACCACCGGGCGGTGGGTGGACGAGATGGTGGTCAAAGCCCCGGCGGCGATGAAATTTGCCCTGGGGGAGAACCCCAAGAGCGTCTACAACGAGCGCAAGGAGACCCCCATCACCCGCATGGCCACCGCCGCCCTCATCCGGGAGAACCTGTCCAAGGCCCAGGAGTACCAGGCCAAGCAGGCCAAGGCCCAGGACGACCCGGACACCGATCCCCCCGACTTCGACCCCAAGCTGGAGGCCCTTCTTCCGGTCCTCCGCGGCATCCTCCCCGCCCACTTCCACGCCCACCGGGCCGACGACATCGCCACCGCCGTGCGCATCAGCCGGGAATTTGGCCTGAATTTTGCCATTGTCCACGGCACCGAGGGCTACAAAGTGGCCCCCCTGCTGGCCTCCGCCGGAGTCCCTGTCATCACCGGCCCCTGTCTCACCGACCGCAGTAAGCCGGAGCTGGTGGGGCAGACCCTGGATAACCCGGTGCTTCTGGCACAGGCGGGGGTCAAGGTGGCCATCTGCACCGACCATCCGGTCATCCCCATCCAGCACCTGCCCATCTGTGCCGCAATGGCCGTCCGGGCGGGCATGGACCCGGAGGACGCCTTAGCCGCCGTCACCCGGAACCCCGCCGAAATCGCCGGTCTGGGGGACCGGCTGGGGGTCCTCGCCCCCGGCAAAGACGCGGATATCGTGGTCACCCAGGGGCATCCGCTGGACTGGACCTGCCGCCTTACGGCGGTGTTCATCGACGGGGCCCAGGTGGACGCCTGACTGGGGGCTGGGCCTGTACCGCAGTGTCGTTTTTTGCCGAAAGTTTCCAATTTTGGATGGCTGCACAAAAAAATCTGAATTTTTTTCAAATAACCTGTGACTTTTCCAAAACCATGTGGTATAATTGAATCCAGGGAGGGCCCGCACTCCCGCCGTCCTCCCTGTGAAGATGGCCCCCCAGCGGGGCGAAAGGAGCGGTACACGATGAAGTTTGTGTTCACAGACAAGAAGGTTGACCTGCCCAGCAAGGTACACGCGTACGCGGAGAAAAAGGTGAGCAAGTTAGACCGTTATTTTAAGGCGGACGCGGAGGCCGCCATCGTCTTCAGTGTCGAGAAGGGCCGCAACAACGCGGAGCTCACCGTCCGTTCCGGCGGCACCATCATCCGCGTGGCTGAGAGCACCTCCGATATGTTCGCCACCATTGATTCTGCCGTGGCCTCTGTGGAGCGGCAGCTGCGCAAAAATAAGACCCGCCTGGAAAAGCGCCTGCGGGAGCACGCCTTTGAGCGGACCGTGGACGCCGGCGAGGTTTCCTCCTTTGCGCCGGAGGCGGAGGAGGACGAGTTCAGCATCCTGCGCACCAAGCGCTTCCCCATCAAGCACATGACGGTCGAGGAAGCGGTGCTTCAGATGAACCTGCTGGGCCACACCTTCTTTGCCTTTAAGAACGCCGATGCCGACGGGGCCTTCGCGGTGGTCTATCACCGCAAAGACGGCGGCTATGGCCTGATTGAGGACGACCTGTAACCCATAAAAAACCGCGCTCCGGCGCGGCAGCAAGGAGCATTCGCCCATGGAGATTAAGGAGTACATTTCCAAGGTAATTGAGCGCGTCACCCAAGACGGCGCGCTGCGGACCCAATTTCAGACGGACCCCATCAAGGCCGTAGAGCAGGTACTAGGTGTAGACCTGCCCGAGGATGCCTTAGAGAAGATTGTTCAGGGTGTGAAGGCTAAACTTTCGGCGGATCAGCTGTCCGGCGCTGTGGACGCCCTGAAAAAGCTATTCTAATGAACAAGGAGCCTGTGGGGTGCCGGCTGGGGCCCCACAGGCTTTTTTCCCGAAAACGGTTCTATTGAGCTCCGTTTCAGGCCCTATGTATCAAAATATCCTCCAGCAGTGCCGAACCGATCAACCCGGTTCCCAGCACAGCCAGGGCCATGTCCTGGACCTGCCCGGCGTACCAGAACAGCCGGACATTGTCCAGAGAGGACTCCCCCGCCCAAACCAGCACCACCAGGGCCGAGGCCAGCAGCGCACAGGCCAGCAGGATACAGCGGGTGAGCACATACCGGCTCAGGGGCTGCATACGCCCCATCCACACAAAAAAACTCAACCAACATTCCCCCTCATATTGACAGGCATCATTCCCTCAGCCACTGGTTTCGGCTCCATCATAGCAGAACCAGGCCCTTTGGGCAAGCGCCAAATCGTACCGCATAAAATGTTCGACCATTTTCGTTAAAATGCGGCAAATAGCGCGTAATTGGTTTACAGAAATTCCAGAGAACGGTATGCGCCTGCTGTTTTCTGTCGAAATATGCGGAACGATTTTTCTTTCCAAAAGCTACAAAACACAATATAATGAGGATGCTATAGGAAAAAGAGGGAGGTATACACAAAATGAGGGAATTGTTGGTAAGTTCTGGCAGTCCTGCCGCAGACGGTTTCCGACAAAGATGCGATTATTATATCATCATTGATCAGATGGACACCGGCGGTATTTTCGCCTGCGAGAGCTACGGAGTCAAAATTGTGGGCCCTGACGGCGAGGAGGCCGCCATCCCACATATCACCATCGACATTTCCAGGATTGACGAGCTGGTGGAACTTCTTCGGCGCAATGAAGTGACCCCCATCGCCCTGCGGGACGTGGTGGACGACTGGCTCTAACCGGTTCGGCTTTTCAAACCAACCAGACAAATCAACCATATCAACCAGGCAAAACCGGAACGATATAAAACTGTTCGATGAGAGGTAGTACATGTTAATCTGTTCAAATTGAACCATTGGCGCGGGAAACCGGTTTCCATGTGCCAATGGTTCTTTTTCGTTTGGACGGATTCAGCCCCCCGCCGGGGCGGGCAGGCCAAAGGCGTCAAATTCACTCCGGCTGCCCCGGAAGATGTTCAGGTCAATGCGCTCCTCCCGGCCCAGATAGCCCTCCAGGCGGGCGCTGTGGGAATACTGCCAAAAGCGCCAGCCGGGGACCAGGGGGAACACAATGGGGCTGGAGCACCAGATCGCATATCCGGCGTAATCCCCGCCAGCTACATAGCGGTAGTAAGAGCGGTAGGTCACGTAGAGAATGGGCTTTACCCCATAATGGGCCTCCAGGGCCTCCAGCAGGGGGTCCAGGACGGCCCGCACCTGCTCCCGCTCCGGCGGTTTTTCCAGATATTCCCCGTAAAACTCCATATCCACCACCGGCGGGAGCATCCCTGGCGTCACCGGGACCATCCGGATAAAATTCTCCGCCTGCGTCTCTCCGGGGCTGTCGTAGCTGAGGAAGTGGTAAGCGCCCGCCCGGACGCCCGCCTCTGCCGCCCCGGCCCAGTTGGCCGAAAACTGCCGGTCCTGGAGGGTGCTGCCCTCGGTGGCCTTGATGAAGGCAAAGTCCACCCCCTGCCCGGCCAGCACCGGCCAGTCTACGACTCCCTGATAGGCGGACACGTCCACCCCAAAGACCTCCCACTGGTCCGGGGCGGCCTCTTTGGGCAGGAGCAGCAGGCCCCGCCAGCGCAGCAGACCCAGCACCGCCAGCAGAACCGCATCTACCACCAAAATGGCCAGGAGCAGCCGGGCCGCTCCCCGAAGAATCCCTTTCAAAGCGCATCACCAAGTAACATCATACGCCGTTTTGGGACGAAAGGCAATCAAAACTTCACGAAAACCGCCGCTCAAAGCAGCGCAGTTAGCCGCTCCACCGCCTGAGCGGCTTCCTCTGCGGATCCGAAAGCGGACAGGCGGATATACCCCTCTCCGCCGGGGCCAAAGCCCACCCCTGGGGTGACCACCACCCCCGCCTTCCGCAGGAGCTCATCGAAAAACGTCCAGGAGTCCATGCCGCCGGGGGTCCGGGCCCACACGTAGGGGGCGTGCTCCCCGCCGGAAACCGCCAGCCCCGCCGCCGCCAGTCCCGCTCGGATGGTTCTGGCGTTGCGCTGATAATAGGCGATGCTTTCCCGGACCTGGGCCCGGCCCTCCGGGGTGTAGACGGCCTCCGCCCCTCTCTGGGCAATGTAGGAGGCCCCGTTGAATCGCGCGGCCTGCCGCCGGGCCCACAGCCGCCCCAGAGGGACCCCCTCCCGCTCCAGCTCCCTGGGAATGACCGTCCAGGCGCAGCGGACCCCGGTGAACCCCGCCGTTTTGGAGAACGAGCGGAACTCGATGGCGCAGGTTCGGGCCCCTTGGATTTCAAAGATGGAGTGGGGAAGGGCCGGGTCCGTGATAAAGGCCTCATAGGCGGCGTCAAACAGGAGCACCGCCCCTGTCTCGTTGGCGTAGTCCACCCAGCGCTTTAATGTCTCCCGGTCCGCCGCCGCGCCGGTGGGGTTGTTGGGGGAGCACAGGCAGACCAAATCCACCGGCTCCTCCGGCACCTGGGGGAGAAAGCCCGTTTCCACCGTGCAGGGCAGATAAACCAGCCGGTCCCAGGTACCCGTCCGGGGGCAGAAGTCCCCGCCCCGGCCCGCCATAGCATGGGCGTCCACATAGACCGGGTACACCGGGTCGCACACCGCAACCCTGCCGCCCCCTCCAAAGAGCTCCCCAATGCTGCCGCAGTCGCTCTTGGCCCCGTCGGAGACGTAGATTTCCTCCGGGTCCACCGCCGCCCCGCGGGCCTGATACTCCTGCCGGGCAATGGCCTCCCGCAGGAAAGGGTATCCCTGCTCCGGGCCGTAACCCCGAAATGTCTCCTCCCGGCCCAGCTCCTCCACCGCCCGTTTCATGGCCTCCACCACCGCCGGGACCAGGGGCCGGGTCACATCTCCAATGCCCAGCCGGAGCAGAGGCCGTTCGGGCCCCGCCTGGGCCACAGCCGATACCCGGCGGGCGACTTCGGAAAACAGATAGTTCCCCGGCAGCTTTTGCAGGTGTTCGTTGAGCTTGGTCATGACAGCGCCTCCTCATTTCGCGGACCTGGAGCCATATAACACGGCGGCGGTCAGAGTGATGACCGCCGCCGCAAATCTGTGGCTCTCTTCTATTCTATGCCCGCGCCGGGCCCGTATTCATCTCCCGGCAGGTATCAGGGGTTTTCCAGCACCAGAAGGGCCGTCTGTACCAGCCGGGAGCCGCTGTCCATACTCTTTTTCTGGAGAAAACGGTGGGCCTGTTCCTCGGTCATGCCGTGGCGGTCCATGAGCACCGCCTTGGCCTGGGCCAGGACCTCCGCGTCCTCCAGGGAGCGGCTGGGACGGCGGGCGTATCCCTCCGGCCTCCCCCCCATCTGGAGCAGCATCCGCACGGAGGCCAGCAGGTCCCCCTTGGCCACCGGAGCGGCCAGCCGGAACATGCCCTCGCTCCGGCACAGGTCCAGCAGGCTCTGCTTTGCCACCAGCAGCATGGCGCAGGCGGGGGGCAGGTCCTCAAACAAATCCTCCGCCGTGCCGTCGGGAAATTTATAGCCGCACACCACCAGCGGGCACATACCCGCCGCCCGCCGCACCTGCCCGGCGGTGCGGCACACGATGCAGGAGGCCGCCCCCGCCCCCTCCAGCAGGTCCCGGATGCGCTTGCAGCTTATCTCGTTCTCGAAGGCCACGATAACCTGTTCCATGCTCTGTCACGCCCCCCAGGGAACGGGCCCGCTCAGTAGTTGATGATATACTTGTCCCGCTCCCAGGAGCTGACGCGGGTGCGGTACTCGTCCCATTCGGCCTTTTTGCCGGCCAGATAGTGTTCTGCCACATGGTCCCCCAGGGTGTCCAGGATGAGCTGGTCGGCCTCCAGGGCGCGAATGGCCTCCTCCAGGGAGCCGGGGAGGCTCTCAATGCCGTGGGCGGCGCGGGCGGCGCGGTCCATGGCAAAGATGTTCTCCGTAACCTCGGCGGGGGGCGTCATGCCCTTCTCGATGCCGTCCAGCCCCGCCGCCAGACAGACCGCAAAGGCCAGATAGGGGTTGCAGGCCGGGTCGGGGGAGCGCAGCTCCACCCGGGTGGACTGCCCCCGTGAGGCCGGAATCCGAATGAGGGCGGACCGGTTGGAGGCCGACCAGGCCAGATAACAGGGGGCCTCGTAGCCGGGCACCAGACGCTTATAGGAGTTCACCAGGGGGTTAGTGACGGCGGCCATTCCCTTTACGTGGTGGAGCAGTCCGGCGATGAAGGCATAGGCCTCCCTAGACAGGCCCTTCTTCCCCTCCGGGTCGTAAAAGACGTTCTTGCCATTCTTGAACAGGGACATATTGGTGTGCATACCGGAGCCCGCCACGCCGAAGATGGGCTTTGGCATAAAGGTGGCGTGGAGCCCGTTCCGCTGGGCCAGGGTCTTGACCGCCAGCTTGAAGGTCATGATGTTGTCGGCGGCGTGAAGGGCCTCCTCGTACTTGAAGTCAATCTCATGCTGGCCGGCGGCTACCTCATGGTGGCTGGCCTCAATCTCGAAGTGCATCGCCTCCAGGGCCATGCAGATTTCCCGGCGGGTGGACTCCCCGTGGTCCAGGGGGCCCAGGTCGAAGTAGCCCGCCTCGTCGTTGGTTTTGGTGGTGGGCT
>CAJUDT010000006.1 GCA_910585415.1 uncultured Flavonifractor sp.
AAGAAAACCCTGACGGTTTTCTTTCACACTATCTTTCCCTCCGAAACCTTTGGCCAAAACAGTTTTTCGACAGTTTGAGGCGCGGCCCTCTGCCGCGCAAATACTCTGTTATTTTACCGTATCCTCCCCCCCCGCGTCAATGCGGAGGGCCGAAAAAGGTTGACATAAATTTTTACCGGTGCCGCCGCTCTTTTCCGTCAACTCTCCAGGGGGCCTCTGTTTTAGAAGCGGAAATTTTTGGCTATCCTTCTTCTGACGGCACATGCTCTGCCGCTGTCAGGAGGTTATATGGATGGACTTTTCCCAATTCTGCGCCTGCGGCCCCTCCGGCCACGCCCAGCTGAAGCACTGGATTGACGCCTGTGCCCAACAGGGACACAGCTATGAGTTTCCCGCCTGCACCCTCCCCGCCGGATGCGTGCCCCCTCAGGTCCGGGTGGGGTTTTGGCGGGAGCGAGAATCCTACCTGCTCTACTTCCGCCCCGCCGTGTCCTATGAGGGCTCCAACCCCCGGCTGGCGGAATTTTGGGCCCAGGGGAACTGCCGCCGCTTTGAGACGTTCCACGACCTGCGGGAGTGCCTTCAGTCTCTGGACGGGGACGCCGCCGCCCTGCGCCCCGCGCCCCCCATGCCGGAGGGCTTTACCCGGCTGAACCGGGCCCTCCAGGCCCAGGTCCTGGGGCAGCGCGACGCGGTGGAGGCCGCCGCCTTCAAGCTCTATGGGCACATCTGCAAAACCGAGCCCCTGCGGCCCCTCTCCCTCATCTTCTACGGCCCCACCTGCGTGGGCAAGTCCCAGCTGGCCAAGCAGATTCCCCCCGCCCTGGACGCCTGGCTGGGTTATGCGCGTTATCAGCTGGTGTGGACCGAGCTGAATACCTTTACGGAGGCCCATTCGGTCTACCGCCTCACCGGCGCGCCGCCGGGGTACGTGGGCTACGAGGACCCCCCTGTGCTGGAGGCCGTCCGCCGGAACCCCTACTCGGTGTTCCTCTTTGACGAGCTGGACAAGGCCCATCCAGAGGTGCTGAAGGTCTTTATGTCCATCCTGGACGAGGGCCGCTGCACCGCCCGGCAGGAGGACGGGCACGGCAGCCGGGAACTGGACTTCCGCCGGTGTATTTTCCTCTTCACCACCAACCACGACCTGTCCTCCGGCGGGCCCCGGCGGCTGGGCTTCTCCCTGCCGGAGGACCCGCCGGAAAAAACCGCTGTACCCTCCGGCTCGGCCGGACTGGCACAGCGGCTGTTTCACAGGGATGAGCTGGCCCGCAGGGCCCTCACCCGTACGGGGGTGCTGAAGGAAATTGCCGGGCGGTTCAGCGGACTGATTGGCTTCACCCCCCTGTCTCAGGAGGCCCGCTGGGGGGTGACGGCCCGGCAGATTATGGCCCTGGGCCGGGAATACGGCCTGGAAATCGTCCAGGTGGACCCCGCCCTGGCCCAGGCCCTCACGCCGGGGGAGGCCCTCTCCCTGCGCTCCACGGTGGGGGTGCTGGAGGGGGTGTTTACCCCCTTCTTTCTGGCCTGTCAGGGCATGGGCGGGAGCCCCCTCCGCCTGGAGGGGACCTTAGAGGACCTGCGTTTGCGGCCCGCCGGAGCTTGCCCGGAGAGCACGCCCCCGGAGGGACTGCTTCTGCCGTCCTTTTAGTGGCGGACGATGTCCAGCTCCTCCACGGTGTTGGTGGCGGTATCCAGGCGGTAGAGGTGGGTGCCGTTGCCGTTCATCAGGAAGCAGCCCACCAGCTCATTGGTGTGCTGGGGATTGTCGTTGCTGTACACGTTCATACGCACGCAGGGGTTTCCGTCCACCAGCACCGCGCCGCTCATGGTGTAGATGCTGAAGTCCTCCATGGACTCGCCCGGCAGGCCCAGGTCGGCGGGGGAGAGGCTCTTGAAGTAGTCCTCGGCCTCCATCATGCTCATACCCGGCGGGGGCGCGGGGGTGGGCGGCGGCGCCGTCACCTTGCCCGGGGCCTCGTCGGCGGACACCACGCAGGTGCCCTCGCTCCAGCTCACCCGCACATAGAGCACCATATCCTCGGCCGGGGGGGCAGACGCCTCCCCTTCTCCCTCCTTGTCCTCGCCGCCGCCCTCCGGGGCTGCGGCGGACTCCAGGTTCTTGGCCAAAAGAACCTCGCCCTCCGGCTGGGTGAAGTCCGGCGCGTCGGTCTTGACGTACTCCTCGTCCACGATGGAGAAGCCGGACTCCGAACCCCGGAGCTGGCCGGCGTAGTCCTGGGCCGTGGTTCCGGCGCTGCTCAGGCCGCTGTACGTGTAGGTGACCACCGAATCCATGGTCACGCCGCTTTCCTCGGTGGTCAGGGCGGCCACCGTCTGTTCGCCCACCGGATACTCCGCCAGCAGATTGGAGGTTTCCTCGGGAGTTTCCTCCTTGTCCTTCTTGCCGCAGCCCGCCAGCAGGCACAGGCAGACCGCCACCAGGACGGCCCTTCTGAGTTGCTTATGCTCCATGCCGTTCAAACTCCGTTTCCTCGTTGATACCCGGCGCGCCTTGAAACGGTTCAGGGCGTGCGCCGTGTTTTTACATCAGACAAATGGTGACCTGATCCTGGGCCCGCAGCTCGTACTGAAAGCCCTGCTCCACGCCGTTGACCTCCAGGCGGACGGGGCGGTCCAGCTTGTCAAAGTCGATGCCCGAATATTGCAGCAGGTCCATGAGATAGTAGGGGGAACCGCTCTCCTTCCGGGGCAGGGACAGGGGCTCCCCATTGAGAAATACGTTTACCGTCCTGGGCCGCAGCAGAGTGGCGGGCCGGGACTCCGGCGCAGCCGGTGGGGAGACCGGCCGCTGTACCGGCGCGGGCGTCTGCACCGGGGCCGAAGGCTGTACCGGCGCGGGGGCCTGCACCGGGGCCGGGGTCTGTACCGGGGCGGGAGCCTGCACCGGGACCGAAGGCCGTACCGGGGCGGGGGCCTGCACGGGAGCCGGGGGAACCTGTACCGGGGCGGGAGCCGCCTGCGCCGGAGCGGAAACCGGCGCCGCGCCCCGAAGAGTCAGCACCACATCCCCCTGCTGTAGGGGGGCGTCAAAATCCGCCTCCGCGTTGTTGACCAGCACCCGGCCCACGAAGCCCTCGCCCAGCAGCTCCCGGACGGTCTTGGTGGCCGGAGCGCCGTGGCGGGCGGGGACAAAGCGGATCTGATCTCCCGCGTTGACCACGGTGGACAGGGTGGCCTCTTCCTCGTTGATGCGCAGCACGGCGGGGGTACCCGGCTCGCCCCGGAGCACCAGATGCTTGCCGTCCACGGTGAGGCTGAGGCTCTTGCCCGTCTTGCCCAGCATATCGGCGTAGTTGTAGCCGTTCATCAGCAAAATATCCTGGAGCTTGAGCACCCCGCTGCGGAAGAGCTTGGCGGGCTCCCCGTTCAGGAGGACCACATAGCTGTCGTTGAGCAGGCCCATTCCGGCGGAGATGGCGATACCCAGGGGGGTGGCGTATTCGGGCCGCTCCAGCTCCACCCCGTCGGAGAAGGCGCTCAGAGCGTAGTTGTTCCCGGCGATGGCCACCCGCTTTTCGTCCATCTCCAGGGCCTGGGCGGTTTTTTCCCGCAGTCCGGCCAGCTTGCTGCCGCCTCCGGCCAGGAAGAGGGCGGAGGGCGCGCCTCCGTTGACCTCGGCCACCTGCTTGGCGATGGCCTGGGCCAGACGGCCCATGGGCTCCTGAATGACGGCGGAGACCTCGTCGCCGGATATGCGCACCTCCTGGCCCAGGATGTTCCGGCAGCGAATCATCTCATCTCCCGCCATGTCCCGCTTTACCTGCTCGGCGGTTTTGAAGTCCACCAAAAAGGACTTCATAATCGCCTCGGTAATCTCGTCCCCGGCCACGGTGGCCATGGTGTACCCCACCACACTGCCGTCCCGGCAGATGGCGATATCGGTGGTGCCCGCCCCGATGTCCACCAGGGCCAGATTGAGCAGCCGCAGTTCTGCCGGTATGGCGGCATTCATGGCGGCGATGGGCTCCAGGGTCATGCTGGCCACCTGAAGGCCGGCGGTGCGCATGGCGGCGTAAAGGCTCTCCACCACCTCGCCGGGGAGGAAGGTGGCCACCACGTCGGCCTCGGCCTTCCGGCCGCTGTGATACTGCAAATTGGACAGGGGGTAGTTATCCAGCCGGTACTGGGCTACGGTGTAGCCCACCAGAAACATCTGGCGGCGTCCCCCCTCGTCGGCCTGGAGGGCTTCCTCAGCGGCGGAGACCGCCCCGGCCTCCAGCCGCCCGATTTCCTCGGCCTCCAGGGCCTGCTCCTCGGGCAGCTCCAGGGCGAAGGTGCCCCGCTGGGTGCGCAGGGCCCGTCCGGCGGCGGCCACGCACACCCGCTCCAGCTTGACCCCCAGCCGGGCCTCCAGGCGCTCGGTGACGGTCCGGGCCAGAGCGGCCACCTGCCGGATGTCGTCAATCTGGCCGTCCATCATGGCCCGCTTGCCGTGCTCGGCCAGCTCCATATCCAGCACCTTGAAGCGGTCGCCGGCGCTTTTGCCCACCACGCCCACCACACTGCGGGTTCCAATGTCCAGCGCGTAGATCAGGTCCTTTTCCTGTACCTTGTATTCTGCCATACCGCCGCTCCTTCTTCTGTCATTTCATCCTGCAAAAGGGCCAGGAGACGGCAGAGCCTGCCGCCTCCTGGCGATGTGGGGGCCCTGGATGCGCTGCCGCGCCCAGCCGCGCCCCATAAAGGCTTAATACTTGCTGAACACGCTGGAGGCCAGGCTCTCATCTGGCTCGACCATGTCGTCCTCAGGATAGCTGACGGGGGGAGCGTAGCTGGAGGGCTTGGGCGTGGGAGCGAAGGAGGCGGACACCCCATCCCGGCGCAGGTGGAAGCGGGAGAGCAGATCCTTCATCAGGGCCGCCTGACTGGACAGCTCCTCGCTGGCAGCGGCGGACTCCTCGCTGGTGGCGGAGTTGGTCTGCACCACGGAGGAAATCTGGTCGATGCCCTCGGTGACCTGGGTGATGGCCTCGGCCTCCTCGGCGGCGGCCTGGGTAATCATCTGGATGGCTTCCACCACCTGGCTGGAGCTGGCTACGGTCTTGTCCAGGGACTCGGACACGCTCTTGACGATGTCGTTGCCCTCCTTGACGGACTCAATGGAGCGCTCAATGAGGTCCTTGGTGGCCTTGGCGGCCTCGTCGGACTTGGAGGCCAGGTTTCTCACCTCGTCGGCCACCACGGCGAAGCCCTTACCGGCGGACCCGGCGCGGGCGGCCTCTACGGCGGCGTTCAGGGCCAGAATGTTGGTCTGGAAGGCGATGTTCTCAATGGTGGCGATAATCTTGCCGATTTCCTCGGAGGACACGGAGATTTTCTCCATGGCCTGAACCATCTGCTCCATGTACTTGGCGCTCTCGGTGACCTGACGGCCGGCGTCCTGAGAGTGGCGCATGGCCTCCTCGCTGTTCTGGGCGTTCTTGCGGGAGTTGTTGGAGATGTCCGCGATGGTGGCGGAGAGCTCCTCCACGGCGCTGGCCTGCTCGGTGGCGCCCTGGGCCAGGGCCTGGGCGCCGGTGGAAACCTGCTCGGCTCCGGCGGTAACCTGCTCGGCGCTCTGGTCGATCTGAACCAGGGCGTCGCTGAGGCTGCTGTTGATGGCACGCACGGAGGCCAGGATGCTGCTCAGTGCGCCGACGTATATATTCTCGTCCTTGGTGCGCACGTCGAAGTTGCCCTTGCCCATTTCCTCCAGCAGGCGGCAGATGTCGCCGATGCACTCGCCCAGGACCTCCTGACTGGTGCGCAGGGCGTTGCACATCTCGCCCAGCTCGTTGCGGCTCTCATAGTCCACATTGATGTCCAGCTTGCCCTCGCTGAAGCCGTTCAGGGCGCGATGTACCTGACCCACGGGGGCCACAATGCTCCGAATGATGCCCAGGGCCATGCGCAGCACCACGGCTGTGGCAATAATCATGACCGCCACAATGATGCCCAGAGCGATGTTGGAGAGGGTGTTTTGCTGCTTGATAATGTCCTCCTGCGCGGTCCGCAGGGTGTCGGCCAGGGTGTCGCCCGCCTGAGCCATCTGATTGAGCACCGGGGTACAGCTGGAGACGATCATCTCACTGGCCCGGTTGCGGTCGGTACGGGCCACGGTGACGATTTCACCGGCCTCCTTCTCCCACTGCTCCACAAGAGTCGTGAAGGCGTTCAGCTCGGTCTTGTTGTCCAGGGGATACATGCTGGTCAGCCTGGTCAGCTGCTCGCTCAGCTCGCTGATTTTGCTCTGGGTGGCATCCAGGCTGCTGGTATTGCCGGACAGCACCCCGTCGCGCAGATTGCGGGCGGCAATGTTATAATTGACGCGGCACTCGGAGACCAGCTCGTTGGCTCCCACATAGCTGTTCAGAATATCCGTATATGCGCTCTTCTGCGTATTCATCAGAATCAGCGATGCGATAATGATAGCGACGGAAACTAAAATGGTCGTGCCGAAACCGATAATCAAGCTCTTCCGAATTTTCATATTTTTGAACATTCGTACGTTCCTCCTCATTGTTGTGCTTATTTTTATATCAAATCGGTTCCATAGGCGGATAAGAGCGTTACCTTCTTCTTTTCCGTCACGTCCCCGTATCTTCCCTTCTTTACATCCCCAAACACTCTTCCGTCCACCAGGGTAATCACCCGGCGGCACATGATGTTGACATACTGGCTGGCGTGGGTGGTCATGATGATGGTGGTCCCCCGCCGGTTGAGCTCATTGAGCAGGTGGAACACGTCCCAGATGCTGTCCTCGTCCAGGTTGGCGGTAATCTCGTCCAGCACCAGAATGGGCGGACTGCCGATGAGGGCCCGGGCCAGCTCCACCTTCCGGCCCTCCCCGATGGACATTTCCACCGGGTACTTGCGCTCAAACCCGGACAGGCCCACCAGACCCAGTACCTTCTTGACCTTGGGAGCCAGCTGCTTGGGCCCGTCCTTGGGGCAGGCCAGCCGCGCGGCCAGCAGCAGGTTTTCCTCCACCGTGCGGTTGCGGATTAAGGTGGGCTCCTGCCAGACCTTCCCAAAGAGAATCGAGGCCCGGTTCCGGCTGAACTTCATCATCCAGTTCAGGTCCTTATGCCCCACATAGACCCGGCCCCGTGTGGGCTTGGTCTGCCCGGCAATGAGACTGAGCAGGGTGCTCTTTCCCGCCCCGCTGCTGCCAATGACAAAGACAAAATCCCCCTGCCGGATGGTGAGGCTCACGTCCTCGACCCCGATTTCATAGCGCTTGTCGTTCCGATGTTTTCGCTTTTGCTTGTAATATTTTGCAACCTGTTCCAATTCAATCGTGGGCATAGGCATCTCCTGCTTTACGGCTGGATGGGGGCCCGTGCTCCGGCCCCCGGCGGCAAATCCGGCTTCTTCTGCGCTCCGGCATTGCAAACCCCCAAAATCCTGCTATAATAGGGGGAGCGATTCCTCTGGAGGTATGGATGTGAAACAGAAACCCCGGACCAACCATAAAAAACGAAATATCGTGCTGATTGTCCTCCTGGCGCTTCTCTGCGTCTGCGGGGCGGAGCTGGCCGCCTGCCGCTTTTTTGCTCCGGCTCTGTATGAGCGGATTGTCTCCCCCGTCCGCCGGACGGCCTCTGCCGCTGTGGAATTATGCGTCTCCGCCGCTCAGAGCGCCGTTCAGTCCGCCCAGGACCTGGGCCAGCGGCTTCAGGAGTCCCTGGCCGCCCGCAGCACCCCAGAGCCCGAACCGGAGCCCGAGAGCCAGATGGCGGGGGACCCCACCCTGACCGATGTACTCCCGGTCAGCGACCCCTCGATTACCGAGCTGGTTCTGACCGGCGGGCAGTTCTACCTCACCGGCGGGACCCTGGAAATCGTGTACTTCAACCAGGGCGACGAGCCATGGGCCAGCCAGCCCTATGGCAGCGACAATATCGGCGGCTACGGGTGCGGCCCCACGGCAATGGCCATGGTGGTGGCCAGCATGACGGACACCCAGACGGACCCGGCCCTCATGTCCCAATGGGCGGCGGAGCAGGGCTATTGGGCCCGGCGGAGCGGCTCTTACCTGTCCATTGTGGAGGGCACGGCCCAGGCCCACGGCCTCCAGGCGGAGAGCTTTCCGGGGCGCACGCCCGACGAGCTTTTGGAGGAACTGCTGTCCGGCAAGGTGCTGGTGGCCCTCATGGGGCCCGGGCACTTCACCAACCGGGGGCACTTCATCCTCCTGCGGGGGGTAACCCTCAGCGGGCAGGTCCTAGTGGCCGACCCCAACAGCGCGGAGCGCAGCCTCTCCGTATGGGACCCCCAGCTCATTCTGGACGAGCTGTCCAAGAGCACCAACAACGGCGCCCCCCTCTGGTCCATCGCCCAGCCGGAAACTCCCACCGGCGTACCATCTTCATTTTAATAGATAGCGCGGAAAAAAGCAACCCCTGAACGCTACATTTGAACGGGCATTCCGAATTGGAGGGAAGCCGGTCGAATATGGAATTTTGCCGCCCATCAAGGCAAATTTTGCAGGCATACAGATGTATAGCGAGAAAATTCAACGAAGAAAGGCGGCAAACGGCCCGCGCAGGCGGTATAACAGGATTATTTTGACAGATTCTGAGGCATCAGCCCGATTTTCACCGGGCTGATGCCTTTGGTTCAATAGATGGTTTTGTCCCGTGTGATTCTCCGGTTGAGCACCTGCTCCAGCTCCAGGACCTGCTTTAGCCTCCGCCCGTTGGCGGCCACCTGCTCGGCCAGGGGAAATTCCTCCGGCCGCTCCGGCTCCCCGCCGTTGACCAGCAGGGCCAGGCGCAGGGCCTCCTCGGCGTTCTTCAGGTCCTCGCCCTGCTCCTGGAGGGCCTGCTTGGCTTCCTCCAGCTTGGTAATGGGCTCCTGCCGCATGGCGATGAGCATCTCTACCGCCACCTGGTCGTTGCGGTCCAGGGCCTGGGCAATCTGCCGGGACAGGTCCAGCACCTCGTTGAGCAGATTGCCCATCCGCTTGCTCTGGACCAGGGCTTTCATCCAATGTTCCTGCTCCATGGGGCCTACCCCTCGCTGGCGGCTTCGGCCCGGCTGGTCTTTTCCGCCTCCCGGAAGGTGTCCCGCAGCTCCATGACCATGGCTTTCACCCGTTCCAGCTCGGTCCGGTTCCGGCCGGCCTTCACCCGGTTGAGCTCATAGCTGAAAAAGTCATAGAGCCGGGCCAGATCGCGGCCAACGGGGTACTGCCGGTCCAGTGTGTCGTCCAGATAGCGGACAATCTCCAGGCTCCGGGTCACATCCGCCTCAAACAGGTCGTAATCCTCCTTGTTCAGCGCCAGCTCGGCCCGCATGAGGCGCTTCACCAGCTCGTCATAGAGCAACAGGAGCAGCTCCCCGGAGGACATGGCGCTGATGGTCTGTTCTCTTTGATCCCGATACTCCCGGAACCCTTTGTTATCCATTTCCGACTCCTTTAGTTTTCCGTGCTTAACCGCTGGTGCCGCCCATGAGGCCCATGAGCGAGGAGCTCTGGGCATTCATCTCGGCAATGAGCTGCTCCAGCTTGGAGAACTTTGTGGTATAGCGGTCAATCTGGTCGGCCATTTTGTCCTGCCAACGGTCGATCTGCTTGTCGTAGTTGTCAATCTGGCTCTTGAGCGAGTTGTTGTTCAGGGACGTGGGCGCCTTGATGGAGCCCGCGTGGGTAATCAGCACGCCCTTGGGCTCGCCGGTGGTTTTGACGTAGGTGTTCAGGGTGTTCTGCAAGGTCTGCATCAGGCCGTCGGAGGACGAGCCGCCCTCCACGGTCTTGGTGAAGGCGTTCTTCACCTTGTCCGGGTTGCTGTCCAGGGCGGCGCGGAGCTTATCCTCGTCCAGAGAGATGGTGGTCAGGCCGTCGCTGTAAGAGGTGCCGATGCCGATTTCCCGCAGGATCTGTCCGTCGCTGCCGCCGGGGGTAATGGCGGTGCGGAGCTTGTTATACATGGCGCTCAGGGTGGTGTCGCCGAAGAGAATGCCCTGCTTGGCCTTCTCATTGTAGGCCTTCAGCTCACTCTCGGAATAGCCCTCTTCCTCCTCGGCGGTGAGGGGCTCATACCGGGAGCCGTTGGAATTTTGGGCGGGCATGGTGGAGTACGCGCCCTTGAGCTCGGTGACCATCTCATTGTAGTCGTTGACAAACTCCTTGATCGCGTCGATGATTTTGTCCGAGTCGGTGGTACTCTCGAAGGTGATGGGCTCGTAGTCCTTGCCGTCCTCGGCCGCCTTGGCCTCGAACTCGCCCTTGACGTTGATGGTCAGCCCGTCAATGTCAAAGCTGTTGGTGGAGCGGGAGAAATCCTCAAAGCGCTTGCCGTTGATTTCCACGTCCATAATGGCGTCCTGCCCGGTGGTAAAGGAGGACTCAAACTCCGGACGGTCCAGCTCTACGCCGTCCGTGCCCAGCATCTTGTAGTCGATTGTCTTGCCGGTCTTGTTGTCGGTAATCATCAGCTGGCCCGACTGCTCATTAAAGGAGGCGGTCATGCCCTCATCCTTGAGCCCCCTGTTCAGCCGTTCGGCAACCTGCTCGATGGT
This sequence comes from uncultured Flavonifractor sp., assembly GCA_910585415.1. Classification (GTDB taxonomy): domain Bacteria; phylum Bacillota; class Clostridia; order Oscillospirales; family Oscillospiraceae; genus CANAAV01. Next base: position 10,531 of record CAJUDT010000006.1, read on the forward strand.
ATCTCCCTTCTTGATGCCGAACTCACAGGAACCGCCGCCAAAATGAAATTTGACGCTCTTGCTCTCGCCATCCCCTATGCCAAGGTCATAGGTGTCGGAAAAGCTGTCGCCGGCCTTACGGTCATGATTCACAAAGAGCCCCTTGGCCAGACCGCCGAACTCAATCTTGCTGTTGGCCCCCGTCTCGGTGGCGGTGAACTTGAACTCGTTGGTGAGCTTGGAGTAGCTGACCTTCACCCCCGCGTCGGCGTTGGAGTTGATGGCGTTCATCAGGCCCTCCAGGGTGGTGTCCTCGTCCACGTTGATGCGGGTTCCGTTGATTTCAAGGTCGTACATGCTCTTGCCGTCCTTGGTGAGACGGTAGCCGTCCTTGTCCACCCGGTTGCCCGCGTCGTCCACGTAGTAGATTCCGCCGCCGCTGTCCTTCTTCTCGGTGGGCTTGCTGTTTTCGTTCTTAAAGACGCCCTTCAGGCGGTTCTGGGTCAGGATATCGCTGTCCTTGCCCAGGATATCGGTGAGCTTCTTGCTGGGGTTGATGAAGTTGGAGTCCCCGGTTTCAAAGCCTAGGGCCTCCACGGCGGAGCCGCCCAGGCTCAGGGTAGAGCCCTCAGCGGTTTTGAAGGAGAGCTTGCCGCCGGTGTTATTTACCGTAATCTTTTTCGCACCAAAAGCGTTGTCAATCTCCTTCTGAAGAGCATCCTTAAACTGCTTATTCCGGTCCTCAGCGGAGTCGTAAGAGAAATCCATCTGGTTCATCACGTCGGACATGTTGATTCTCTTGGTGACGCCGTTGAAGGTGATGCCCAGCTCCTTGCCGCCGGACCACTTGCCGTCGTCCCCCTTGGTGCCGCCCAGGTACTCATAGGTGGGCTTCTTCTCGGTCAGGTCCTTGGGGCAGGTGAGGACGTTCTCACCTGCGTACTTCTCCATATTGCCGGAGGACGAGCTGATTTTCACCGTGTTGCCGTTGCCCAGCCCGTCGGTAAAGGTAATCCGGCCGTCGGCGTTGGCGGTGACCTTGATGGCCTTGTCGGCGGTGGTGGACTCATTGAAGCCGTTCTTGGTGTAGTTGTAGGTAATCTCGCCCAGCTTGTTGTTGATGGCCTGGGCCAGCTTCTCGGCGCTGGTGGCGTTCTGCTTCACGGAGCCGTCGGAGTTGAACACCTCCACCTCGTCCAGGTTCTCCAGCTCGTCGAAGTTGATGTCAAAGGTGGTCCCGTTCTTGCCGCCATACTGGAAGGTCAGGGTGCCGGAGACGGTGCTCAGGTCCAGCTCGCCGTTGATGTCAAAGTCCTTGCCGGTGACGGAGGACACGTCGCCCACGCCGCCCAGTCCGGAGACGGTATAGGTGGCCGCCTTGGCCATCTGCTTGACCGCGTTGATTTTGATCTCGCTGGAGCTCTTGCCGGTGGCGGTGATTTTGTCGGCATAGGTGCCCTTGGCGACGGTGTTCACCGCGTTGCTGAAAAAGCTGGAACTGAGCAGGTTGGTCTTGGAGGAATAGGAGGTGTACTTCTGGTTGAGGCTCACCGCCTTGTCGATAATGCTGCGGTAGCCCTCCTGCTTCCACTCCACCTTGGTGCGCTTCTTCACCAGATTCTGAATTTTTAGCTTGATGCCGGAGACTGCGTTTTCAATCATGGACTCGGTATCCATGCCGCTGGCCAGTCCGCTCAGGACGTTTCGTGACCCGTAAATGCTGCTGGCGCTGTTGCTCAGGCTCGTAATCGACGCCACAATCATCCGCTCCTTTCTTTGCGAAGGGCGGGAAATACCCGCCCGTAATGGCTTCTGCCTGTCGAAGAGGGAAAAATTTTTTTATTTTTTCCCTCTCTACCTCTATATTTTTTTATCGACATGTAGTATAGTAAAGTTAAGAGTATTTCCCGAGTTTTTGTATGGGAGGGAATCAGCCTTGACACAGATCATCACCGTCACCAACCAGAAGGGCGGCGTGGGCAAAACCACGACGGCCTCGGCCCTGGTCTGCGGCCTCAGCCAGCGGGGGGCCAAGGTCCTGGGCATCGACCTGGACCCACAGGGAAACCTGGGCTTCACCCTGGGGGCGGACATTGATTCCGGGGGCACCATCTTCGACGTACTCAAGGGGACATGTCCCATTGAGTCGGCCATCATCGCCACGGAGTATGGAGACGTGCTCCCCTCGGACATCATGCTCTCCGCCGCCGAGCTGGAGTTCACCGCCCCCCGGCGGGAATTTCTGCTGGACCAGCAGCTGTCCCAGGTCCGTTCCCGGTATGACTTCATCATCATCGACACGCCCCCGGCCCTGAACGTGCTCACCGTGAACGCCTACGTGGTCTCGGACGCCCTCATCGTCCCCATGGAGGCGGAGGTACTCAGTCTGGTGGGCATCACCCAGCTTCAGGAGACCATCGAAACCGTCCGGGCCTCCTTCAACCCCCGACTGAAGGTCCTGGGCATTCTGCTCAACAAGTTCAACCCCCGCCTGACCCTCTCCCGCGAGATTCTGGACCTGGCGGAGGAGGTGGCCCGGCAGCTGGGCACGCAGGTTTTCCGCTTCAAGGTCCACCGGAGCGTGGGGGTGGCGATGGCCCCCGCCCATGGACAGACCGTGCTCACCTACCAGCCCAAATCCAAATCCGCCCAGGACCTTCAAGCCCTGGTGGACGTGGTGGGCGGGGAGCGCTTCCCCGGCCCCAAGAAATCCGGCCTCTCCTTCTGGAGTTGAGCCCCGCCGGGGCCCTGGACCTGGCGCCAGGGGGCCCGTTTCCGGTTCCGTCAACCCCGCCGCCCCAAGGGCGGCTCGCCAAAATTTTTTCAGTAAGGAGCGTTACAGCATATGGCAGCTAAGGAAAGCGACCGTTCCAAGACCAGCAAGACCTCCCGGGTGATGAACCTCATCAGCCGCAAGCAGGATTCCGCCCCCGCCTCCGGCGAGGAAGCAACCGCCGCCCCCGCGCCCGCTTCTTCCGGCCCGGTCCCCCCCATTCTGTCCTCTCTGGCCCCGGACGCCGCCGTGTCGGTGCAGATTCGGGACGCTCTGGAGGACGCCTTGGAGGAAGAGCTCAACGGCCAACCCGCCCCCCAGAACGCCGCCCCGGCTGTGGAGCCGGAGCCCGCCCCCGCCCCGGAGGCAGCTACCCCTGCCCCAGAAGCCCCGCTGGTAGATGAGCCTGTACCGCCCCAGGCGGCAGCCCCCGCCCCGGAGGCCCCGCCTGAGCCCGCCGCCCAGGCGGAGACCATCTCCCCGGCGGAGGTGCCCCTGACCTCCGACGCGCCGGACTTCACCCCCCACCTGGAGCAGATTCACGGCTACATCAACGTCATGCAGGTCCTGGTTGAGGAAAAGGCGGAGCGCTACGCCAAGATGTTCGGCGTGTGTACCTGCACCCAGTGTATGAACGACATTAAGGCCTTGGCCCTGAACCACCTGCCGTCCAAGTACGTGGTCATGGACGAGGGGGAGCGCATTCCCAAGCTCACCTTCTACGAGGGGCAGTACAGCAGCGATATCACCGCCCAGCTGCTCAAAGCCTGCGAGCAGGTCAACCGCCGCCCCCACCACGCCCGCTGAGGGCCGTCCATCCGATAAACCGAAACAAAAAACCGCCCGCCGGAAGCCGCAGCTTCCAGCGGGCGGTCTTTGTTGTGTCCTGCAAAGCAGGCCAAACCCGGAGCCCCGGCTTACGCCTGGGGGACCTCGGCGGCCTCTCCCTCATCCAGGGCGGGCAGCTGGTCCTTGTAGGGGTTGGTCAGCTGCTCCCAGAGGGTGTTGACGTTTTCCATGCAGATAAAGTACACACTGGTAATCATCTTGTCCGGAATCCCCAGCTCCTCCGCCAGGGTGGTGATACGCTCCCAGTCCGCAGCCTCATAGCTGAGGACCAGCTCATACAGCATACCGCACCGGCCGGTCCGGTGCAGGAGGGCCTCCTTGATTTCCCCGGATACCGGCACTTCCTCCAGCAGCTCTTCCAGGGGGGCGTCAATCAGGTAGTTCAGAGTGGAGAACATACCCATGAGATAGGCCTCCGCCTTGGAAATGGGCATATTCTTGGCATAGCCCACCAAATCGCTGCAAAAGTTGGCCCGCATGAAGGAGCGCTTCAAAAATTCCTCGGAGCCCGGGTCCACCTCGTTCTCCGCGTTGCTGGCACTGAGCAGGTAAATCCACTGCTTCAGCTGCCCCAGGCCCAGGGTCATAATGGCCTGCCGGATGGTGGTGGCCCGGTGGCGCAGGGCGAAGTAGGCGGAGTTGACCATTTTCAGCAGGCCAAAGGACAGGCTGGCGTCCGCCCCGATCATCTGCTCCACTTCCTCCACGTTGGGCTCATCCCGCGTCACGGCCACCATCAGGCGGAAGAAGTTGCTCTGGATGTAGGAGCTGCTGTGGGCCTTGGTGGTCAGCTTCTCGGCCACATAGGGGCCCTCCATGGCGTCGGCGTTCAGGCTCAGGGCCCGCTGATAGAGGGTTTCGCTGTCGATGTTGGTGACAATACACCGCTTGTTCATGCTGTGCCCCACGTCAATGATGTTGCGGATGGTGAGCTCATTGGCGGTCTTGGCATTGATGCGGATGTAGTCAATGCCGTCCAGCAGGGCCAGATACCGGGGGGCGAACTGGAACTCGTTCACCGCGATTTTATAGCCCTCCTTGGCGTACTGCTGTACGAAGTGCATGGACAGGGGGTGTATGATGACACTGTCGTCAATCTGAATGACGAGGTCCTGTTTGTCAAACAGCCGGGGGGTCTTTTTCATGAGCAGCATCGTGGTGAAGGTCATGAAATTCAGGGTCCCCTTCAGAACCTTGGTAGAGTTCTGGGTCAGAAAGTTATAAATCGTATCGGCGGCCGCGAAGTCCGCGCTGGAGGTACCATTGTCATTGGAAAACGCCTCGTTCTCCCCATGGTACAGGATTTCATAGCCGATAATGGTCCCGGCAGCATCCTTGATGGGCTGCCGCACGATATATTTGCTGCTCATAGTGTTAAGCTGCCTCCTATTTCAGATCAGACCTGGATGGCCAGCAGATGGTCGATAATTTCCACCAGACGGCCGATTTCCGGCTTGGTCAGCTGCTCATTGGCTCCCAGCTCCTTGCCCTTCCGGTGCATTTCCTCGTTAATCATGGAGGAGAAAATCACCACGGGCAGTTTCGTGAACTGCTTATCGCTCTTAATCAGCTTGGTCAGCCGGTGGCCGTCCATCTGGGGCATTTCGATGTCGGTGATGACCAGCCGGACCCGCTCATCCAGGTCCCCCACATCCCGCAGGCTCTCCAGATAGCTCCACAAAGCCTGTCCGTCGGAGAACATCCGCACGTTGACGTACCCGGACTTGTTCAGGGCGTCCTGAATCATCTTGCTCAGAAGGATGGAGTCCTCCGCCACCAGAATGGGGGCCTCCTGCCGCTCCCGGTGGCCCAGGCGCTCGATTTCCGACATCTGAATGGTGGTCTCGGGGGCAATTTCCGCCACGATTTTCTCGAAATCCAGGATGGTGACCAGGTCGCCGCCGCACTGGGCGATGCCGGTGGCCACGCCCTCGTTTCCTCCGGCGACGGTCTTATCCGGCTTCTGGATATCCCGCCAGGAGATGCGGCTGATGCCCACCACCGTATGGACCCGGAAGGCGATGTTCATCTTGTTGAAGTTGGTGATAATGAACAGGTCCTTGGGTCCCTTCTCACAGGGAGCGCCCAGCAGATACTGGGGGAGATCCACCACCGTGAGCACCAGGTCCCGGGGCTTGAAGATTCCCTCCACCGCTGGGTGGGCATGGGGCATGGCCTTCACTGGGGCGTTCATGATGATTTCCCGTACCTTCGCCACGTTGATTCCATAGAGGTTCTCGTTGATGGTGAACTCCATGACTTCGATCTCGTTGGTGCCTGATTCCAGCAGGATGCCTCGTTTATCCTCTTCCAGCATTTCCGAACACTCCCTTCAATGGTTGCGCTTTAGATAATCAGTTCTTGCCGTCCATAGCTGCGCACACAGCCCAGACCGCTGCCCACGTCAAAGAGCAGGGTACGGGCCACGCCGCCGCCCACATCCTCCTTCAGCAGGCGGATGCCCTCCTTCCGCAGAACCATGCGGACGCTCTCAATATTGCGCTGTCCAATGCTGCCCAGGGAGCCGCCGTTTTCCTCAAACATCTTCGCCCCACCGGCAATCTTCGCGGTAATCCGCGACCGGTTGGCCCCCTGCGCCTCCATCTGCTTCAATGTCTCCCGTATGCCGGTGTCGGCATATTTCAGGGGGTTTTTCCGCCCCGTCTCCATGTTCAGGGGGAGCATGATATGGACCAGCGCACCTAATTTCACTACCGGGTCGTGCAGACAAATTCCGATACAGGAGCCCAGCGCGTATGTAACCAACATTCCTTCGCCTTTTGCCAGCTTCATGTCCGCGATCCCGACCGTTAATTTGTTGCCACTAGCCATTACTAACGCCCAGCTTCCTTAATAAAACATTGAGTGACCGGATATCCGGTGAGAGCAGCAGCCGGCAGGGAACCTGCCTGTTGTCGCAGACAAAGTTTCCGCCGATGGTCATAATGTAATCGGACTGCCCGCCGTACTCCGCCATGGGCACCGCCAGAATCGCCCCCTGCATATCCACCGTGTAGGCGGGCACCGTCAGGTCGATGTTCACATCCGCCAGACCGCTCAGGGCGTTGATGAAGGTGGAAATCATGATGTTCCCCACCTCAATCAGAGCGGAGTGCTCCAGCTCCGAGAGCTGCTCATAGTTGGTAATCCCCTTGTCCATCACGCTCTCCAGGACCAGATTTACAAACTCTATGGGCTGGACCGAGAGCATAATCCCTGAAATCTGGCCGCTGAGGCGCACCAGCACACCGGCGGTAATCTCCTCCGGGCCGCCAATCCACTCAATGGCCTCGTTATACCCCATGATGCGCACCTCCGGCATGGTGATGCGCACCTGCCGCTTTAACATCTGGGACAGGGCCGTAGCTGCGTTTCCGGTGCCGATACTCCCAATTTCCCGCAGGGTATCCAGCTCCAAATGGTTCAGCTCGTCATAGCTTTTAATTTCCATTCTTTCGCTCCCTTACCGCAGGCCGTTGATGACCGTCTCTATTTCGTCGGAGGTCTGAACCACCTTCAAGGCCAGTCCGTAGGCCCGCTGGGCCTCGATTACCTTGGTCAGCTCATCGCTCAGGTCCGCGTTGGACAGCTCCAGGGCCCCCTGTACCAGCTTTCCGGTGCCAATCCAAAGGTTTCCGTTTTTCTCGATGGGCAGGAAGCGGTTCTCGCCCAGCTTGGTCATGCCGTCGTAATTGCCATAGTCAAAGATGCCGATGGGGAGGGTTTCCTGAGGATCGTCCACCTCAATGAGGCCCCCCTCCCGGCTGAGGACGAAGCGCCCGTTGCCGTCGGAGAGGCAGTAGACCTTTTCCAGAATGGGTTCTCCGGCCTCGTCCACCTCGCCGCTGTCCCGCAGGTACTCGGACTTGGTGAAGGAGCCGTCCCGTGTGTAAGTGACCTCTCCGGTGCCCAGGTCCACCAGGGCAAAGAAGCCGTCCCCCTCAATCATGTAGTCCATGCTCCGCCCGGTGTCGGCCACGCCGCCGGGGTGGAAGTTGGTGGAGGTCATCTGGACCCGTCCGCCCACACCGGCCAGTACCGGGTCCTCCACCGCCCGCATGTTCTGGTACATCAAGGCGCTGAACTGGGCCCGCTCCGCCTTGAAGCCATAGGTGTTGATATTGGCAATGTTGTTGCTGACCACGTTCAGGTGACGGAGGTGCTGCTGGGCCCCTACCGCACCGGTATAAAAGGATTGGTTCATCTCTCACACACCGCCCTTTCCTTACAGCCGGCCCACGTCGTTGGTGGTTTTGGTCATCATGTTGTCGTACATCTTGGACACCTGGGCGGCGCTCTGGAGGGAGCGCTGACAGGTGAGCAGCTCGGTCATCTGCTGAATCATGTCCACGTTGGCCCGCTCCAGGTACTGCCAGTGGACCAGGGGATTTTCGTCCAGCTGGGCGCCCTGGCCGGTGAAGAAGCCCTCGCCCTCGTGCTGGAGCTGGGCCTCGTTGTCCGCGAAGGTGTAGATGCCCAGGGTGCCCAGCAGGTTGCCGTCGTAGTTGTACATATTGCCGCTCTTGTCCGCGTCGATGCGGTCGGTGTTCAGCCGGATATCCTGCCCGTCGGCCCCGATGATTCTCCCCTTGCCGGGGTAGCACAGGTAGCCCTCGTTGTCCAGGGTGAAGGTGCCGGAGCGGGTGTAATAGGTCTGCCCGTCGTCCCCCCGGATGGCGAAGAAGCCCGCCCCCTCAATGGCGAAATCCAGGGTGATGTTGGTGGGCTCGGGAAGGCCCTGGCTGTAGTCGGTATAGATTTGACTGGTGGCCCGGATGTAGGCGTAGGGACCGCCAATCTCCTGATAGCTCTTGTCCTTGGTGCCCGCCCAACTGAGCATGACCTCGTCAAAGGTGGTGGCCGTATAGCGGCTCTGCTTGAAGCCCGAGGTGGAGACGTTGGTCAGGTTGTTGCCCACCACGTCCAGATTGCGCTGCTGGGTGAGCATACCAGAGGTCAGATTGTAGAACCCTCGAAACATCGCTTATCCCTTCTTCCGCTTTTTGGAGTGTTTCGGCACCGGGGTGCCGTTCATATAGCTGGTCATATAGTCCCGCAGTTTTTGGATGGCCCTGGCGTGAATCTGGGAAATCCGCGGCTCGCTGACCTCCATCACCTGGGCGATCTCCTTCATGTGGAGATTCTTTTCATAATAGAGCGACAGGACAATCTGCTCGTTCTTCTGGAGGGTCTGAATGGCCGCCGCCAGGGTCTGCTGGAGCTCCTGGTCCTGGAGGGCGCTCTCCGGCTGGCTCCGGGCGTCCTCGCTGGCCACCTCGAAGCGGTAGCCCTCCGGGTCCCGGGAGTCCATCAGGGCGTCCAGGGAGAGGGTATTGTCCAGGGCCACCCTGGCCGCGTCCTTCTGGTATTTCTCCACACTGATGCCCAGCCGCTGGGCCACCTCCCCATCGCTGGGGAACCGCCCCAGCTCATTGGAGAGCTCGGACACCGCCTGGTCGATCTCCTTGGCCCGCTGGCGCACATTCCGCGGCAGCCAATCCTGCTTCCGGGCCAGGTCAATGACCATGCCCCGAATGCGCTTGGAGACGTAGGTTTCAAACCGGATGCCCTTTTCCGGGTCAAACTTGTCAATGCAGCTCAGGAGGGTGAGAATCCCCTCGTTGACGATGTCCCCCACCTGGGCAAAGCTGCTGTACACCCCCCGAATCTGGAGGGCGGCGCTTTTGATGAGCCCCTCGTAGCGCAGAACCAGGGGCCATTTCAAGCTCTCATCCCCCGTGCGCTTGTACAGGTCCAGCAGCGCCGGAGTCTCCATGGCCTCGATTTCCTCTGGGGTATAACCCCCCGTCTCCCGTGCGGCGGAATCGCGGCTCATATGCCCACCGCCTTCCGCGGCGCGGGCAGGTCGGCCGTGATATTGCCCAGAGCCTGAATCTGGACGCTGCTGGTAATCTCGTTAAAGGAGAGGACGTACACATTGGGATAAAACTGCGTAATCATCTTGCTGAAGTAGCCGCGAATCACCTGACTGACCAGGATCACCGGCGTCTGAGCCAGGTCGCTGAATTTTTTCAGGTGCTCGGACATCTGGGTAATGATACTCTGCATCAAGTCGGGCCCCATCGCCAGATAAACCCCCTGCTCGTTGCGGGTGAGGGAGGAAATAATCTTCTTCTCCATTTCCGCGTCCAGAGTGACCACGCGGAGCTGTCCATCCTCGCAGAACCGGCGGGTGATGGTGCGGCTGAGGGCGCCGCGAATCTGCTCGATGGTCATATCCACATCCCGGCCCTGGGTGAGGGAATCCACCGCCGTCTCCAGAATCACCGACAGGTCCTTGATGGGCACCCCCTCCTGAAGGAGGGAGCGCAAAATCTTCTCCAGGGTGGCGTATGGGATGACGGCGGGTACGGCTTCCTCCACCAGCTCGGGGGCGGTGCGCTTGAGGTTCTCCACCAGCTGAATGGTCTCCGCCCGGTCCAAGAGCTCGTAGGCGTGCTTCTTCACCACCTCCGACAGGTGGGTCAGCATGACGGAGAGGGGGTCAATGACGTTGTATCCGTAGATTTCCGCCATCTCCTTGTGCTCCGGCAGAATCCACCGGGAGGGAATGCCGTAGGCGGGCTCGATGGTCTCGATGCCCTCGATTTCTCCCAGGGGATTGGGGGGCTCCAGGGCCAGGTAGTAGTCCACCAGAATCTCGCCCCGGGCCACTTCCTCCCCGCGGATGCGCACCACATATTGGTTGGTGCCCAGGGCGGAGGAATCGTGCATGTGAATGGAGGGGAACACGAAGCCCATATCCTGGGCGTACTGCCGGCGGAAAATGACCACCCGGCTGATGAGCTTGCCGCCGTGGGTTTCGTCCACCATAGGAATCAGGCTGTAGCCGAACTCCATCTCAATGGGCTCCACCGCCAGCAGGGAGTAAACATTGCTGATGTCTTTGTAGTAGTCGCTCTCGCTGGGAGCCGCAAGCTCCGGGGGAGCGGCCGCCTCGGCCCCCTCCTCCACAGCGGCCGCGGCGGCCGCCTGCTCCCGCTTGAACCGCTGGCCCAGCAGCACGCCGCCGGCCACCAGGGCCAGACCGCCGGCCATCAGGGGAACTCTGGGCGTGTTGGGAACCAGGGCCAGGATAATCAAAATTACGCCTGTCGCCGTAATCGCCCGGGGCTGGGCCAGGAACTGGCCAATCACGTCCTTGTTGAGGCTTCCCTCGGACACGGAGCGGGTGACAATCATGCCCGTAGCGGTGGAAATCATCAGGGAGGGAATCTGAGAAACCAGACCGTCGCCGATGGTGACGATTACGGATTCCTGCAAGACGGTCGTAAATTCGCCGCCGTCCACCACCATACGGAGAATCAGACAGCCGACCACGTTAATCAAGGTAATGATAATGGACATGGTGGCGTCGCCCTTGACAATCTTGGTAGCGCCGTCCATTGCTCCGTAGAAGTCGGCCTCTTTTTGAATCTTTTCCCGGCGCACGCGGGCCTGCTGCTCGTCAATGAGTCCGGAGGACAGGTCTGCGTCAATGGCCATCTGCTTGCCGGGCATGGCGTCCAGGGTGAAGCGCGCGGCCACCTCGGACACGCGCTCGGCGCCCTTGGTGATAACGATCATCTGTACCAGGACGATAATCAGGAAGATGACCGCGCCCACCACCACGTTGCCGCCGGTGACCAGCTGGCCGAACCGGTCAATGACCTCTCCGGCATAGCCCTCCTGAAGGATGTGCCGGGTGGTGGATACGTTCAGTCCCAGCCGGTACAGGGTGGTAATCAACAGCAGGGACGGATAGATGGAAAACTCCAGCGCGTCCTTGATGTTCATGGTAATCATCAGGATCATGACGGAGAGCCCAATGTTCAGCACCAGCAGAAAATCCAAAATCCACGGAGGCAGCGGTATCACCAGGAACAGGACAATGACGACCACGGCCAGCGATATGATGTTGTCAAAAATGCGTCGCATAAGCCGCCGTCACCTCCTGGCGCTGATTTGTACCGGCCCTTGCCCCGGCACCAGGCTCCGTTCTTGAGAAACGCGCTCTCCCAAACGCCGCCGGAGGGCGGCCTTCCAGGCGGGCACGCTAGGGTTGAATCCGTTTGTCCTTATTGAGCTTGAAGACGTATACAAGCACCTCCGCCACTGCGTTGTAGAGGTTGGGGGGAATCTCCCGGTTGAGCTCCGCCTCGGCATAGAGGGCCCGGGCCAGCGGGACATTTTCCATAACGGCCACATGGTTGGCCTCGGCAATCTCCACAATCCTCTGGGCCAGGGAGTCCTGACCCTTGGCCAGGACAATGGGGGCGTTATCCCGCTCCGGCTGGTAGCGCAGCGCCACGGCAAAGTGGGTGGGGTTTCGGATGACCACATCCGCGCCGGGGACCTGCTGCATCATGCGCCGCTGGGCCCGCTCCCGCTGAATCTGCTTGATTTTCCCCTTTACCTTGGGGTCGCCTTCCATTTGCTTGTATTCTTCCTTGACCTCCTGCTTGGTCATCTTCATCTGCCGCTCATAGTCCCACTTCTGGTACAGGAAATCCGCACCCGCCAGGGCCACAAAGGCCACGGCTATGCGCATAACCATACCCGCCGCGTACTCCACCAGATGAAGGGATGAGGTGTCCAGGTCGGTGTAGAGGTACTTGGAGCTCTCCAAAAACATATCCTGAATGCTGAAATAGATAATCGCCATCAGCAGGATAATTTTCAAAATCCCCTTTACGGCCTCCACAACGCTCTTGAGAGAAAAGAGCCGCTTAAATCCCTTGAGGGGACTGAGCTTACTGAGCTTGGGCTTCAAGGGCTCCGTGGCAATGAGGAACCGGGTCTGGGCAAAGGTGGCCGCCACGGCACAGCCCAGGGTCACAAGGAGCACCGGACCCGCCGTTTTCATCACCACCAGAATGCACTGAACCACCAGCTCATTGAGATACTGCATCAAATCGCCGCCGGAGTCGCTGCTCATTTCCAGGCAGTAGGTCATAAAGCCCCCCAGCTCACGGGAAAAAGTGGGAAGCGTGAGCCAAAGCACCGAGAAGGAACCAATCAGGGTCGCCACCGAGACGGCGTCCCGGCTCATGAATACGTTACCCTTTTTCCGTTCGTCGTTTCGCTTTTTTGGGGTTGCTTTTTCGGTTTTCTCGCCCTCTGGCACCGGTCCATCCCCCCTCGGGTCCGCGCCCCGGGGGGTGCGTTCAGGCTGTCCCGCCTAAGCTCAGGCAGGTGCGCTCAGTTGCAGCAAATCGCTGAGGGTGTCAAGCATATTCTGCTCTGCCGTCAGCAGGAACTCGCTGAAGGGCGCCGTCAGCAGCAGCAGCAGCAGCAATCCAATGATAACCTTCAGCTCGATGTTGATGGAAAAGACGTTAATCTGGGGAATGACCTTCATCAGAATCCCCATACCCATTTGGGCAATGAGCTCCGCCGCCAGAATGGGCATACACATCTTGACCCCCAGAATGGTACACTCCACAAAAATCGCCAGCATGGCGTTGAGGGGGGCCTCTCCGAACACCGCCTGCCCATAGGGGACCACGGCGTTGGAGGTCAGGAAGATGCGCAGCATGGTATGATGCCCGTTGCCCACGAAAAACAGCAGAGTCATCAAGGTGTTGAGCACCACGCCGGTGGCCGACATGTTGGCCTGGGAACCGGCGTCGTAAATCTGATTCATAGTCATGCCCATCTGCAAGTCAATGATGCTTCCGGCAGACTGTGGAATATAAAAGAAAAAGTTGACCGCCATCCCCAGCAGAAAGCCCAACCCCAGCTCCAGCAAAAGCCCGGCCATCAGCGCGGGGATGTTTTTCGGAATGGGGATACCTCCCGGCGCGAGGGACATGGCGAACACCGAGAAGGCCAGAATGAAGCCGCTGCGGAACAGGCCCGGAATGGTGCGGCGGCCCAAGATAGGGTTAAAGAGGATAAAGCCGCTCATCCGCATGGTGATGAAGAGGAACAGTGTCAGCTGTGTCCAATCAATCATACCGCTCTACCTCTAGTAGGTGGCAATCAGCGCGAACACCTGATAGGTGTAATCCTGGAGGGTTTCCATCATCCAGCCGCCCCCTATCAGCAGCACCGTCACCACCACCACCAGCTTCAGCATGAAGTTAATGCTCTGCTCGTGAATCTGGGTGACCGCCTGAAAGATAGCCACCACCACGCCCACAATCATACTCAGAATCAGCAGGGGGGATGCCAGCTTGATGGCCACGCCCACGGCCTCCCGCACCAGATCCATTACCGCCGCAAGGTCCATGTGTGTCTCCTTTTGTTACAGTGTCGCCCGCCGTCCCCCTGGGCGCTATGGCAGTCCCAAGCCGACCCCCCGCACCAGAGCGGCAAAGAGCATCTCCCAGCCGTTGACCGAGATGAAGAGCAGCAGCTTAAAGGGGGTGGAAATCATTGCCGGGGGCAGCATAATCATACCCATGGACATGAGGGTGGAGGCCACCACAATGTCGATCAGCACGAAGGGGATATAGAGCAGAAAGCCAATCAGGAAGGCCTCCTTCAGCTCACTGGTCATGAACGAGGGCACCACGATATGCAGCGGCAGGTCTACAGAGGCCTCCCCCAAGGGGGTCTCCATCCCGGCCAAGTCGCAGTACAGTCCCAGAGCGCCCTCGTCGGTATTGTCCAGCATGAAGCGCTTGAGGGGCACCACCGCCCGGTCCAGGAACTCTTCCTCGCTGATTTCTTCCTCCTGGTAGGGCTCCAGGGCCTGGGTGTTGATCTGTTGAAACACCGGCTGCATGGTCAGCAGGGTCAGGAAAATGGCCAGACCCACCAGGACCATATTGGGCGGATTCTGCTGGGTGCCCATGGCCGTGCGCAGAAAGGACAGGGAAATGACGTACTTGGCAAAGGACGTCATCATCACCGCCAGGGAGGGCAGCAGGGTAATCATGGTGGTCAGGAACAGGATTTGAAGCACCTGCACACTGTCGCCATTGATATTAATCAAACCTTCTGTGGGCATCCCTGCTCACCTCCGCCTCTTCTGTTGGAGCACGGTCCGCAGCGCTTCTCCAAAGCTGGGCGGCGCGGGCTGTTCTGGAGCCGTCGTCCAGGCCTCGGCCTCCTCCCGGGTGTACTCCGCCAGATTGGAAATGGCCCCGGCTGTGACCCCCAAAAGAAAGAACCGCTCCCCTGCCTGTACCAAAAGCACCATCTGGTCCCGGCCCAGATTCAAACGGGCCAGCACCCGAAAGCGCTCACCCCCGCCGGACATACCCAGTCCGTTGAACGCGCCCCGCCCCACCACATACTTGGTGAACCAGTAGGCCAGCGCGATGATAACAACCACACTGAGTATCACCCAGAGCAGGGAGAACCAAGGGTTATCCCACACTGGAATCAGGGACCGCCCAGAATCTTGCCCACGGTGGAAATGACCCGGTCGGGCTTAAAGGGCTTGACGATGAAGTCCTTGGCGCCGGAGCGCACCGCGTCCATAACCATGCTCTCCTGACCCATGGCGGAGCACATGACCACATTGGCGTTGCCGTCCTTGGCGCGGATGGCCTTCAGGGCCTCCAGGCCGTCCATGTTGGGCATGGTGATGTCCATGATAACCAGGTCGGGGCTGATTTCCCCGAACTTCTCCACGGCGTCCGCCCCGTCCACGGCCTCGTACAGATCGGTATAGCCAGCCTTGCTCAGGGTGTCCTTGACCATCTTCCGCATGAAAGCGGCGTCGTCCACACAAAGAATTTTTTTACCCATTGTAATCCATCCTTTATCACTTTATTGCATAAATGGCGGTTTCTCACAGATAATATATCATTTTTTCGGGAGGATGTCCAGCTCAGGCTTCTGCACAATTTCTGTAATCCTAACGCCGAAATTATCTTCAATGACGACAACGTCGCCTCGGGCGATGCACTTTCCGTTGACGAACAAGTCCACCTGGTCGCCGGCCAGCTTATCCAGCACCACCAGCGACCCCTTGGAAAACTCCAGAATATCCTGAACTTTTCGGCGGGTGCGGCCGATTTCCACCGTCACCTGAAGGGGGACCTCCATAATGAGCTCCAGGTTCTCCGCCTGCTCCTTCCCCAGCTTCTCGCTCACGTCAAGCTGCTTCATGGGCAGCGGCTGGGTGTTGATGACCTTGGGGTCGGGCTTGCTGGCCTCCGCCTGGGGGGGATAGGGGTAGGGGTACGGCGGGTAGTACATGGGCGGATAGCCCATATAGCCGTTGGCCATGGCCGCCGGGTCCCCGCCGGGCTGCATGGGATAGGGGGGCATCTGGGGCATAGCGCCGGGCGTCCCCTGGGGGACCGCCTGAGCTCCAGGCATAGGCGCGGGAGCCGGCGTAGGCGCGGGAGCGGGGGCCGGCGCAGGAGCCGGGGCGGACTCGCCGCCGTTCATACCGGCCAGCATCCGTTCGATTTCCTCCTGACTCATCTTACCCTCGCCGCCGCCGGAGGGGGGAGCGGGCGCGGGGGCCGGAGCGGGCTCTTCGCTGTTCATACCGGCCAGCATCCGTTCGATTTCCTCCTGGCTCATCTTGCCCTCGCCGCCGCCGGAGGCGGGAGCGGGTGCGGGAGGCGGAGGAGCGGGTGTGGGAGCCGGAGCGGGCGCGGGGGCCGCGCCGCCGCCCACCTCGTCCTCCAGGCCCAGACCGGCCAGGAGCTGCCGGGCCAGGTCCACCGACATGACGTTCATGAAGCCGCTCTCCAGCGCGTCCTCGATTTTCAGCGCGAAGCGGACCACCACCAGGGTCTCGGAGCCCTGGGGCAGGTGGTTGGCCTTAAAGGAGTCCAGCTCCTCCAGCTCAAAGGGCTCCGGGGTGGAGATATTCACCGGGTAGCCCAGGAAGTCCGACAGGGCCGTGGAGGCCGAGCCCATCATCTGGTTCATCAGCTCACACACCGCGCTGATGGTCAGCTCATTGAGCTCAAATTCCTCGTCGGGCGTCTCCATCCCCATGAGTATGTCTACAATAACCTTGACGTCACTTTTTTTCAGCAGCATGATGTTGCTGCCTTCCAAGCCCTCGACGTATTTGATTTCCACGCCCATGGCCGGCTCCAGGGGGCCCAGGCTGAACTCATCCACTGGTACCACGGAGACGGTGGGCGTCGTAATGTCCACCCGCTGGTCCAGCATGTTGGATGCCGCCGTGGCCGAGGAGCCGAGGCTGATATTCATCATTTCGCCGAGGGCATCCAGCGCCATCGAGCTGAATAATTCCTTCTCCATCCTGTCTACTCGCTCCTTTGCTCGGCCTGATAGCAAACCTCGTCTATCTTGACGGCCATGTTTTTCTTATGGGTGCCGATGCGGCCTGCAAACCATTGATAACCTCCGATTTCCAGGTAAATGGGGGAATCCTTGCTCCGTCCCAAATCCACCACGTCTCCCACATTCAAGTGGAACACGTCGCTGAGAGAGAGCTGGGTGTCCCCCAGCTGGGCCACAATTTCCAAACTGGAATCCCGCAGCTTGTCGAAGATTTCGTCGGAGTTGTCCTCGCCGCTGACCTTCTTGGTGGGGTTCTCCAGGCTGATTTCCGCGAAAATCGCACTCAGCACCGTACCCGGCAGGCAGATGCTCATGCGCCCCTCGTTGCCGGTCATCATGATTTTCAAATCCACGATGACCACAATCTCGTCCAGGCCCAGAAGCTGCACCAGTGTGGGATGGACCTCGGTGCGCTCGTAATCAATCTGAAGGGCTAGATAGTTCTCCCAGCTTCCCCCCAGCAGGGGGATAATATCCTGCGAGAGGCTCCGGTAGATTTCCAGCTCCAGGTCGGTGTAAGCGTAGTCCGCAGGCAGGTCGCTTTCTACCACGCCCTCGCCGCCCATCATCCGGTCCACCATGGACAGCAGTGTGGTGCTGGAGAGGTAGAAGAGCAAGGGCGCTTCCTCTTCCTCGTCCTTAATGAGCACCCGGGCCAGGGCCAGCACATCGCTCTCGCTGATGGCGTTGGAGAACTCAAAGTAGCGCTGTTCCTCGATGCTCTCCACCTCAATCTCGCAGTTAATCCGCAGCAGGGCGTTGAGCCGGTTGTTGAGCACCCGGGTGTAGTTCTCAAAGACGCCGTTGAGCATCTTGATGCGGTCCTTGGTGAATTTCCGGGGGCGGCTGAAGTCGTATTTTCGGTACTTCTTCTCCGGCTCGGCCGGTTTTTCCTCATTCCCGCCGCTCTGGAAGGCGTTCAGCAACGCGTCTATTTGACTTTGGGATAGAACCTCTGACATCGAATCACCTTACCTGCTCTGCGCGCCGGGCGGGGAAGGACCGCCTCCGGCGCTTCCCTCAAGTATCCGGCTGTGTGGTTGTTTCGTCTGCGCCGTTGGGTACCGGCGGCTCTGCCTCACCGGTGGCAGCTGCAATTTCATCCGGGTCTGTGGTCAGAATCTGAACGCCCTCGGCAAGCTCTTCCTCAATATTCCGGCCGCTGACAATCATTTCCACTCTCCGGTTATTGGCCCGGCCCTCGGCGGTGTCGTTGTCACCCACCGGACGCCACTGGCCCAGGCCCATGCTGATGAGCCGTCCGGGGTCCAGCTCGGTGTTCTTCTGAATGTAAATCAGTACGTTGGTGGCCCGCTGAGAGGACAGGGTCCGGTCTACCGTGACATCATTGGGCTTACCAGGGACCTCCTGGGCGGTGTGGCCCAGAATCTGCACCTCGTCGATGGAACCCCGGACGCCGTTGAGCATTCCGCCCACCGCCTCCAGAATCGGCAAAGCGTCGTCCCGCAGCTCGGAGCTGTTGCCGTTAAAGAACGCGGTCTGATTAAAATTCACAAAAACCTTGCCGTCGCCCTTGGTCACCGAGAGGCTTTCCGACATATTGTTCTGCTGGGCGTACTGCTGGAGCATCTGGTACAGGTCCTCAATCTCCGCGTCCACCTGCTGCTGAACCTCCTGGGGCTCGGGAGTGGGGAAGTTGCCGCCCTGGTTATTAGCATCCGACATGGGGCCGTCGCCGCCCTCCACCTCTCGAATTGTCAAATCCGCCAAGGGGTTAAAGCTCATGACCAGGGCCTTCCAGTTTTCCTCGCTGATGGTGGACATGGAATACAGCAGAACGAAGAAGCACAGCAGCAGGGTCACCATGTCGCCATAGGTGTCCATCCAGTTGGCTCCGCCGCCGCCGCTTTTTTTCTTTTTCATAGGTGCTCACTCCTTGTGTTCACCGGGGGCTTATTCCTCGCCCTTCTTGCCCTTCTTCTTGCCGCCTCCGCCGCCGCCGTCTTCGCCGCGGGCCTTCTGGTCCACGTAGGTCAGCAGCTTTTCCTTCAGGGTCTTGGGGTTCTCGCCGGATTGGATGGACATAATGCCCTCCACGATGATAGATTTGCACAGCACTTCCTCGCTGTCCCGAATCCGCAGGTTGTTGGCGATGGGTCCAAAGACGATATGGGCCAGGATACAGCCGTACAGGGTGGTAATCAGGGCGGTACCCATATCCTTACCCAGGCTGGAAGCGCCGCCGCCGTCCAGACTCATGTTATTCAGCATGTTGATAAGTCCCACCAGGGTACCCACCATGCCGAAGGCCGGGGCCACGGAGCTGGCCTTGTCGTAGAGCGACGCCGCGTCCTCATGCCGGGCGGACATGCACTCGATGTCGTTTTCCAGCACGGCGCGGACCTTGTCCGGGTCGTTGGCGTCCACGATGAGCATAATGGCCTGCTTAAAGAAGGGGTCCGTCTGCTCGTTGGCCTTTTCCTCCAGGGAGAGCAGGCCGTTTTTCCGGGCGGTCTGGGCCAGTTCCACCAGCTGGTCGATGAAGTACATGGGGTCGAACTTCTTCGCGTTGAGGATGATGCCGAAATGCTTGGGAATGCTCCCCAGGGTCTTGCCGGGGAAGCTGGCCACCACAATGGCGAAGGTACAGCCAATGGTGATAAAGATACTGGCCGCGTCGAAGAAGTTCCACAGGTTGCCGGGGGTGAACACAAAGGTTTGCAGTCCCGCCTCAACCGCCTTCGGCCCGATGTTGATGCCCAGGACGATACCGACGAAAAAGACCACCAGGGACAGCACGACGCCGATGATATAGGTTAGATTCATGGTGCAGCTCTACCTCCAAACCGGGCCGCCTGGAGGGCAGTCCGAAGGATTTTCTAAGTCATAATATATAAGCTCCACGCCTGGAGAAAGGAGTTCCAAACAGGCTCAACACCCCGCCCGCCCTCCCGGTTGCCGGAGGACTGCCGGGGCATGTGCCGCAGGACACCGGCCCGCCCTCAGGACCGCCGGTCAACGATATTGATTTCCCGCTGGATGTCCAGCACCTTCGCGTTGTACTCTGCAATCTTCTGGATGATTTCATCCGTGCTCTCACGGACCAGATAGAAGTCGTGATTCATCATAACGACCTTGGATTCCGGGATGGACTCAATGTACTCAATCTGGCGGTGGTTTACCAAGAACCTCTCGTGGTTGCGTTTGGTTAAAACAATCATGCTTCAAGCCTCCTGTCCTGTATCGGGGGAGGCGCGGGGGAGGGAGGCTCCCCCGCGCGCACCGCCAGTATGGTTATGCTAAACTCAGCGCTTCATGTTGACCAGTTCCTCCAGCATGGAGTCGGTCACGGTAATGATTCGCGTGTTGGCCTGATAGCCGCGCTGGGTGGTAATCATGTTCGCAATCTCAGTGGCCAGGTCGGTCTTGGACATCTCCAGACCACCGGTGATCAGAGCGGTAGAGCCAGCGCTGTTCACGCGGGCCGCGTCGCCCAATTCTGCGTCCCCATGCAGGCTGCCGTTGACAAACTCAATGCCTACATCTGCGCCCGCGTTGCCAAGCGTGCTGATAGTCAAGTCACCGGAACCTGCGCCCGCTTTGTACTGGGTAGCGGAAATTTGGGTAACGCCATTGGGGTTGGTCACGTTACCGATGGCAAACATACCAATGACCACCCGTTCGTCGGTGTCCTTGGTCGTACCAGAAATCAGGCCCGTGTTCTCATCAAAGCTGATGGTGTCAAACTCCGCAAACGGCATTTTATCATCGTAATCCTGGAGAGGCACCGCATCAACCTCAATGTCGGCTCCCTGGTCATCTTTCTGTCCCGGAAGAGCGGGCTTGCCATCGTCATCTTTATAGGCCGTTGGATAGCGGACAGTTTTCTTTACAACGATATCTTCTTTCTTGAGCGGATCACCTGTAGCTTCTCCCTTGTCATCCGCTAAAAAATATTCCATTTCACCCGTCTGAGCGTTCTTTTTAGCTACAACAGGCTTACCATCTTTGTTTTCATAGGTGCTCTCCATACGCGGCAGACGAATCGGCACCAGCTGGTCGCTGAAAATGGGCTTACCTTCTGCATCTGTGCCGATTGTAAGGAAGCCATAAACTACGTCACCGTTCCGGTTGCTGAGGTAACCATCAGACTTAAACTCAATGTCACCCGTCCGGCTAAGAGTCAGAGCGGTAAAGGTATTGGGCTGGGTAGGATCAATAACGCCAGCAACTGTCTTGTCACCCATCAGAAGGAAGCCGTCACCGTCCAACATACAGTCGGTTGTCTTACCCGTAGGCTTATAGCTGCCGGTACTCATATCAATATCGACGGTACCCAGCGCCACGCCGTAACCCAGCTGGGCAGGGTTACGGGCACCCACGGTAGTGGAGCCGTCGGACCCGCCGCGCACCTGGGTATACAGGGCGGTTTGGAACACGGAACGGCCCGCCTTATAGCCGTCGGTATTGATATTGGCAATATTGTTGCCGATAACGTTCAGGTTCTGCATGTGGGTCTTCAGGCCCGCAATTCCCGCGTACATTGCTCCAGTCATACGTTTTATTAAACTCCTTTCGGGTATATGCGCCGCCCTGGCCCCCGTCAGTCGGACGGGGGCCAAGGGCCTCCGATTGCTCGGTCCTGCCCTCTGTAATCTTACAGGAACACGGCGCCGTCAATGTTGGTGAACACGCTCTCGCGCATTTCCTCCTGCGTGATGGCGGTGATGACCTTTGCGTTGGGCACATTGATAATGAACGCCTTTTCCGCGTCCATGGCCAGGATATTGGTCGCGCCCTTGGCCTGTGCCCGCACCACACTGCCCGCCAGCTGGTCCATCAAATGGGGGGTAACCTGGATACCGCGCTCCTCTGCCCGAGAGATGGCGTGCTTGGAAAAAGCCACGCTTTGGACTGGCTGCTCACACTTCGCCAGCTCCTGCTGAAGCAGAGCGCCAAAGTCCCCTCCCTGTCCCTGCCGGGGTCGGGCCTGGGCGGCGGCGGGACCCTGTATCCGTCCCGCTACGCGCTGGATCATCTCATGTCACCTCATTTCCCTACTGCGTTTTGAATCGCATCGGGGTCCTTCTCGGGGTCCACCTCGCCGCGGGGTCCGTCGTCCTCGCTGGGTTCGCTGGGATTTTCGGTGTTGCCGGAGCCCTCGGTTCCTTCGCTTCCGTCGGGCTTCTCCGCGCCGTCGGGACCTTCGGTGCCCTCGCCCTCGCCGGGCTTCTCCACATCGTCGGGCTTCTCGCCCTCGTCGGGCTTCTCCGGGTCCTTAATCTCCGGCAGACGGCCCACCGCCATAATGTCACTGAGCTTGTAAGCCTCGCCGTCGGTGCTGAAAATGACCTGTTCGCCGTTGACCTGTCCGGTGCCCATGACCTCGATGACCTTTTCCTCAAACTGCTTGCCATTGTAGACGCCCACGGTAACGGTCTTGCCCACCAGGGAGCTGGCGTAGGTGACGATGGAGGCGTCGGTCATGTTGACCATAGCCGTGACCATCTGCATCTGAACCAGCTGATTGAGCATGTCAGAGGTATCGGTGGTATTGTCCATGGTCTGGTTCTGGAGCTGGACCACCATCAGCTGAAGAAAGTCGGTCATGTCCAAGCTGGTGTTGTCCGGCTTGCGGGATGTGCTGTGGGTGGGCTGCTTCGAGGCCGCCGCGGCGGCATAGGTAGCGCCCAGGTCCTGGATATAGCTGTTGCTCATAAAATCGCTGTCCTCCTTTCCAGGGGAAATCAGGCCTCGTCTGTGTCAATCAGGCCCAGACGGAGCTGGTGCAAAAAGTCCTCGGGGTTTTCGCTGCGGGGCTGGCGGCGGTGGCGCTCCTCCTCGTCCTGAGGCTGTCCGCCGTGGCCGTTGCGGCCGTCGTACTGGCGCTGCTGCTGTTCCTGCTGGCTCTCCTGGGGCTGCTGGATTTCCACCCGGACCTCCTCGCCGTACCGCTGGCCAAAGGCCCGCATCATGTCCGGCAGGTTTTTGCTCAAAAGCTCCAGGGTGTCCTTCTTCTCCGCCGCCATGAGGATACATTCCAGGTTCCCAGTCTGGCCGAACCGGAGCTCAATGGTCACCTTCCCCAGGTTTTCCGGGGTCAGCTGGAGCTCCACCTTGGTTTCACCCTGGGCTAATGCCTGGTTCAGGGCTCCCGCGACCTGCTCCCCCACTGGGGCGGGCTGCCGGGTGCTCTCCGGGGCGGGCGCGTCGCCCACCTTGATGGGGGCCGCTTCCACGTCGCGGAACAGGGGCTGTGCCTCGCCGCTCAGGTCCAGGTCTGCGGTGTCCTCGGATTCCTCCTGGGGCGCTCCGGTCTCCACCTGTACGGCTTCCACCATGTCCTCTACGGGGGCTTCCTCCTGGGTCTGAACCTCCCCCTGGGGCACGTTCTGGACCAGCACGGGTTCCTCGGCCACGGCCTCGGGCTGCACCTGCGTCTCGCCCAAAAGCTCCCCGGCCTCCGCCATGGTCATGGCCTCCGGCTCCCCGTTCTCCAGAAGGGTAACCACCGTGGCGTCCTCATTCACTTCCAGGTTCACGGGCGTCAGTGTCAGCAGCTCACCCTCTGCGGGCATCTCAGAGGACTCGAAGTCCTCCACCACCGGGGCCTGCATCGCCTGCATCGCGGCCATCAGCATCCGCTCCTGCTCGGCGGCGTCCTGGGCCTGCTGGTTCTTCACGGGCTCCTCGGGCTGCTGGGCGGGCTTCTCCTGGGTGTCCTCCGCCTTGGCGGGCTCCTCCTTGTCGGGGGTCTGGGGCTTCTTGGCGGGCTCGGGCTGCTCCACATCCTGGGGATTCTGGGCCCGCTCCAGGAGCTTTTGGAACTCATCGCCGCCGCTCTCGTTCTTGCCCCCCACGCCGGGGACCTGCTGCAAGGTGGCCTGAAGCATCCCCAGCAGCGCGTTTTGCAGCTGTTCCATTGTTCTTCACCTCCTTATCTTGGGATATCTATGTTCAACGGCATTTTGCCGGTTGAACCACCACTATCTTACGCGCTGGCGCTCTGATTGGCCCGGGTGGTGGAGACAAATTCCTCCAGGAACCGTTCCTCGGCCTTAGCGGCCTCCTTGTTGTAGAGGTCCAGCTTCTTTTCCCGGAGCTTCTCCAGAGAGGCCGTCTCCTTCTTGGCCTCCACCACCTCGGTGCGCTTGCGCTCCTCCTGGCGGCGGAGCTCCTCCAGCCGGTCTGTCTCCCGCTGAATCTCCCCCTCCACGGCCCGCAGGCCGTTTTGATAGAGGGTAGCGTCGATGATGGTCAGCCCCTCGGCCTTGCGCACCCGGTATTCCTCATTGTAGGTCCGGTAGCGGCCCCAAACGGCCTCCAGGACTTCCTCCTGGGCCCGGACCTGGGCCAGAATGACCGCGTGCTCCCCCCGGAGGGCGTCCAGCACCTGCTGCTTGTAATCCAGCACGGTATCCAAGGAAAATTTGAATTTTTTCATCGGTAAACCACTTCAAGTCAGCCGCCTTACTTCAAAATTTGCTCCATCTGAGCCAGACACTGTTCATAGGAAAAGGACTCGTCAATCTCCTGGGTGAGGAAGCCGTTCACCGCGTCGATTTTGGACAGGGCGAAATCCAGCTTCCGGTTGCTCCCCGGCTTATAGGCCCCAATGGCCACCAGGTCCGCGTTTTTCTCATAGACGCTCAGGATATCTCGAATGCGGGAGGCCAGATTCCGATGCTCCTGGGGAACGATTTCCACCATCAGACGGGAAATGCTGGCCCCCACGTCAATCGCGGGGTAGTGGTTGGCGTGGGCCAGAGCCCGGGAAAGGACGATATGGCCGTCCAAAATACCGCGAACGGTATCGGCAATGGGCTCGTTGGTGTCATCGCCCTCCACCAGCACGGTATAGACCCCAGTAATGGAGCCCTTGGCAAAGTTGCCGCTGCGCTCCAGGAGCTTGGGCATTTCCGCGTACATGGAGGGGGTGTACCCCCGGGCCACCGGCGGCTCTCCAATCGCCAGACCGATTTCCCGCTGCGCCATAGCGAACCGGGTCAGGGAGTCCATCATCAACAGCACGTCGTACCCCTGGTCCCGGAAGTACTCGGCAATACCGGTGGCCACACTGGGGCATTTCATCCGCAGCATGGCGGGCTGGTCGGAGGTGGCCACCACCAGCACGGAGCGCTTCATCCCTTCCTCGCCCAAATCCTTCTGGACGAACTCCAGCACCTCGCGCCCGCGCTCGCCCACCAGGGCGATGACGTTGATATCTGCGGTAACGTTTTTGGCAATCATGCCCATCAGGGTGGATTTCCCCACGCCGGTGCCCGCAAATATGCCAATGCGCTGGCCCTTGCCGATGGTGTTCATGCCGTCTATGGCCTTAATGCCAAACTGGATACGCTCCCGAATGGGGGGGCGCTGCAGGGGATTGATGTGCGAGCCCCCCACACAGTAGGGGGTCCCCCCCTCGAAGGGGGCCTTGCCGTCGATGGGCTGTCCCAGGGCGTTGATGATACGCCCCCGGAGGAACTCCCCCACCCGGAGGGTGAGCTGTGCGCCGGTATTGCGCACGAAGTTCCCGGCGGATATGCCCGCCATATCGGAGTAGGGCATCAGGAGGATGTGGTCATTTTTGAACCCCACCACCTCAGCCGTCACCTGTCCGCCGGAGTCCCCGCTGTAAATGCGGCAGATATCGCCCACCGCCGCGTGGGCTCCGGAGGCCTCGATGGACATGCCCACGATATTTTCGATTTTTCCGGTCAGGCTGTAGGTGTCCGCGTTGTAGACCTGCCGGACCATCTGCTGGAATACAGACATGGGAATGTCTCCTACTTCTTAAAACAGGCTTCCGCCGCCGCCGCCGGCGGTATCCATGAGAATACTGCGGATGTTGTTGAGCTGGGTGGCGGCGCTGGCATCGATAATCTCGTCGGGGGTTTCAATGATGCAGGTGCCCGACTCGTCGTCCCCCATGGGGATAATCCGCACCCGGTCGCTGAGGCCGCTCAGGGTGGCCGACAGGGAGGCGGGCAGCTGACTGAGCCGCTTGGCGTCACACTCGGCAATGTATATGTGAACCCATTCCCGGCGCTTGCGCTTATCCACCGCCGTCTGAATCATGCGGGAAATCACGTCGGCGCTGCTCTTGAGGCTCACGCAGACCACCTTTTCCGCGATGGCCAGGGCCAAATCCCGCAGCTCGTCAATGTTCTGGTCCATCTGCCGGTCCAGGGCGCTCCCGGCCTGGGTCAGGAAGCGCTCCACCTGTTCCTCCAGGCGCTTGGCCTGTTCCTCCCGCTCCTTGGCGGCCTCCTGCCGGGCCTGGGCCAGCCCCTGGCCGTACCCCTCCCGACGGCCGTCCTCCCGGGCGGCGGCAAAGACCTGCTCGGCCTCCTGCCGGGCGGACTGGCGGCTGTCCTCCAAAAGCTGCTCCGCCTGACGGCGGGCGTCCTCCAGGATGCTGTCCGCCTGAATCTGGGCAAAGCTGATGGGATTTTCCTCCGGGGGTTCCTCCAAAGGCTCCGCCGTCCACTCCCCCTGGGGGTCCAGATCCTCCAACCCTTCCTCGGGCAAAAGGACTTCCTCTGGGGGGAGCTCCTCGGCTTGAATCAGCTCCTCGGCGTCCGGGAATTGATAGGGCTCCGCCGCCGCCCGCATAAAATGCTTGAATATGTTAGGCAATGATATCGTCCTTTCCGCCCTTCAGGATGATGATCTCGTTCTTCTCCTCCAAGCCGCGGATAATATCGACGATGCGCTGCTGGGCCTCTTCCACGTCCTTCATGCGGACATTGGTGGTAATCTCCAGGTCGTCCTGGATGCTCTGGGCCATACGGGTGGACATATTGTTGAAGAGCTTCGCGGCCACCTCTTTGTTGGTGGCCTTGAGGGCCAGCACCAGATCTCTGGGGTCGCAGTCCCGCACGAAGCGCTGAACCGACCGGTCGTCCATGGTGATGATGTCCTCAAAGACGAACATACGCTTGCGAATCTCGTCGGCCAGCTCCTGGTCGTAGGCGGCCAGGCCGTCGAAGATGTTCTTCTCGCTGGACCGGTCCAGGTTGTTCATCACGTCGGCCACATAGTCGATGCCGCCCACCTTGACGTTGCTGCTGGTGACGATATTGGAGAACTTGTTGCGCATATCGGCCTCCACAATCTTGAGGGCCATGGGGGACACGCCCTCGATTTTGGCCATGTTCTCCACAACCTTGATCTGCCGGGCCTCGTCCAGCTGGGCGATGACCCCGGCGGCCTTGCTGGCCTCGATGTGGGAGAGCACCAGGGCGATGGTCTGGGCGCGCTCGTTCTGGAGGGCGGAGAACAGGGAGCGCTCATCCGCCTTATCCATAAAGGCAAACTGCCGGTTCTTGAGGGACTTGGTGACCTTGCCCAGGAGCTCCTCGGCGGTCTGGGGCCCGTAGGCCTTCTCCAGGACGGCTCTGGCGTATTCCAAGCCGCCCTCGGTGACCGCCTTGTTGCTCAGGCACATCTGATAGAACTCGGTCAGGACCTCTTCGGTCTGCTCGGAGCCCAGCAGGCCCAGCTTTGCCACCTCAATGGTGAGCTGCTCCACGTCGTCGGGCTCCATGAACTTGTACAGGTGGGAGGCCTTATCGGCCCCCAGGGCGACGATAACGGCTGCTGCCTTCTGCTGGCTGTTCAGGCTCACCCGGGGCATCGACGGGGCCGGCTTGGCCTCCGGCTGTTTGGGCTGGGCCTGCTCCTTGACTTCCTGGGTCTCCTGGGGCTCTTCGCCCTTCTTGCCCTTTTTGCCCTTCCCAAAGCCCTTTTTCTTGGGCTCCGCTGCGGTGTCAGCCATTGTCGTCGTCTCCTTTCAGCCAGCTCTTAATCATCGTGGCGGCAATCTCGGGGTTCTCGTCCACAAACTGGCGGATATCCTTACGCAGCTCCATACTGCGCTCGGTCTGAATGTCCATTACGTCGGCGCCGGTCTCGGGCTCCCCATTCTCGCCCAGGGGAATGCCTGCGGCCTCCAACAGCTCCTCCACGGAGGCGTTCTGCTGCTCTTCCAGCTCCTGCTGCTTCTTTTTCTTCTTGCCCCGCAGGATAAGGATAACCACCAGCAGCACCACAAACAGAAGGATGCCGGCAGCGGCGGCAATGATAATCCACAGAGGAATCCCGCCGATGGTCCCAGGCTGCTCGGGTCCGCCGGGCTCGCCGGGCTGGGGCGCCACGTAGAAGGGCGCGGTCATAACGGAAATCTTGCTGGCCAAGTATTCCTCGGCGGTCATCTCTTCGGTCACCACCGCGTTGATGCCGGCGGCCCGGGCCGCGTGGGCGATGACCTGTTCAATGTCCACCGCTCCCGCCGTAGTGGAGTTGATGCTCACGGCTACGGTACAGTCGGTAACCTGGCCAATGGGAATGTAGGTTTCCGTCTGGGTCTTGCTGTTGTCGAAAATAGTCTCGCCGCTGGTTTGAAGCAGGTTCTGGTCATCGTCGGGGGCTTCAGGATTCTCCACATACTGGGGCCAGTCGGCGTTGGACTCGGTGCCCACAACCCCTCCAGCGCCCTCGCCCGCGCCGGGTACAATCTGATGGTCGTAAATCATCGTGCCGATAATGCCCCGGCCTCCGGTGCTTCCGTCCTGGGCGTATTCGGGCAGGCCCACCTGATAATCTTTGATTGTGGTGGTGCTCATTTCCACCACGCAGTTGGCCTCTACCTTCAGGTTTTCCGCGCCGTAGAAGTCAACCAGGGCCTCGTACACCTGACGGCGGACCTTGTTGGCATAGCTCTCCTCCAGCTGGGTCTTGAGGGCGTAGGCGTCGCTGTCGGCGGCATTGCCTACATCGCTGCCGCTGTATGTATTGCCGTAGCTGTCGATAATCACGACGGAGTCAATTTTCAGCCCCTGCACCGCGTGTGCCACAAAGTTGCGGATGGCATTGGCCATTTTGCTGTTCAGCTCCGCGCCGCTCCTCATGGTCACCTCAACGGCGGCGGAGGCCTCCACCTCGTTCCCGCCGGATAGGACGGACCCCCGTCCGCTGCTCTGGGTGAGGGTAACCACTGCCGAGCTGACGCCCTCCAGCTCCTCAATGATGGCTCCCAGGCGGTCCTGAATCGAGTTCAGGTAGGCCTGTTTTCGCTCCGCCTCGGTTGAGAGGGTGCTGACGTGGCTATAATAGGACTCGTAGGAGAACCCCTGCTTGGGATACCCCTCCATCATCAGGCGGGCTTTCAGATTGGTCTCCTGCCCGCTGGGTACCAGGATGGTGCTCATACCCTCCATCCGGTAATCCTGGATTCCCTGCGTCTCCAGCCAAGACATGACCGTGGAGATTTCCTCCGCATTGCTGGAGGTAATCAGCACGGAGTAGGGCCGGTTGTAAAGAAAAATGGTAATGCCCGCAGCCACAAGCACCAGCGCCACGGCAATCAGGACCCATATTTTCTTTGAGACTTTGCCCAGCGCCGTCTTGGCCTTCTCCAAATTTGCTTTTATCTTCTCATTCAACCGCTATCATCCCCTGGCCTTCCGCTTCCCATGATATGACTCCCGCTTAAATGCTCATACGGGTCAGCTCAGAATAGGCGTCCAACGCCTTATTGCGCAGCTGAACCAGCAAATCCACCGAAATTCCGTACTTGGTGGCGGCAATCGTCGCGGCAGCGGGGTTATCCAGCTGCCCGGTGGAGAGCAGATACTGGGCCTGAACATTTTCCGCGTCGGTATCTCTTACATTCTGAATGGCATTCTGAAAAATAGACGCAAACAAGCCGCCGTCCAACCGTTCTGCGGAGGACGCGGCCTCAGACTCCTGCTGTACCCGTGCGGGCGCAGCAATGCCCCACCCCGTCGGGGCGGCAATTCCATATTGTGCCAGGGGGCCTGCGCCCCCGAATCCTTCTGCCGGCGTAAGCATAGCCTTGTGCTCCTTCCTCTGCGTCCCTTAACTCCGCTACCGTCCAATCTCCATTCCCTTGGATACGACAGCCTTGAGGGTATTCATCATCGTAACGTTGGCCGAATAGGCCTGGGTCGCGGCCATAGCGTCGGTAATCTCCTTCACCATGTCCACATTGGGCATCTCCACATACCCGTCCTCGTTGGCGTCCGGGTGGGTGGGGTCATACAGGAGCTTCAGCTCCTCCGGGTCCTCGGCAATGTTGACCACCCGCACGCCGCCCGCGGTGGCATACCCGGTGTTGGGGGCCAGCCCCTGCGCGGCCCGCGCCATAGCGGCCCGGAAGGAGTCCCGCCCGGTCTCCGCCTGAAAGACCACCACCTTCCGGCGGTAAGGGCCCTCGCCGTTCTCCGTCCGGGTGGTGTTGGCGTTGGTGACGTTCTCGGCAATGACATCCAGGCGCAGCTGCTGTGCAGTCAGGCCGGAGCCGACGATATTCATAGAGCTCAAAAAGGACATAATCCGTTACCTCCCAGATTACTGGCCCCGCACCGCAGTACGCAGCACGGTCAGGTTGTTGGAAATGGACTGCATCACGTACTGAATCTGGTAGGCGTTGCGCACCGCCTCCACCATCTGCTCGTTGACATTGATGCCGTTTTCGTCCATACGTGCGGCCTCCTGGGGCTCGAACACGGCCACCTCGGCGTCCTCCAGGAGACGGCGCACGGTGCTCTGCGGCTTCGTGCTCTTCCCGCCGGCGGCCCGCTCCAGCTGGACCCGCAGGCTGTCCTCAAAGGTAACCACCTTAGCCTTATAGTTCGGCGTCTCCGCGTTGGCCACGTTGTCCAGCAGCGCCGCCTGCTTGGTCCACAGGAAGCCCATAGATTTTTCCAGCAGCAGCTGGGAATTGCTCGCCAAAAAGTCCATTCTCCGCACTCCTTCGCCCATAAGCTCCGCCCCCCATGGGGAGCGGCCGGTCCCAGGCACCTCACGCCTGCGGTTTCTTCTAAAATTATGTAACAGACTGGTTAACCATACACTTGCAGGCATAACCGGCCAAGCTCAGAAAAAAGTGAACGCACTGGTTTTAATTTCCGGCACATTCCATCTTGCGCTAGCTTGCTTTTGCATTATAACACACCCATACCGCAAATTCAAGTGTAATCACAGCCCCCTCTGCGAGCGTTTTTTCCAACCTTAACCAGGGCTCTGCCAGTTTTCTGTCTTTTTTTCCGAGTAAATCCTGATTTCTATTCATTTTCACCGGGATGCTTTCTATTATTATTCAATTTCCGTTCTTTGTCAAGGGCATTTGTTGATATCTGTCAATTTTTTCAGGTGACCCCACCTTTTTTTCTCTCATCCCGCTCCTTGAGGACAGACACGCTCAGGCGGAGCTCCAGCCGCTGGCCAAAGCTCCGCCTGAGCGCACAGAATCAGGGCGTACCCCGCTCCTTTTGGGTCTGAATTTCCTTCCGCTGGGCGATGAAGATGGCCCGGAGAAGCCGGTCCTGCTCCCTGGAGGCCAGGGAGGTAAACTGACAGCCGTAGGGTATGTACCCGCCCGACCGCTCACCGGCCCGGCGGACCCGGCACTGGAAGGCGAAGGGGTCCAGCTCCTCCACAATGCGCGCGTTGGTGACGGACAGCTCATCCTCCACCTCGTAGCTCTCCCGGCTGGTGAGCAGCAGCCCCCCCGCGCTGACGTCCAGAATCATACAGGGGGCGCTGGTCCGCTTGTTCCCCCCCTTGGGGGTGCAGATGGCGGAGGCCTCAACCTTCACATGCTGCCGGAAGAAGCCCCGCTTCTCCACCACGAACTTGTTTTCCAGCTGGTCCAGCTTCCACATCCACTGGGTACTGCCGCAGATTTTTCCATGGAGCACCATGGTCCGCTCTCCCTGGAAAAAGCGGAGCTTGATCTCCTTATTATAAAGGACGGGGGGCAGCTCCTGGCCGGTGGATTCCCGAATCGTAACCGCCCCGTTGGAGCCGAAGCGCTCTACCTTACCCACAAAGGTCAGCTGATTGTTCAGGGTCAGTGCCTCCACCATCATGCCTGGACGGATTTCAAAATCCTCGGTCTGGGCCTGGGAAATCTCTTCCATAATCTCTCATCCTCTCTGAATCAGCGGAACCGGAAGCCCCGGTTTCCCTCTGGACTACCGGGCCAGCACCCGGTAGAGAATCACCGCCATCTCCGCCCGGGAGATGGGCTCCCAGGGCTTGAGCCGGTTGGCGCCGTCGCCGGTGACAACCCCCATCTGCACCATAGAGGCCACCGCGTCCCTGGCGTAGCCGGACACCTGCGCCCCGTCGGAGAAGCGGGAAAGGCTTCCCTCCGCGCCGCTGGGCACGCTCCAGCCAGCGGCCACCATGGCCCGTTTGAGCATCAGCATGGCGTCCTGGCGGGAGAGGGCGCTGGTGGGCATGAACAGTCCGTTGCTGCCGGTGACAATCCCCAGGCTCTTGGCCGTCGTCACCGCCGAGCCGTAATAGCTCCCCGCAGGGATGTCCGGAAAACTGTTGCCGCCGATCATGTCGAACCGGAAGGCCCGGCAGAGCATCAAGGTGAAGTCACAGCGCTGAATGGTCTGCTCCGGCCCGAAGCGGCCGTTGCCGATGCCGTTGACCACGCCGGTCTGCGAGAGGTACTCCACCGCCGTCGTGGCCCAGCTGTAATTGGCCATGTCGGAAAAGCTGCTGACTGCGGGGATGTTGATGCCGCCGCTGCCGCCGTTGGAAATGGCAATCTCCACCGTGCCGGACACCTGGTCGCCCCCTGCGCCGTAGCCGGTGTAGTTTATGGTAGCCGTGCCCTGATAACCGGACTGGGGTACGAAGGTCAGCTGGTCGATGCCGGGGGAGCCCGTCAGGTAGTAGGGGCTTCCGGTGCTGGCCTGATACCCGGAGGCGGCATCCACGTAGTTCTCATAGAGCCGTCCCGCCCTGGTATCGGGGAGGCTGGCGAACCGCACATAGCTCAGGCCCTGGGTGAGCACCGTACCGCACGCCTGCCGGAAGGCGGCGCTGCTGAGTTGGATGGGCGCGGAACCGGCGGTCAGGTAGATGGTCTCCGCCCTGGGGGCGGCCACTGTAATCAGCACGGACCCGCTGAACTGGCCGCTGCCGGAGCTGTAGCCGGTATAGGAAATCTCCACCGTACCGGCAAAATTGCTGTTGGATACGAAGGTGATATCGTCCAGCAGGCGTCCGCTGCCGGAGCGGTAGTAGCTGGTGCTCTCCTTCACCTCGGCGGGCTTGTCGCTGTCGTATTTGTAATAGAGGGTGCCCCGGCTGGAGGCGGGGAGCTCGAAGCGCACATAATTCAGCGAGGCCCCGGTGACCTCCCGGCACATGTCGTTGAAGTCGCTGGCGTTGAAGAGCACCGAGCCGCCGGGACGGGTGGAGTAGCTGATTCCCTCGCTGGCCCCGCTGTCGTCCACCTGGATGGTCACGGTTCCGCTGAAGGAATTTCCTTTGGTATCATAGCCGGTAAAGCCGATATCCACCGTGCCGGAGTAGCTCCGGTTGGGGACGAAGGCCACACGGGAGAGGTTGGTGCGGGAAATCCTGTCGTCCTCGTCCACCCGGGTGCCGGAGCCGGAGGATGTGTAGTTGCGGTACAGTGTCCCCCGGCTGGAGGACGGCAGGACGTCGAAGCACACATAATCCAGGCTGTTGCCCAGCTTGTTTTGACACAGCTCGTTGAAATCGGCCGTCTCGAACTCTGCGGGGCGTCCGGCCCGGACGGTGTAGCTGATGTTCCCGCCGCCGGCCTTGCCGGTGTAGTCGATGACCACCGTACCCTCGAAGCGCTCGCCCCCTACGCCGTAGCCGGTAAATTTGAGGGTGACTGCCTCCGTATGGTCGGAGCTGGGGACAAAGGTGATATTGGAGATACTGGGGCTGTCGTTGCGGTAATAGCGGGTGGATTCGCTGACCTGGCTTCCGGGGTTGGCGCTGCTGCGGTAGTTGTAGCGCAGCTCGCCCTGGTTGGAGGAAATCTCGGTGAACTTGACGTAGTCCAAGGTCCCGTCCAGGGCCTCCCAGCAGGCGTCGTTGAAGTCGCTGGCCCGGAAGTCCACCGGGTCCCCGGCGGCGGCCCGGTAGTTCACGTCACCCTCTTCGGGACTGGTGGTGCTGCCGTTTCCGGTGCCGACGTTGATGGTCGCCCGGCCGTTGTAGGCCAGCCCGGAGGTGTCCACCGCCCGGTAGTCGATGCGCACCGAGCCGGTAAAGCCGGAGGCCGGCAGGAAGGTGATGGAATCCAGATAGGGACTGCGGCTGCGGAAATACTGGGTGCCGTCAATGACCTTCTCCGCGTAGGCGGCCTCGCCGGTGTAGTTGTAGTAAAGAACGCCTTGGCTGGCGGCGGGGAGGGTGAAGGTCACATAACTGAGCTCATGCCCCGTGCGCACCCGGCAGATGGTGTTGAAGTCCCCCCCCTGAAACACCAGCGGGGTGTCCTTGAGGCAGGAATAAGATACGTCATCAATTCCTTTAATTGTGAGCCGGATGGTGCCAGTATAGAACTGTCCGTTGCTGCCAAAGCCGGTGTAAGTAATTTCAGCGGTACCACTGAACTCCGCCTTGGGTATGAATGTCACATCCGTCAAAGAGCGCTGTCCTGTGGTCCTGGTGTAGTAATATTTCTCGGTGCCGCCCACGCCCGCGCCTGTGTCGGAGGGGGATTTATAGCCGTAATAGAGCACGCCCTGTCTGGGGGATACCGCGAGGTTTGATATATAGACAAGGTCTGTGTTTTCCAGAGCCGTTCGGCACACCTGCCGGAGGTCGGGGAGAATTTTGGAAAAATAATAGGGGCTTCCGGCGACCACTGTGCCGCCCTCCCAGAGTCCCAACGTGTTCTCTTTGACCTCTATTTCAATCTCGTCGGTATAGCGGTTTTTTCCGTCATAATAGGTCACGGTAATCGTCGCTTTGCCGGGGGCGCGTCCAGTGACCTTGCCGCCGGTGACAACGGCCGCAACTCTGGGGTCGCTGCTGACCCAATCCGGGGTTGTCAGGCCGATGGCCGCACCGTAGAGGTCAATTTTCAACGTGGTCGTTTTACCGACCATAAGGGTTTTATCGTCCTCTTTCTCGGTGCTCAAAACCACGCCGGAGACACTGATTGCATAGGGCCTGCTGGTGATATTTCCCACTGTCGCTGTTACCTTTGCATCGCCGGGGGCCTTTGCAGTCACGACGCCATTGGCGCTCACCTCAATTACGCCCTTGTTTTTTTCATCTTCTTCCACCTTCCAGGTAACACTGCCGGGAGAGATTTCAAAATCATTCGGGTCGGTCATGAGGGTCAGCTCTTTGGTGGCCCCCACCTCCATGGAACCGCCGGTGGAGACGATTTCCAGGGCCTTTAACTGAGCAGGAGGCGGGGGTGTTGTCTCTTGTGTTGGCGGTACGGATTCTTCCGTCTGCCCTTGGCTGGGTGATGCCGGAGCTGTGCCTGTATCATCCACAGCCACGGCGGCCAAGGTCAGTGCCAGCACCAATACAATCGCTGCCATTAAAGCGCCGGCACAGCGCAAGAAATGTTGCTTCATAGCTCGTACTCCTTTTCAGGGACGTGTTTCAAATGAACGGGAGCGGGCGGGGACCGCCCGCTCCCTTGCAGATGTTTATTAGGATTTGTTGTCTATAATTTTGGCGGTAAAGGTATATTGATTCGTACTCGCGTTAAAAGTGGCGGTAATCTGAACCGATTGGTTTGGCACACGGTCACCATTCTTGTTGTATAGAACAGTCGGAAGTGGAATTTCAATCGAATTAGATAGCGGTCTATTTTTAACATATATTGTAAATCCAGTCGTTCGAGTAGGAGGCCCACTACTTGGTAGAACCTCATACCAATCTACACCTGTTGTCCCGCCTCCGATACTTCTAAACAAATTATCTATACCGTAGTATTCCGCCTTACTGGGGTCACTAGCCGTGTCATTTCCGTTCTTATCCAGTAAGGTTCCTTTCAATTCCGCCAGCGGCAATCTCACACCTGCATTAGTCACTCTATAGAGGTATTTATCATAGTCAATCATTATCATACCTTCTATTGTTTTACGGCCATTTGTGTCCTCATTTACAACAAGATCAAGGCTTGCATTGGCAGCTTTTGGCGGCACTTTATCCACATATTCTACCGGCCAAGCCGCGCGGAACGCGTCCTCCGCCCCTTCTTGGTTGCACTTCGCTACAGCAATACAGACATAGGTAGAATCCGGATCAGAGAGGTCAAATTTCATGGTCCGCGTTTCATCCATTGGGATTGTCTGCGGTCCCCACATGTTCAAACCACCGCTGGAACCCATTCTAATTGCATTGGCCACCGTATTCTTTAATTCGATACTGGCATACTCATCAAACATGGAGGGAGTTTTATTTGAACCTGTTGAATTTTTCATGGCATCTATCACTCTATAAGAGGTGTTGTCCTTCCACGGCGGGTCACCTTCCCCTTTCCACGCCTCAGCATACTTCTCAAACGGCTCATTAAACGGTGCTTCTATGCTTCCCATGAACAGCAATCGAGCCTGTACATCAGCGGTACGGTCCACGGTAGCATCTACCTGAGAGCTGTCTGCATTGGAAATCTGCAAATCCAAAACAGGGCGAATCAACGGTATCGTTTTGAACCTGAAACAATATACGCCGGATCGGGTTTCCACAGATTCACCGGTCAGCACAAAGTACGCAATATACTCGGTATTTGCTAACAGTTCCTTTGACAGCTTCTCATTGACCAGCGGAATTGCGCCGCCATTGTACTTGCCGCTTCCAGTGATAACATAAGGGTTGTCATAGGTCGGATTGATGACTTCATTGGCAAGGGGCAGGGTCGCAAAAAACTTTTCCAATTCTTTATCTTTCAGTGGTTCACCATCTGCATCCAGAAGGACCTTTCCATCCTCCGGCAAAGTTTCCCAGCTCGTTGTATCGTTGATTGCTTTATCTTTGTATGTGGTAGGAACGATACCACGAGGCGCAACCACGTAGTAATAATACACGTTGTTGCTGCGGTTCAAACGGATATCAATTTCTACACTGGTATCCTTCGGACGGAACTCAGGGTAACCGCCGGTAAAATAGGGTGCGGCGGTATCGCTGAACGGATGGTCCACGGAGAAATTGGTGGGTATGCCGATTTCCACCACGCCGTTTTCCTTCTGTGTGGTGAAATTCGTGGGACTGACCTGGGAGGCCAAATCCCGCAGGGGAACACGCTCTCCCGCAACCACACTCACGTCGATTTTAACCGTGTCATTCCAAGTATCCCGCTCTGGATTCTCCTTGATTTCCGTGATTACGATACCGTATTCATACGCAGTCTCAAACTTATTTAAGGTTTCAAAGTTCCAGCTGGCGCTTGCTGTATTCCCCGCAAAGCAGCGGGTAACACTGTACCCCATGCGTGGCTGCTGGGCGGCGGTACTGATAGAGCCGACCCCCGGTGCCCTATCCCAAGTCTCAGTACCGACCTTTCGCCGCCACACTTCAAATTTAATGGTAGTCTGGCTCCAGAGCAGGACATCCCACTCGATTCCGTCCTCCACACTGCTGGCCGCCCGGGGCGTCGCCCGGAAGGTCATATCGAACTTCGGCGGACTATCAGTGCCCGCCGTTCCCGAGGGGCTCACCTTGGTCAGGTTTACCTGGGCAAACATGGTGGTAAACCGGGGAAGGTCCTGATTGCGCATGGGGTTGGGTTTCATCGCCATATCGGCAATGTTCTCCAGCCGGAAATAATAGGTCGCGCCGCTTTCCAAATCCAATCCGCCCGCACTGGTGGGGAAGATTACCACCACTTTGCCGTCCTCAATGGACACGGAGGCATTGCAATAATCAATCTCCCATACGTCCTGCTCTTCCCACTGATTTTCTCCCTTTCTTTCCCAGCGGTCCTTGGCCAGGGAGCTGCCGCCAGTCTCACGGTCCACCCGCCAGAGCTTGATATGGTCCTTGAGGAAGAGCGCCCACGCGAATTTATCCGCCCGTGTGGCCTGATACACCTCCAAAAAGCTCTGATAGTTATCCCGCACACCGTTCACCAGATCAAAGCCCTGAATGGACTCCGAGAACACAAGCCGGATATCCGTATTGGGCAGCGGGTCCTTGGTGTTGTCCTCCCCGCCGAACTCGGTGAACTCCTGAATCACCGTGGGGGGCTGGTTGTCCTGGGTGTTGACAGTAATCTTGCCTACGACCTCAGAATAGTTGCCCGCCTTATCCTTGGCAACATAGTACAGGTCATAGCTGGTCATTTCCTCCAGACCGCTGATGGTAAAGGTCGCATTGGTGTCGGCCTTGCTGGCGGTAGCCTTGCCGTTCTTTACAGCGCCGATGCCCGCCTCCACCTGCGTCTTGGCGGCCAGATCGCTCATGCCGGGCTTTGCGCCTCCCGCCGTCACAGGACGCAGGAAGTCCTCGTTCGCCTTGACCACCGCCCAGTACAAATCAGCAGGCTCATTGATTTGGAAGGTCATGGTCACGCTCTTAGCCGCCGCGCCGGTCTGCTCAATGCTGCGGACCACCGGCGGCGTTCCATCCACGGTCTTGAAGCTCACCTTCTTCACATTGGAGCTCTTAGCGCCGTCATAATCCGTCAGCCACAAATACAAATCGTATTCGCCCATTTCGTCCAAGGGCGTATTGTTTACCTTAAAGGGCATTGTGCTGTTCTTCACAGCGTCCAACGTACCATAACCCAGATTTCCGCTGATACTTCCGGTTTTGAAGTCCTGGGGTTTCGGCGCGGTGCCGCCCTTGGGCAGAACCGCCCAATAAAGCTGGCAGTTCTTGTTGGTCATAATGGTAACCTGAGCAGAATCGCTCTGAATCCGGCTCATCACCGGATACCCCGTTGTAAACGCCGGCACGGTATCATCCGGGGTAGTAAAGGCAGTAACCTTCACAGGACTATGCTGTCCCCGGCTGTCCACCATGATAGCGCTCAGGTAGTAGGAACCATCGGCGGTCAGCTTATTGAGCTTGGCGGTATACTCGGTCTTGGAGGCGGCAGCCTGGAGGGTACCCGACTGCAAAATAATCCCGCCATAGACCGGAGGCGTAATCAAATCATCCTCGCTGACCGACCCGTCGGCCAGGGCGGTGATGGCCCAATAGACGGTCCCGCGCTTATTGGTGCTGAACACCGCGTCGGCGCCGGTGGGGGCCACGTTCCGGGCCTCGGGATAACCGGCCAGAATCCGGGGGTCAGCGGAATACTCCGCCGCAGTCACGTTGTCCATCGCCTCCCCGGCCACACTGGAGCTGATACCCGGACGAATATCCACGGTATCCGGCGGCATCGCCACGGTACAGCCTGCGGCGCTGATGTTCACATGGTCCACATCACCGGTGCCGGTCACGGTGGTCGCCACGTCCAGGTTGAGTTCCTTCACCCGCGCCCCCAGGTCAATCTGCATGGTCGCGCCCATGGCCTTCTCGTCGATGGTCACCCGCTGGGCGGACCCCTGGGCCATATGCAGGTAGGAATTGGGGGTCAGGTTGACCACTTCTTTCACGTTCCCGGCCAGCTGAAGGCTGGTGCCCGCCTCGCCCTCCAGCTGGACCAGCTTGAGGCCGTACTCATCCGGGGTCACGTCCTCCAGGTAGGCGGGGGTACGCACACTGGTGACGTCGATGTCGGTATCTCCCTCCACCCGGAGGGTGACGAACTGGTTGTTGATGCTGTCCACCACCATGGAGTCGGCCTCCACGTTGCGCAGGATAATACTGCTGTCGCCCTTGTTGCTCTCGCCCGCGCCGCTGGCAATGATACGCCCCAGCACCGTGACGTTTTCCAGCAGCAGCTCGCCCAGCCCGATGCCGCCGGTGAGGTACAGGTCACCGGCAATCACGGTGTTGCGCAGGTTGACGCCGGAGGTGGCAATGGTCACATTGCCGTACACATTGCCCAGCTCATATTCCCCCGCCTCATAGATGGGGGTGCCCAGGGAGCGGGCCAGCATCGCGGCCACCTCGCCCCGGGTGATGTTGTTTTGGGGCCGGAAGGTGCCGTCGGAGTACCCGTTGATAATCCCCGCGTTGGAGGCGGCGGGAATCATGGCCCGGCTCCAGTCGCTGAACTCCCGGCTGTCGGCATAGCCCAACGTCTCGCCGGTGCTGGCCTCCAGCATCATGTTTCTCCCCAGCAGCAGGGTAGCCTGCTCCCGGGTGAGCCCCAGGTCCGGGGACGCGGTGGTGCTGGAGGTGCCGGTGAAATAGCCCACATTGTAGGCGATGGAGATATCGTCGGCATACCAGGAGTGGAAGTCCACGTCGGTAAAGGGGTTGACCCCCACCTCGTCGTAGCCATAGGCCCGGTTGACCATGGTGACGAACTCCGCGCGGCTGATGTCCGCGTCGGGGCGCAGGTTGCCGTCGATGTCCCCGCGCATGACGCCCCAGGAGACCAGCTTATCCAGGTACTCCTGGGCCCAGTGTCCATATTCCGCCTGGTTCCCGGTCCCGGGCGCCTGAACCGCCAGGGCGGACAGCCCCGCTCCCGGCATCAGGCCGCACATCAGCGCCAGGGCCAGCAGCCATGCTGCCCCCCGGCGTCCTATGCTCTTGATGGAGTTGCTTTTGTTGTGTTTCCTCATGGAATCTGCCCTTTCCTTTCCGCTCCAACCGGGGCTCCCGCCCCGGCGCAGCTCCTAGCGCTGTTGGTGTTTGTATGCGTTTTGGATGTCACTCCCGGCCATCCCCGCCCCGCTCAGGATTTTCGCGGACGGCCCTGGAGCTGGATGTTGAATACGGCCTCCCGCACCACCATCTCCTCGTCGTTGCACATCTCCACAAATTTCCCGGCGTAAAGCACGTCCTCCCGCTCCTCCTCGGAGGGCCGCTCCCGGAGAATTTTGCACCGGAGCAGCACCGGCTGGCTGGTGACGGGAACGATGACCTCCACATGCTCCCCCACCTCAAGGGGGTCGGCGCAGAAGAAAGCCAGACCGCCGCAGCTCAAATCCTTGGCCTCGATGCTCCGCCGGCCCCGCCATCGGCCCGTGATGGGGTAGATAAAGCTCCGAAAATCGGTGGGTATGCGCAGATTCTGCCGCATATCGTTGTCCAGACTCTGGAGCTTTTCCAACACAATGTTATCGTTCCGGCTGCGCACAATGCGCCCCAGCAGAGCGGCGCCGTTGACCCCCATGGGGACCAGCTGGATTTCCTCATGGTTCATCACGTCGGAAATCTTGTGGTCCAGCACCCGCACCTGAAGGGTGGGGGCGTCTGGATTGGTGAGCAGCTCCCCCCGGGCTAAGGGTGCGTTCCGGCTGTCCAGCAGCAGATAAGAATTTTTTTGGATTTCTTGGGTCATGGCTCCACGCTCCTCTCCTCATGCGCCTCATCCGGAGGCGGGGGCGGGGGCGCTTCCTCCCGGGCCCTGCGCTCCCCAGTCGCCGGGTCGAACTGCAAAAAGTACACATAAATCTCCACAATCGCTTTGTAGAGCTCCTCGGGCACCTCCTGCCCCAGCTGGAGCTGGGTGAGGATGGTGGCCAGCGAGTTGTCCTCGTAGATGGGCACGCCGCTTCCGGCGGCCACCTCCACAATTTTCTCCGCCATGTACCCCATGCCGGAGGCCACAATGACCGGCGCGCCGTCTCCCGCGCCGTACTGGAGGGCTACCGCCTTCCTGGGTGGATTCCGTCTCCCGTCAGGCCTTGACATTGACACTATTCTTCCCTTCAAATATTTTTGGGAACACCTCTGTCAGGGCGACCGGGCGCTCCATTTTACGCACACTGACGCCGGTGGGCGTCAGACCGTTCCGGGCGATAATCTGGGAAACCGCCTGCTCCATCTGCTTGGAAAAGGGGGCCACCTTCTGGGGGCAGGCAATGCGGATATCCACCTCCTGGTCCCGGCTGGTGAGGATGATGTCAAACAGCCCCAGAGACTGCACGTCGATTTTGAACAGGAAGCGCATGGTGTTTTCCCTGCCCCCGCCGCCGCGCCCCTCTTCCTTCTCTCCGGCGTCCGGGTCCACCCAGAGTTCTGAGAACAACATCCGCCCGTCCATCTCCAGTGGAATCATGTAGTGGTTGACGGGCATATACACGCTCTCGTTGATGAGCATGGCCGACACCAGCTGCTGAAAAATCTGCTGCATCTCGGCGCTGCCCTCCCCCCGCAGGGCCCGGGAGGCGGCGGCAGTCAGATGGTCGGCAAACTGGTTGGCGGCGCTGGTCTGGGCGAACTGGCTGTTTTTCAGCAGCTGAAGCAGGGCCTCGTCGTCAATCCCCCCCAGCTGATTTTTCAGGGTGCCGTACCCACTGAGCTGGTGGAAGCTCTCCAGCAGCTTTTCCAGGGAGCCGTTTTCATACCGGGCCACGTCCAGAGCCAGGAGGCTCAGCAGCCCCCGGGCCGTCCCCAAATCGTGGGTGTGGCTCACATAGGAGGACAT
Organism: uncultured Flavonifractor sp.; assembly: GCA_910585415.1. Lineage (GTDB taxonomy): Bacteria > Bacillota > Clostridia > Oscillospirales > Oscillospiraceae > CANAAV01. Next base: position 52,596 of record CAJUDT010000006.1, read on the forward strand.
ATAGGGAAACACCCGCTGCTGAATGAGGGCAAGATTCCCCTTCCGGTCCCCGGCGGCAATGCCGTTTTCCAGCAGGGCCATCAGCTCCCGCAGCTTCTCCCCCCAGCTGGCGGGCATGGCGTCGGCCATTCCGGCCATGTTCCGCAGGATATTCTGCTCGATGTGGCCGGTGGAGGAATAGTCGGAGTAGCTTTTCAGGAAGTTGAGGATATCCCCCCGCACCCCCTCGGACCCCGCCCGGGCGTAAGCGTTGCGGAGCAGGGCAAACAGGGCCCCGCCGAAACGGGTCCCCGCCTTAAACTGTCCTGAGAGAAAGTTCAGCAGCTCCCCCTCGTCCATCTTGAGCATCTCCAGGGCCTTGGACAGCTCCGCGGCGATGCCCTCGCTCATGCCGGAGAGGACCACCGTGCCCTCCCGCCCGGCGAACAGGCGGCTGAGTTCCTGGGGCAGGTTGGCCGCCTCCTTCAGCCGCTGAAGAAAGGTCTGGAAGTTGGAATCATACCGGACCGCCGAATCTCCCAGCTTGCCGGCGTCCTGCTGCTCGGTGCGCCCGTCGGCCCCGGTCACCCGGCTGGGATCGGTGACATTTTGAATCTGGGAGTTTTGCGCGCCGTCCTGTGCTACCCCGATATTCCGGTTGGACATCGAGCCGTCATAGCCCGGTACTGGATTGGTTGCTCCTAAAAGGTCTGGCATTTTTCACACCTCTGTGATAAACTTAGGAAAACGACTTAATTTTTAAGTCCGTCGTTCCGATAAACTATAATGAGATATAAATAAGGTGGTGTTATTATGGGCAGCGGCAATGATATCCTGGATATGTACATCTACGAGACCAATACGTTGCTGGAGCAGTTGGAGACAATCGTGCTGGAGGCAGAAAAGGCAGATACATTCTCTCAGGAGAACGTCAACGAGATTTTCCGCATCATGCACACAATCAAGGGCTCCTCGGCAATGATGGAGTTCGACACGTTAACAACGGTCGCCCACCGTATTGAGGACTTGTTCTTCATCATCCGGGAAAATACCATGTCCGTCGTTTCCGAGGCCAACCGTCCCGCCCTGTTTGACCTGGTGTTCCAGTCCATTGACTACTTCCGCGGGGAGGTGGAAAAGGTGGAGGGCGGAGAGCCTCTTAATAAGGATATCGACAACTTCCTTACAAATATTAATACCTTGATTTCCAAAATTAAAGGGGAGGACCCGGCTGAGAGCGCACCCCCGCCCGCGCCGGCCGCCCCTGCGGCTCCGCCGGAGCCCGCCCCCGCGCCGGCCGCCGCCCCCGTCCTCACGGCGGGCAACGGGACCTTCCCCTACGCCCTGCTGGTGCGCTTTGACGAGGGCTGCGGCATGGAGAACCTGCGCTCCTTCATGCTGGTCACCTCCGTGCGGGACTTCTGCGCCCCGGACGACTTCTGCTTTGAGCCCGCCGACGTGGAGACCAACGCCGCCACCTCGGAGATCGTGGCCGAGCAGGGCTTCCTGATGATGTTCAAGAACGAGGCCGACCGGACCAACGCCATCCCCATCGTCATGGCCGCCGGTTCGGTGCAGGACTACCAGACCCACGACTATCAGGCGCCCCAGGAGGAACCCCAGGCCGCGCCCCCCGCGGCGGCTCCCGCCCCCAGTGCGGCCGCGCCTGCCGCCGCCCCCGCGCCCAAGCCTGCGGCCCCCGCCCCCAGCGCCAACGCCGGTGCGGCCCACGCCAAGGAGACCCTCATCAGTGTCAACCTGAGCAAGCTGGACGCGCTGTCCGCCATCGTGGGCGAAATCGTCATCACCGAGTCCATGGTGACCTCCTCCCCCGACCTGAAGGGCCTGAACCTGGACACCTTCTCCAAGTCCGCCCGGCAGCTGCGCAAGCTCACCGACGAGCTTCAGGACGTGTCCATGTCCCTGCGCATGGTCCCCGTGTCGGGCACCTTCCAGAAGATGAACCGCATCGTGCGGGACATGACCAAGAAGCTCAACCGCCCCGCCAAGCTCACCCTCATCGGGGAGAACACCGAGGTTGACAAGACCATCGTGGACTCCATCGGCGACCCCATCATGCACATGATACGCAACTCCATGGACCACGGCATTGAGGAAACCCAGGAGGAGCGCATCGCCGCCGGCAAGGACCCGGTGGGGGAGATCACCCTCTCCGCCCGGGACACCGGCAGCGAGGTCATCATTGAGATCATTGACGACGGCCGGGGGGTCAACGACGAGGCGGTGCTGAAAAAGGCCATCCGCCAGGGCATCGCCTCCCCCGATATGGAGTACTCCCACCGGGAGATTCTCAATTTCCTGCTGGCCCCCGGCTTTTCCACCAACACCGAGGTCACCGAGTTCTCCGGCCGCGGCGTGGGCATGGACGTGGTGAAGCGGGGCGTGGAGGAGCTGGGCGGCTCCGTGT
>CAJUDT010000007.1 GCA_910585415.1 uncultured Flavonifractor sp.
CCCGAGGGGCCAATGGCCGAAGTGTTGAGGGCGGAGGCTAAAACGGCGGGTAGCAGCCAAAGGGTTTGCAAGCCCCGTACCTCCACCGCCGCCCCCCAACCCCGGGTCCGGGCCCGCAGGCCCGGCGAACTTTGCCTACTTTCCTTCGCTGGAAAGTAGGCCGCCGGAGGCGGGACCAGGTAACGAAACACAGAGAGTACCGAGGAAGAAACAGAAGAGAACCAGTTTACATCAAGAGCCGAGCCCTCAGCGCCTCCGCCGACATAGAAGGACTAATCGTCTCAGAACTCTCCATAGCAATGGCCCCTGCGGCCATAGCGGCCCTGGCGGTGCCGGCCAAATCCGTCCCTTCCAGGTAGGCCCAGGCGATAGCCGCCATCCCTGCGTCGCCGCAGCCGGTGGTATTGACCATCTCCCCAGGGCAGCAGGGCACATGACAGCACCCATTGTGGTCGGCGGCGAACATCCCGCCGCCCCCCAAACTGATGAACACCCGCCGCAGGCCAGTCCCCAGCAGGACCTCCGCCGCCTGCCGCAGGCTGTCCTCGCCGGTGATTGCCACACCGGACAAGAGCTCGGCCTCCAGCTGGTTGGGCTTGAGGGTGTGCAGCTTCCCCAGCACAGGGCGCAGCTTCTCCGCCTTGGCCGTAGAAACCGGGTCGGCAAAGACGGGCAGACGCAGATTTTCCGCCAGCCACGCGATGGACTCCGCCGGGATATTCGTGTCCACCACCACCAGCTGGGCGTTCTGGAGCAGCTTGCTCCGGCTGGACAAAAACGCCGGGGTCATATGCGCGTAAATCTCCATGTCGCTGACCGCCAAGGCCATATCGCCCCCCTGCTCCGACAGAAACAGATAGGTGGACGTGGCCCCGCCGGGCACCGTCAGGCACTGGCTGATATCAATACCCAGCTCGCCGCAGCTGGCGGCTATCCGCTGGGCGTTCAAATCATCCCCAAAGGCCGTCAACAGCCGCACATCCACCCCCAGCAGGGCCAGATTGTGGGCAATGTTCCGCCCCACGCCCCCCAGGCTCATGCGCACCCGGCCGGGGTTGGAGTCGGCGGCCACCAGGGGCGCAAAGGGCCGTCCGCCAATGTCGAGGTTCACACCCCCCACCACCACGGCATAGGGCGCCGTGCGGACGATATACCCCTTTCCGGCGATGTGTCCCTGCCGCATGAGGCTGGAAATATGCACCGCAATGGAAGAGCGGGCAATACCGGCCTTTTCGGCCAGCTCCTGCTGAGAAATCAGGGGGTTTTCCTCGATCCATCTGAGAATCTGCCGTTCCCGCTGGGTCATGGCGCACCTCCGTATAAGCAAACGAATCTCTCTATAATCACTTGTTTATATTCTACCGGTTTTTTCCCGAAAGTCAAGGGAAAAACGGGAAGTTTTTCAGTAGAGAATGGTGAAAAAATGCGCCCGAACAGAGGTGGATTTTGAGGCGCATTGTCCGGGAAACAGGTTTGCAGGCAGATGGGTTTTGTCTAAAACAACGGTTTTTACTCCAATTGAAAAAACCGGGACAAAGAAGGTTGTCAGCTGGGAGGATTTGAGATAAAATTTATCAGATAATGAAGGAAAGGCGGGATGTCACGGATGAAGGCAGCTTTAATCCTGGCCAACGGAAGCGTATTCCGGGGGGAGAGCATCGGCGCGACAGCCGACCGGGTGTGCGAGATGGTGTTCAACACCTCCATGACCGGCTATCAGGAGATTTTGACCGACCCCTCCTATGCGGGACAGGGTATCGTCATGAGTTATCCCCTCATTGGCAATTACGGCATCAATCAGGAGGATAACGAGTCCCAGCGGCCCTGGGCAGAGGCGTTTATCGTCCGGCATTTGGCCCGGCGGGGGAGCAATTTCCGCTGTGAGGGCAATTTGGACACCTATTTGAAACAATACGACATCACCGGCATCCAGGGGGTGGACACCCGCGCCCTGACCCGCATACTCCGCAGTGAGGGGACCATGAATGGCATGATCACCTGTGCGGAGCATTTTCATGTGGAGGACTGTTTGGCGCGCATACGGGCCTACCGGGTGGAGGGCACCGTGGAGAAGGTCACCCGCCGCGCCGTTCAGGTGTGCCCCGCCATGGGGGAGCAGCGGCTTCGGGTGGCCATGATGGACTATGGCGTAAAAGAGAATATGATCCGCTGCCTCCAAAAGCGGGGATGTCAGGTGACGGTCTATCCCGCCCACACCCCGGCCTCCACCGTGCTGGAGGGGGGCTTTGACGGGGTCATGCTCTCCAACGGCCCCGGGGACCCGGCGGACAACGTGGAGATCATTCGGGAGGTCAAGGCCCTCTATGACAGCAGCCTGCCCCTCTTCGCCGTGTGCCTGGGGCACCAGCTGCTGGCCCTGGCCACCGGGGCCAAGACCCGAAAAATGGGTTTCGGCCACCGGGGGGGCAACCATCCGGTGAAGCACCTGGCGGCGGGCCGCTGCTTTATCACCAGCCAGAACCACGGCTACGTGGTGGATGCGGACAGCGTGGACCCGTCTGTGGCCCAGGTGTCCCACGTGAACGTCAACGACGGCACGGTGGAGGGGCTGGAGTACAGGCGCCCCCTGTGCTTTACCGTCCAGTTCCACCCGGAGGCCAGCCCCGGCCCCGAGGACACCGAATCCTTATTTGACCGCTTTACCGCCTGTATGGCGGTGGCTTCAAAAAACCGCATGGGAGGTGACCGGTAATGCCGAAGGATCCCAACATTAAAAAGGTGCTGGTGCTGGGCTCCGGCCCCATCGTCATCGGCCAGGCCGCTGAGTTCGACTACGCCGGCACCCAGGCCTGCCGGGCCCTCAAGGAGGAGGGGGTGGAGGTGGTGCTGGTCAACTCCAACCCCGCCACCATCATGACCGACAAGGACATCGCCGGCCATGTGTACATCGAGCCCCTGAACCTGGCCTCGGTGGAGCAGGTCATTCAAATGGAGCGGCCCGACTCCATCCTCCCCACTCTGGGGGGACAGACCGGGCTGAATTTGGCCATGAACCTCCATGAGCAGGGGATTTTGGCGCAATATGGCGTACGCCTGCTGGGCACCTCGCCGGAGTCCATCCGCAAGGCGGAGGACCGCCAGGGGTTCAAGGACGCCATGGAGTCCATCGGACAGCCCTGCGTCACCTCCGACGTGGTGGAGAGCGTGGAGGCCGCGGTGGACTTCGCCGCCGCCATTGGCTACCCCGTGATTGTCCGCCCGGCCTACACCCTGGGGGGTACCGGCGGGGGCATCGCCTATGACGAGCCCTCCTTACGGGAGATTGCCGGACGGGGGATTCACCTCAGCCGGGTGGGGCAGGTGCTCATTGAGCGGTGCATTTCCGGCTGGAAGGAGATTGAGTTCGAGGTCATGCGGGACTCCGCCGGGAATGTCATTCAAATCTGCTCCATGGAGAACATCGACCCGGTGGGGGTACACACCGGGGACTCCATCGTGGTGGCCCCCACCCAGACCCTGGCCAACCGGGAATATCAGATGCTCCGTACCGCCGCCCTGGACATCATCTCCGCCCTGGAGATTGAGGGCGGGTGCAACTGTCAGTTTGCCCTCAATCCCGACTCCTATGAGTACGCGGTCATTGAGGTCAATCCCCGTGTGTCCCGTTCCTCCAAGGCCACCGGCTACCCCATTGCCAAGGTGGCGGCAAAAATCGCCCTGGGGTACACCCTGGACGAGATTCCCAACGCCGTGACGGGCAAGACCACGGCCTGTTTTGAGCCCACCTTGGATTACTGCGTATTGAAGCTCCCCCGCCTGCCCTTCGACAAGTTCACCACCGCCAGCCGCACGCTGGGTACCCAGATGAAGGCCACCGGAGAGGTTATGGCCATTGGCAATTCCTTTGAGGGGGCGCTGATGAAGGCTATCCGCTCCCTGGAGCTGCCGGTCAAGTCCCTCCGCCTGCCGGGGCTGGAGTCGGTGTACACCGAGGACATCGAGGACCGGTTGGTGAACATCGACGACCAGCGGCTTTTCGTGGTGGCGGAGGCCCTCCGCCGGGGGTTCTCCCCGGAGAAAATCAACAAGATTACCAAATATGACCTGTGGTTCCTGGACCGCTTCCAGAACATCGTGGCCATGGAGGACCGGCTGGACCACGGACATTTGGACGGGGACACCCTCCGGGCGGCTAAGGAGATGGGCTTCTCGGACGCCTGGATAGCCGCCCTGTCCGGGAAGGAGCAGCGGGAAATCAAGGCCCTGCGGGAGTCCCTCCACATCCGCCCCGCCTTTAAGATGGTGGACACCTGCGCCGCCGAGTTCGAGGCCCAGACCCCCTACTACTACTCCACCTACGACGAGGAGAACGAGGCCCGGCTGCCCCTTCACCTGCCGGAGGTGGGCCAAGCGGCCCCCGGTATCCCGGAGGCTCCCTACCTCTCCGCCGCCGCGCCCGCGCCCCACCGGACCGGGGACGGACAGGAGCGCCGCAAGGTCCTGGTTTTGGGCTCCGGACCCATCCGCATCGGTCAGGGCATTGAGTTTGACTACTGCTCGGTTCACTCGGTCTGGGCCCTCAAGCGCATGGGGTGTGAGACGATTATCATCAACAACAACCCCGAAACCGTCTCCACCGATTTTGACGTGGCTGACAAGCTCTACTTCGAGCCTCTGACCCCGGAGGATGTGGAGGCCGTGGTGGAGCTGGAGCGCCCCTGGGGTGCGGTGGTGCAGTTCGGCGGACAGACCGCCATCAAGCTCACCCAGGCTCTCACCGACATGGGCGTGCCGATTCTGGGCACCCCCGCCGACGGGGTGGACGCCGCCGAGGACCGGGAGCGCTTTGACGAGATTTTGCAGCACTGCGGTATCCCCCGGGCCCAGGGCCGGACGGTCTTTACCACCGACGAAGCCCTGGAGGCCGCCCACGAGGTGGGCTATCCGGTTTTGGTCCGCCCCTCCTACGTGCTGGGGGGACAGGGGATGGAAATTGCCTACAACGACCGGAATATCATCGAGTTCATGCGCATCATCAATCAGGTGGAGCAGGAGCACCCCATTCTTGTGGACAAATACCTCATGGGCCGCGAGGTGGAGGTGGACGGCGTCTTTGACGGAGAGGACCTGCTTATTCCCGGTGTCATGGAGCACATCGAGCGGGCGGGGGTCCACTCCGGGGACTCCATCTCGGTCTATCCCCCCATTCACATCGAGGAAAAGCATAAGGAGACCATTCTACGTTACACCCGCGACCTGGCCAGGGCCCTGGGGGTGATTGGGCTGGTGAACATTCAGTTCATCATCTATAACGATCAGGTGTACGTGATAGAGGTCAACCCCCGTTCCTCCCGGACCATTCCCTATATCTCAAAGGTCACCGGCGTGCCCATTATTGACCTGGCTACCCGCGTCATGCTGGGGGAGAAGCTCAAGGACCTGGGCTACGGTACAGGCATTTACCGGGAGGCCGATTACTACGCGGTGAAAATGCCGGTGTTCTCCTTCGAGAAGCTCACCGACGTGGACACCGGCCTGGGCCCCGAGATGAAGTCCACCGGCGAGTGTCTGGGTCTGGCGGAGACCTTCCCTCAGGCTTTGCTGAAGGCCTTCAAGGGGGCTAACATGAAAGCGCCCAAGCGGGGCGGACGTATCATTATCACCGTCAAGGACGAGGACAAGGGGGAGATTACCGGCATCGCCCGGAGCTTTGCGGACATGGACATTGAGATTTTGGCCACCTCCGGCACCTGCAAGGCCCTGAAGGCGGCGGGGGTGCCCGCCCGCAAGGTGGCCCGCGTGTCGGAGGCACACCCCAATATCCTGGACATGATTGCCTCCGGCTCGGTGGACCTGGTCATCAACACCCCCACACGGGGCCGGAAGCACGACACAGACGGCTTCCGCATCCGCCGTTCGGCGGTGGAGCACTCGGTAGCCTGCGTCACGGCGGTGGACACCGCGCGGGCCATGCTCACCGTCCGGGCCAAGGGCCGCAGCGCCGACCTGCGCCCCATTGATATTACCAAAATCTGACCTGAATGCAGCGGGAAAGGGGGTGATTTTATGCGGTATCGCCATCTGCGGTTTGACATCTGGTTCTGTCTGCTCATCAGTGTGGGCGTGAGCCTGGGTACGGCGAAAATCGCCAAGCTGGTCCTGGACCAGGCCTATCCGAAGTACGTGGAATCCCACACCGTCGCGGCGGGGGAGATCGGCGGTACGGCGGGCCCTGAGGTCTTTCGGGCCCAGAGTATTGACGATTTACTCAGCCACGACACCTTTACCGTCCTCTCACCGGGCATTGAGTACCGGAACCGGGGGGCGGGGTGGTACAACGGCTGGTATATGTACTCCCTGACCCTCCCCTCCGGGGAGCTGGTGGCGGCGGTTATCAACACGGAGAACGTCCAGGTGGAGGGCTCTTATTACACCGGCACGGCCACCCTCCCGGTGGGCCGGGTCATGTACGAGGACTTGACCTCCAGCGAGAGCTTCATACACCAGATTGAGTACATAGAGCCCCTGACCCGCCGGGATTTTTACGTGGACATGATGGGCCAGGGGGGCAAGGTCAGCCAGGAGGACTATTACGAGACGCCCACCACTCTGGTCCAGGGAATCACGATTGTGCTGTGCTTCCCCATACTCCACATGCTGGGCTCCAAGATTGGGATTTTCCCGCCCTTCTTTGTCCGGCGCAAGAAAGAGCAGACCTCCGAATGGGAGTGACGCGGGCCTCGGCCAAACCATTTGTAAAGGAGAGAATCAAACATGAATAACGGACCTGTGAGAAAGTTCAATATGGCATATCTGCTGGCGTACATCTTTGTGCCGCTGATTATCAGTGTCCTGGGGACCTGTGCGGCCTTCATCTTCTTCCCCACCGGCGGGACTGGGGCGGCTCTTCTGGTCATGGTCCCCTGGATCGTCTCCATTGCCTGGTGGATTGGCGGCGGACGGTTTTTGTACAAGCGGGCCAAGAAGCGCGCCGAGGCGGAGCTCAAGGGCCAGGGCCTCAACGCCAATCAGATTTTTTATAGCCGGGGCTGGTCCATCTTCACCGACGTGGGCAGCGGTCAGGTGGGCCTGGTGTCCTTCTGGAACCCCTTCAAAACCTTCCTGATTCCCGCCAGCCGCATTGAAAAGCTGTGGGTAGACGACGGCGTGGGCGGCGTGGCCATCTTCAAGGGGAGCAACCGGGTGAGCTTCATGCTCCAGGTGGACGGAACCAACGTACGGATTGACACATTCATTTCCAACCAGCGCTTTGCCCCCAACAGCGACCACATCCTCACCGGTATCTCCAAGGCCGACACCTGGGTGGAAATCCTCCAGGCGGCCAAGAGCAATTCGGTGTAAGTTATGGGACTGTTCAGAAACATTCGCTCCATGTTCCACGACGACTGGTGCAGCAAGTGCAAGAGTCAGATGGATGTGGCCAACAAGCAGCTCTATGCCCTGCCCACCATGCGGGTGGGACACTACCAGGAGCACGACGACCCGGCCTATTATAAGAAAAATCTGGTGCCTGTGGACAAGAAGGCCCAGATTCCCACGGGTATGTACGCCTGTGGCATCCATGTGTACCGCTGTCCCCAGTGCGGGCATCATGCCGTCAAGCTGACGGTGTTCCTCCCAGTCCGGGACCAGGAGAAGGTGGAGCAGCTCCTGTACTTTGAGGACGGAGAGATGGACGATTTTATCCATTAACGCGGCGCCCGGCGGATTGCGGCTGCGGGGGCTGTCCAGACAGGAGGTACAGTATGAACATCAAACGAGTGTGCGCTCTGTATTTCAGCCCCACCGGGGGCACAGAGCAGATTGCCCGCTTTGCCGCGGCGGAGCTGGCCCAGCGGCTGGGGGCGGAGGTGGAGGCCATCGACTTCACCCGCCCGGAAAACCGGGAAAGGGAGTACCGCTTTTCTTCGGAGGATTTGGTACTTGTGGCCGCGCCCGTCTACGCTGGCCGTGTGCCCAACAAAATCCTCCCGGACTTTCAGTCGCGGGTATTTGGCAGCGGGGCAACCCCGGCGGTGCCCCTGAGCGTGTTCGGCAACCGGAGCGAGGATGAGGCCCTGCGGGAGCTGGCGCTGCTTCTGGAGGGAAATGGCTTCCAGCTTGCGGGGGCCGCCGCGCTGGTGTGCCGCCACGCCTTTTCTCAGGTGGTGGGCGCCGGCCGGCCGGACGAGGCCGACTGGGCCCAAATCCGGGAGTTTGCAGGCAAGGTGGCGGAAAAGCTCTCCGCCGGGGAGACGATGCCCCTCCTGGACATCGACCGGAGCGAAATCGGCCCCTATTATACGCCGTTGAAGGTAGACGGGACCCCTGCGCGCTTCCTCAAGGCCAAGCCTCAGACAGACCAGGACAAGTGTACCCACTGCGGCCTGTGTGTCCGTGCGTGTCCCATGGGCAGCATCGACGAGAGTACTATGGAGGCCGCCGGAGTGTGCATCAAATGTCAAGCCTGCGTACGGCGCTGCCCGCAGGGGGCCAAGTATTTTACCGACGGGGACTTTCTCTCCCATGTGGCCATGCTGGAGCAGAATTACAGCAAGCGGGCGGAAAATACCTGGTTCGTGTGACTGTACATACCGAAAGACCAACAGCCGGAGGGGACAGGTCCTTTACCTGTCTCTCCGGCTGATTTACTTTTGTCATGATAATATGTTTCAATTCTCTATTCTGAAAACAGGCGGGCGGCGGACAGTAGCCTGCCGCCCGCACCTTTGGAACGATAACCTCACAACTCTTCCATAAAGGTTACAAAGCTCTTAATTGTCTGATATTGCAGCAAATGCTTGAGTATTTTAACAAAATCCTCTACAGGAATGGGATTATCACGCCTCAGCCAGTCAATATAGAGGCCGCTAAGTCCAATGGCATGGTACCGCAGCAGATAGGTACAGTAGCAGGTTGTGGACGCCGCCGCCTCTAAATGCGCTGCCCTGCAAAAGATGGAGTAATTCTCCTGCTCCAGAAAGTGCTCCAGCATGTCCAGCCGCCTGATGTCGTCCAGCAGAAGAAAAAATTTTTTGTACTCTTGCAGGATGCCGAGAAATGTGGTGTGGATAAATTCCTCCGTCAGTGTCCCTTTTCGCTCCGCATGGTCAATTTTCTTGTGATACAGCGCAATAATGCGGTTAAAAATTTCCTGAAGAAACTCATTTTTATTATGATAATGATTGTAAAATACCGCACGAGAGAAATTGGCCTTTTTGCAGATTTGGCCTACGGTAATATCGTTGTATGCACGAGAATCCAGCAGCTGTGTGAATGCGTCGTAAAGGGCGTGCTTCGTTTGAAGCACCTGGTTAACTTCTGTGCCAAGAGGAACCATATTAACGTCCATTGATTTCCTTCCTCCCAATGTGGGTTATACCGGATTGATACCGCATCATGTAGAAGTCCGTTCAGGAAGAAGGGGCTGCCGCCAAACCCTTGCCGCTGTGCCGGGGCGGAAAGAAGCTGCTTGGTTGGTTAACCGCTGGTCCTGTCCTCCTTCGGGTCGTGGCTGGGGTAGATGAAGCAGAGCAGCAGGGCAAGCACACAGGGAATCAGCAGAAGCAGGCTCACCTTGGAAAAGGAGTAGGTAAAATTGGGTGCTCCATCTGCGGAGGCGCCGATCGTGGACAGCAGCGGGATGAAAATGGCGGTTTCCAGCGGGCCGCTCAGGTCCCCGAACATACGGAATGTGCCGGAGGCCACGCCTCGCTCCCCATCTTCTACCTTGTCCAGGGCACTGGCAGAGGGCAGAGGCGTATTGCAGCACCCCACAAAGCCCAGGAAAATGGCGCCTGCGAAGAGAATGGCGGGTGAGGACTCCGGTCCTGCGCAGGAGAAAATGACACAGGCGATGATGGCCGCGATAATGTGGATAAAGGCACAGTGCTTCCAGTTGAGTTTATTCATCAGCTTGGTTAGAAGCACCGCCGATGCCGTCATAATAATCATCATAAAGGTGGTCCATGTGCCGGAAAGGGAGGACGGCAGGCCGCGGCCATATACCACATAATAGGTGGCCATGTACATAAACACGGTTACAATACCGCTGATTACCAGCGCATACAGCGCGGGAATGCCAAAGCCCTTGGACTTGACCAGGGACAGGCGAATGAGCGGATTTTGGTTCCGGCTCTCCACCAGCAGAAAGACTCCCATAAAGACCACAAACAGAGCAATGCACACCGGGACCAGCGGAGACGTCCAGCCAAACTGACTGCCCACCGTGGGGAGCACCATCAGACCGCCGATGGACAGGCACAGGCTGATTGCACCAGCAAAGTCGAAGGGACCCTTTTTCTGGGGGACAATGGGGATGCTGGGCAGAATCATGGCCACCAGAAGGATGGTAATCAGGGTGATACCCGCACTGATGTAGTAAACCCACTGATAGCCTGGGCCGTCGCAGAGGACACCGGCGACCACAGGGGCCACAATGTTGCCCGCAGTTCCTACTGCGCCCAGAATGGTATACGCCTTTGCGGAATCCTTGCCCTGGAAGAAGCGGCCCGCGAAGGCCATACAGGAGGGAACCACACAGGCCACTGATAGGCCTTGAATCAGCCGCGCCAGGAGGACAACGGGAAAATTATTCCCAAAACCCAATCCCAGCACACTGAGCAGAAAGAGCGCAAGGCCCAGCAGGCACATTTTTTTGATGCCAATCATGTCGCCGATGCGTCCCATCAGAGGGGCCAGAATAGCGGCGCCCATAGTATAGGTGACACTCATCCAGGACACATAGGCGGAGGCCAGTCCCAGGGCGGAGGTCAGATGGGGAAAGGCAGTGGTATTTGCACCCAGAGAGAGCATCATGGCAAACCAGCCAATGAGCATGATCCAAAAAGTTACCCAGGGTTGTTTGATTTCAGCAGAAGCATGGGGTTGTTCCGACACAAAAACTCCTCCTCTCGCAGGACCTGTATTCACGGACTCCGAATGCAGCTGAACGGGAGCCTGACCGTCAGACCGGCGGACACCCATCGGGCGTCGCAAAAGCGCGGCGCCGCATGACGGCGGTGGTCCCGCTCAGACTTGCATCCAGCGGCCATGAATCCAGACTTCTACATGGAAACCTCACTTGCATACGCCGAAGGGTGAGGGCGCAAGCGGGGTCTAAACTCCAGTCTTTTTTATGCTGCTTCCATAGCAGACGATTTTTTTCTGATAGAGCGCCGCAATTTCCTCGGCGCTGTATCCCATTTCTTCCAACAAGTCGTCATTGTCCATGCCGAACACCGGTGTACCGCGCCAGATTTGGGAGGGATTGCGGGTAAAGCAGGGGGTGGGACGCACGCCCTTCATGGTCTCCCCCAGGCAGGGGTCGTACCACTCCACAAAGGTGCCCCGGGCCTTGAAATGAGGATCCTCCTGCATCTCATCATAGGTCATGACCTTGCAGCAGAGTACGCCCAGGGGAAGGGCCAGATCCACAATCTCTGTGGAAGTATGCTCCTGACAAAAGCGTTTCATGCGCCGTTCCAGCTCCTGACCAATTTCGGGCTTGGTGGAGAAGGGGGAGCCGGGTCCGGGGTCTTCATTCTCCATGCCCACCATCTTCAGGGTGCCATAGGTGGTCTTGCCCACCTGGCCGGACATCCAGAAGATGTACTTCCCGTCCTTGCAGCAGTACACCCCGTCGCCCCAGGCCCGTTCGGTCCGGTTGCCCAGGCGGGTAGGCTTGATGTCACGGTTCAGGCCGAGAATGACTGCATCGGCGGAAACCCGCAGCATGTTTTCGTACATGCAGACATCGACGCTCTCCCCCACGCCGGTCTGCTCCGCCCGGCGGAGCGCCGCCAGAGCGCCCACAGCGCCGTGAAGGGAGCTCATATAATCTGCCGTATAAAGGCGGGCCACCATGGGCATGTCCGGCAGGCCGTTGAGATTGATGTAGCCGGAAAAGGCCTGCGCAATGGCGTCCAAGCAGGGGCGGCCGATGTAGTCCGGGTCCCCCGTCTGGCCGTAGCCGGACACATGAACGATTACCATTTTGGGGTTAAAGGACCAAATCCACTCATCAGTGATGCCCATGCGGGCCAGACTGCCGCCCTTTGCGTTTTCCACAAAGATGTCGTTTTCCTGGAGCATACGGCTCAGAATTTCCATGCCCTCTGCTTCGCGCAGGTTCAGCGCCATACTCAACTGGTTGCGGTGCTCGGCGGAAAACCACTCCGTCACCGTTGTGCGCAGTCCGTCGGGAAAATCGGAGCGCTCCACACTGGTGACGGTGGCGCCCATCTCCGCGAACAGGCCGCTCATATAGGGGCCCGCGATAAAATTAGCGCAGGACAGGACTTTTACGCCCTGCAAAACGCCAAACACGGGGACGTCTTTCATCTTCATAAGCTATGACCATTCCTTTAATTGGTGTTTTGGGTCTTCCGCGGCCTGCGTCGGCAGGCCGCGGAAGCTGGGTGCCGTGGGCACCTGGGAAGAAACGGGGAATCTTAGTAGGCTCTGGGCTCACCCAGCCCCATCATCTCACGGGCCTGAGCGGGCGTTGCCAGAGGACGGTCCATATCATGGGCCATACGGACCAGGCGTTCCACCAGCTGGGCGTTGCTGACTGCCCGCTCGCCGCGCTTGTAGTAAATGTTGTCCTCCAGGCCGGTGCGGATGTGGTGTCCCAGAAGCATGGCCGCCGCCGCCATGGGGGTCTGGACCGCGCCGATGCCCAGTACGCTCAACAGAGTCTTGGCCGGCAGCAGCCGCTCGGCCAGCTGAAGAGTCTCCAGACAGGGGGTGATACCTGCGCCGTTGAAGATCATCTGTACCCAATAGGGGTCCTTCAGCAGCCCCTTGCGGATCATATCGTTCAGGAACGAGATGTCGCCCAGGTCGAAGCACTCGATCTCGGGCTTTGCACCGTACTGATCCAGCAGCTTGATGTTCTCAATACAGTCGGGCATGGTCTGAGCAAATACCACGTTGCCCATGAAGTCGTAGAGGTTGCGGCAGATGTCCAGGCTGGCAACCTCAGGCCGTGCGGCGGCCGAAACCTGCCAGACGGGGTCGGAGGGCTTGTCCGCGTAGAACATCCGTGCGCCAACAAAGGTGTTGTTGATGATGATATCCGGGCACTTCTCCCGAACCCGGCGGTTGACTTCGATGAAGGGGTCGGAGGTCATGCACATTTTGGAGGTATCCTTCTGGTCCCGTGCGTGGATATGTACCAGAACGGCGCCGGCGTTGTAGGCGTCATAGACGGCCTGAACCTGCTCGTCAATGGTTTCGGGGAGGACGGGACACTTTTCCTTGGTGTGCATCCCGCCGGTGATGGCCACGGAGAGAATCGCGGGGGGATAGGCGCTCAGACCGAACTTGCTCATTTTTTCCGCCCGGCGGACGGTATCTCTGACTTCACCCAAGTACCACTCATGTTGGACTGCCATGTTATACATCTCCTTCAAAAACTCAATTTTTGTCTGTCCGATTCTGGTTGTTTGAACGGGTATTTCCGCAAGCGGTCTTTGTGGATGACCTTGGTGTTTAGTTTATAAGTTTTGCAGGAAAAGTCAAGTTGTACAAATAATGATGGACATTTTTCGAGTTTTGTTGTTTGATATGTACAATTCCTTTGGGCGGTGCAGGAGGACCTTACCCCTGAACGGAGACATCCTGCCCGCCGGTGGCCACTGCGGCACGGCGCTGATCCAGATCGGCGCGGATTGTGGGTTGTTTTTTGTCCAGGTCCCAGAAGCACATCAGCACCGCGAAAAGAACCAGGAACAGCAGCGGGACCAGCACAGCGATGTTGAAAATACCCTGCTGCATGGCAGGATCGCCGACAATCAGCAGCTTGTCAAATTTGATTGCCTTCAGCAGGATACCCACCAGGGCGGTGGCCAGACCGGGGCCCGCCTTGGAGGACATGGAGTAGGCGGAAATAATCATGCCGTCGTTGCGCACCCCGAACCTCCACTCTGAGTATTCGATACAGTCCAGCATACCGGTGGCCTGACAGGTGGTGAAGGTGGCCATACCGGCATTGAACAGGAACAGACCGGCCACATAGACCCAGAGGGGGGCAGATATTCCCATCACCAAACGGAGCAGCATCCCGGAGGCGGCAATTAAAATTCCGGTAATGGCCACAGGCCGCTTGCCCTTGGAGACGGCGTACCGGGGGACAATGAGCATAACGATGAGGGGAATGCCGAAATTGGCTACCATGGTGATGATGGTCAGAATGGAACCGGCGTTGAGGATGTAGTTGGTGTAATGCAGGGTTATGGCGGTATTCACCCCGGTGATGAAGTAATTGAGGGTGGCGGCAATGGTAATCAGAAACCAATATTTGTTTCGGAACAGAATCTTGATGCAGTCGGAGAGCTTGGCCTTGGTGTCCGACAGGGCGGCGACGACAAATTTGCGCTCCTTGACGGTGATACCGACCAGAATATACAGGCCGCAGACGAATACCATCAGCACGGCGCAGCTGATAGTGTAGGGCAGTCCGGGGGCATTGCCAGGGAAAAGGGAGGTCATGCGCCCCACAAACGCAGGGATGGCCAGGGAGGCGAAGAGGGCCATCAGATAGGAGGCAATCAGGCAGTTGCGGTTGATGAACATCCGCTCAGAGCCCTCGTTGGTCAGCCGGGACATCATGCCCTTATAGGGAATGCCCACCAGTGTGACCATCATGTTTTCCAAGATGTAAAAGACCCACATCCAGACAATTTTCCCGGTCATGCTGAGTCCCTGGGGAATTGCAAAGAGCAGAACAATGGAGAGGCCGATGAACACGCTTCCAAACATCAGATATGGCCTGCACGTACCGAAGCGGGTGTCGGTGCGGTCTACGATGGCCCCCATCATGGGGTCGTTGACGGCATCAAAAATACGTGCGAATAGGGTCATCGTTCCCGCTACGGCGGGGTCAATTCCCATGATTACAGTCGCGTAAAACAGGAAATACATGGACATGAATACGTTGACGATAGCTAGGCCGCCCTCGGCCAGCGGATAGACACGGCGCTCATACTTGGTGACCTTTACATCCGGCCCGACGACACCCCGGCCGTAACGGATTTCTTTTGTCTTTGCCATTGTATTACACCTGTGCTTTCATAAAAGTTTTTATTAGGTTTCGTGGATAACCTTTGTTGGAGCACAGTTGTATTTTGTATAAAATAACAAAATAATTCAAGAGGAAAGCCATATGTTAGACACATTTTAGAAATTGTCAACTTTATCTCAGAAATATATTGATAAAATGGAACTTTCTGTATGAAAAAAGGCGCGTTCTGGTGGACAGATTTGGAAATATGTC
Organism: uncultured Flavonifractor sp.; assembly: GCA_910585415.1. Taxonomy (GTDB): domain Bacteria; phylum Bacillota; class Clostridia; order Oscillospirales; family Oscillospiraceae; genus CANAAV01. The sequence continues at coordinate 15,239 of CAJUDT010000007.1, forward strand.
CATCATTGCGCGGGGTGGTTGACATGAGACTGGATTTTGGTGTATTTATAAAATGTGGATGATCTTGAAGCACAATTTTTCGGAAAAACATACAAACAGTTCGATTGATACCTATGAGAGAACGACTACGTTGCTGCTTCGTCGAATGAGGAGGGAAGACACAAGTTATGAAGGATAAACTTGCATTTGTCGGCTGTGGCCTGATTGGAGCCGGTTTGGCGGCAAATTCACTGCTGACGGGACATCCGACAGCACTCTATGACACCTGCGACACCGCGATTATCAAAGAGCGGATTACCGCAATCTTGAACACATTTGTCACCCATGGAGCCTACACCCAGGAACAGGCGGATGAGGCTGCCGCGCTGGCCACCTACACCCAGGACTTGGCCGAAGCGGTCAGGGGAGCGGTGTTTGTCCAGGAGTCCGCGCCCGAGCGAGTGGACATGAAGCGGGAGCTTTACCGCACCATTCAGGAGACTTGCGGCCGGGATGTGGTTATCGGCAGTTCCGCTTCCAACATCATGACCGCCACCCTGGCGGAGGGAGCGCTGTACCCCGATCGCATTGTGGTGGGGCATCCATTTAACCCGTCCCACCTGCTCCCCACGGTGGAAATTGTGGTCGGCAAGGACACCAGTCAGGAGACCGTGGACTTTGCGAAGCGGATTTATACCGAGATGGACAAAGTCGCTGTGGTCTGCCTGAAAGATGAGGTGGGCTATCTGGTGCAGCGCATCAACAGCCAGATTCTGGAGACCGCCATTCTGTTGGTTAACGAGGGCTATGCCTCTGCCGAGGATGTGGACAAGGCCATCATGTACGGTCCCGGTATGCGCCTGCCGCTGTGCGGCCAGCTTTTGTCCATCGGCCTGGGCGTCAAGGGTGGCTGGCGTGCGCTGGCCCAAAAATACTGCGGCACCGAGGCCCCCAAGGAATACCTGGTGGTTGCCGACGGTGTGGACGAGGAGATTGCGCACCGTCCACCCGAAATCGGGAACGAGTGGGAAGACATTATTCGATACCGCGACAAGGCACTGATTGAGCTCCAGCGGATTCAGGGCCGGTTGTAAGCGCTTGGGATTGTCCTGCGTCCTGGGGTCAAGGGCTGCGTCCAGCCGACCCAGGATGTGTGGCTAGAAGAAAAATCAGGGTGACACCGCTTTTGCGGCGTCACCCTGATTTTGTGCCTGAACATACGCAGAAATCCAAAAAATATCTGTATTATGACAGATTTAGAGGTTCAGAAATTGCTGCCATTCCCCCCCTGGCGGCGGCATCCCGAGTTTTTTGTGTAGCGCGGGTCAGGGCCCCGCCGGGAAGCCCGTTCGCAGTGCCCCTTTACAAACGCAGGTGCCTGTATTATGATAGGGAGCATCTTGACAAAAGGAGGGGTTTTATGGAACGACTCAGCTATACCGTGCTGGAGCGGCAGAACTATGGGGGCTATCTTTTGCACCAGGCGCCCGAGCGGGTGCTCCAGTTTGGCGAGGGGAACTTTCTGCGGGGCTTTGTGGACCACTTCGTTGACGTGATGAACCAGCGCACCGGCTTTCAGGGCAAGGTGGTGGTGGTCCCTCCGGCCTCCGCCGGAAAGACCGGACGCATCAACGGTCAGGAGGGCCTCTATCAGCTCTGTCTGCGGGGGCGGCTCAACGGAGAAGCGGCCGACCAGAGGCGGGTCATCAGCTGCATCAGCCGGGCGGTGGATGTCTATGAAGAGTACGACGTGTTCCTAGAGACGGCCCATAACCCGGATATGCGGGTGATTGTCTCCAACACCACAGAAGCGGGCATTGTCTACGACCCCTCCTGCACCCCGGAGGACCGTCCTCCCGCCAGCTTCCCGGCCAAGCTGACCCGCCTGCTGTGGGAGCGGTATCAGGCAGGCCTCCCCGGATACCTCATTTTGCCCTGTGAGCTGATTGCCGACAATGGGGACGTGCTGCGGAGCTATGTCCTCCGCCACGGGCAGGACTGGGCGCTGGGAGAGGGATTCCTCCGCTGGCTGGAGACGGAAAACACCTTCTGCAATACCATGGTGGACCGGATTGTTACCGGCTACCCTGGAAAGGAGGCCGCGCAGGCCTTTAACGAAGCTGCGGGCTTTGAGGACCAGCTGCTGGACGTGGCGGAGCCCTTCGGTCTGTGGGTCATCGAGGGCCCGGGGGCGCTGGCGGAGAAGTTCCCCGCCCCGCAGGCGGGCCTGCCGGTGAAATTTGTCCCCGACCACCACCCCTACAAGGAACAGAAGGTGCGCATACTCAACGGCGGGCATACCGCCATGGTGGCCGCCGCCTTCCTGGCGGGGCATGACATTGTACGCAGCAGTATGGCGGACCCCGCTGTGCTGGCCTTTCTGAAGGGGGCGCTTTTTACGGAAATCATCCCCACCCTCTCCCTGCCCAGGGCCGAGAGCGAGGCCTTTGCCCAGGCGGTGGAGGAACGCTTTGACAACCCCTATATAGACCACCGGCTGCTGGACATTGCCCTGAACTCGGTCTCCAAGTGGCGGGCGCGGGTGCTGCCCAGTGTGGAGGCCTATCAGGCCAAGGTTCATGCCGTTCCCTGTCGGCTGGCCTTCTCCTTTGCGGCCCTGTGCGCGTTCTACAGCCAGGGGGAGCGGGCTGGCGAGCCCTATCCGGTGCGGGACGACGCGGCGGTGCTGGACTTTTTCGCCCAGCGCCGGAACAGCGAGCCAGAGGAGCTGCTGGGCGCCTTTGCCGCCCAGACCAGCTTCTGGGGGCGGGATTTGACGGAGCTGCCCGGTTTTGTGCCGGAGGCGGCGAAAGCCCTGCGGCGGATTTACGCGCAGGGGATGAGGGCGGCCCTGGAGGCCTGCAACCAGGAGGCGGAAGCATGAGCCGGGCGCTGCGCATTCACCCGGAGGACAATGTGGCCGTAGCCCTGGAGCCCATCCGGGCGGACGAAACCATCTCCGTGGAGGGAGCGGAGGTCACGGCCCGCCAGGATATCCCCCAGGGACATAAGGCGGCGCTGGTTTCCATCTCTGCCGGGGAAGCTGTGGTCAAATACGGCTATCCCATCGGCCGGGCCAAGACGGCCATTGAGCCGGGGGAGTGGGTACACACCCACAACCTGGGCACCAGCCTGGACACCAGTACTGCCATAGCGGCCCAGGTGGTGCAGGGCGGACCGTCCCCCCTGCCGCCGGAGCACTTCCAGGGCTACCGCCGCGCTGGAGGCGGTGTGGGAATCCGCAATGAGCTTTGGATTGTCCCCACGGTGGGCTGTGTCAACGGAATTGCCCAGACCCTGGCCCGCCGCCTGGGGCCGGAGCTGGAGGGAAGCGTGGACGGGGTATACGCCTGGCCCCACCCCTACGGCTGCTCCCAAATGGGGGAGGACCAGGAGCACACCCGGCGCATCCTCTGCGGCCTCATCCGCCACCCCAATGCGGGCGGTGTGCTGGTGCTGGGACTGGGCTGTGAAAACAGCGGCATTGCGGTGCTTCAAGACCTGCTGGGGGACTGGGATCGGGAGCGGGTGGCCTTTCTGGAGTGTCAGGCGGTGGAGGACGAGCTGGCGGAGGGAGAGCGCCTGCTGCGCGCACTGGCGGGCCGGGCGGCTGAAGACCGGCGGGAAACCATTGGCGCGGAAGAGCTGATCGTCGGTCTGAAATGCGGGGGCTCCGACGGCCTGTCCGGCATCACGGCCAACCCTCTGGTGGGTCGGGTGGCTGGCCGGTTGACCGCTATGGGCGGCTCCGCTCTGCTGGCGGAGGTGCCGGAGCTGTTCGGCGCGGAGGGGGTGCTCTTCCGCCGCTGTGCCAGCGAGGAGGCGGCCAGAGCGCTGCCCGCCCTGGTGGAGGAATTTAAGGACTACTTTATCCGCCACGGTCAGGTGGTCTATGAAAATCCCTCCCCAGGCAACAAGGCGGGAGGCATCACCACTCTGGAGGAAAAGTCCCTGGGCTGCGTCCAAAAGGGGGGCTCCGCCCCTGTGACCGGTGTGGTCCGCTATGGGGAGCAGGTGTGCAGGCGCGGCCTGTCCGTGGTCCAGACGCCGGGGAACGACCTGGTATCCACCACCGGTCTGGCGGCGGCGGGAGCCCATTTGATTCTCTTCACCACCGGCCGGGGCACCCCCTTCGGCGCTCCCGTGCCCACCCTCAAAATCGCCACCAATTCCGCGCTGGCCGGGCGGAAGGGCGGCTGGATTGACTACGACGCAGGGGGACTGGCCCGGGGGGAGGGCTGGGATGAGCATACCCAGGCCCTGTTCCGGCTGGTGCTGGACACGGCCTCTGGTGGGCCTACCCGCTCCGAGCGGGCGGGTTTTCGGGAAATTGCCATTTGGAAGGACGGGGTCACCCTCTGAACCCCTTCGAAAAAGACCCGCTGCGGTTTGCGTACCGCGGCGGGCCTTTTTGCGTCAAAAAGAGGCGTGGAGCATGGTGTTGATGGCCTCCTGATAGGAGAATCGGATGTGGTCGGACAAAAGCTGGCAGGCGTCCTCCATGCGCTGCTCGATGATGGCGTCCAAAATGGCGATATGCTCCCGGTTGCTGACCTGATAGCGGCCGGGACGCCAGGCGGTAATGCGAATCAGGTTCAGGTAGTCGATGAGACTGCACATCAGGCGGGAGGCGTATTGGTTGTGCAGGGTGTCCACCAGGGCCAGATGAAACTGGTTGTCCAGGTCGATCAGCGGTGCGGCGGTCTGACCGGCGTTCCCGGCCTCGTCGTCCTGGTGCTGAATGAGCTTGGCGCGCATGTCCAGGGCCCACTGCAAATCCACCTGATAGAAGCACTGCCGGAGTACCAGCGGCTCCAAAAGCTGGCGGATCTCAAAGATATCGTGGATGTCCTTGGGGGTGGGGCGGGTAATCTCAATGCCGCGGCGGGGGTGTACCCGGACCAGATTATCCTGGACCAGGGCCAAAATGGCCTCCCGCACCGGCGTCCGGCCCAGACTGAGCATAGTCTGAAGCTGGGCTTCGTTGACAAACTGCCCTGGAAGCAGCTCCTTTTGGAGAATCATGCTCTTAATCTGGTCGTACGCAAGCTGGGACAGGCTGCCCTGCCGTTTTTCTACCACTGCCGCCATTGCTGCTGCCTCCTGATATATGTGATGGGTCTGCAAGACCCTTGGAACAGAACCGCTCAATGCTTTCAATTATACCAGTATCTTTCTGTCCGGTCAAGGCTTCTATCCGGGTGAACCGGGGGGGTGCTTGTCGCAAGTTCACAATTTCAGCCCTCTGAAAATAATTTTTTTGATGGAATTATCAATTTACTACTTGACGGGACAGAGAAACTATGCTACATTCTTGTTTGTAGATATATCACAGATATATCATAGGGGCAAGCGCCTATTTTTGGAGGAAGAATTGACGCACGCCCAGGGCGCGCCAAACTCCGCCGTCCAGCGGCAGGACAGGGCGCGGGAAAGGAGGGAACACCGTGAAACCATTTCTGGACGAGGAGTTTCTGCTGGATACGGATACGGCTCAAACGCTTTACCACGGCACGGCAGAGCGGATGCCCATTTTGGACTATCACTGCCACGTAAGTCCCAGGGAGATTGCCGAGGACCGGGTCTTTCACAATCTCACCCAGCTGTGGCTGGGCGGGGACCACTACAAATGGCGTCTGATGCGGGCCAATGGGGTGGAGGAGAGATATATCACCGGCGATGCCTCTGACTTTGAGAAATTTCAGGCCTGGGCCGCCACCCTGGAGCGGGCGGTGGGCAGTCCCCTCTACCACTGGAGCCATCTGGAGCTGCGCCGGTACTTCGGCTTTGGGGGCCACCTGACGGCGGACAACGCCAAAGAGGTCTGGGAGCACTGCGCCCAGGCAATCGGCGGGGGAATGGGGGTACGGGATATTTTGCGGCGGTCCAACGTGACCCTGCTGTGTACCACGGACGACCCGGCGGACCGCCTGGAGTGGCACGAGAGGATTTCCGCCAGCGGCGCGCTGGAGACGAAGGTACTCCCCGCCTTCCGGCCCGACCGGGCCGTCAACGTGGAGAAGCCGGACTTTGTGGACTACATAGCAAACCTTTCCCAAGCCTCCGGCGTGCCCATTACTGGCTGGGAGAGCCTCACCGCCGCCCTGGATGAGCGGATGGACTTCTTCGCAGACCACGGGTGCAGGATATCCGACCACGGGCTGGAGAACCTGTGGTTCCTCCCCGCCGCGGAGACGGAGCTGGACAGTATCCTGAAGCGCCGTCTGGCTGGGGCGTCCCTCACCGGGCAGGAGCTGTGGCAGTACAAGTCGGCTCTGCTGTGCTTCTTCGCCCGGGGGTACGCCAAGCGGGATTGGGCCATGCAGCTCCATTTCTCCGCCCAGCGGGACAACAACCGCCGGATGTTCCGGCAGCTGGGCCCGGACACCGGGTACGACTGCATTGGGCCGGGGGTGAACCTGCCGGATCTGGCCCGCTTCCTGAACGCCCTGGAGGAAACGGGGGAGCTGCCCCGCACCGTACTCTACTCCCTGGAGCCCGGCGACAACGCGGCTCTGGTGAGCCTGATGGGGTGCTTCCAGGGGCCTGGCACGGCGGGCAAGCTGCAGCACGGTTCGGCCTGGTGGTTCAATGACCACCGGTTTGGCATGGAGGCCCAGCTCTCCAATCTGGCCGCCGGCGGCCTTCTGGGGAATTTTATCGGGATGCTGACCGACTCCCGCAGTTTCCTGTCGTACACCAGACACGAGTATTTCCGCCGGATTCTCTGCGGACTGCTGGGCCGCTGGGTGGAACACGGCGAATTTCCAGACGACCGGCCCGCCCTGGAACGGCTGACGGCCGATATCGCCTATCGAAACAGCATCCGCTACTTTGGCTTTGAGCAGTATCATTTACGGGGGGCAGATACGGTATGAGTATGATTTGCGTAAAAGGGCTCCAGAAGAGTTTTGGCAAGCATGAGGTGCTCAAGGGCATTGATATTGACATTGAGCCCGGTCAGGTGGTGGCCATCGTGGGCCCCTCCGGCTGCGGGAAGTCCACCTTCCTGCGCTGTTTGAACCTGCTGGAGAAGCCCACAGGGGGCCAGATTTTGTATCACGGCGTGGATTTGGCCAGCGCCGACACCAAGAGCGCCACCAAAGAGCTGTTGAGCATGGGCATGGTGTTCCAGCAGTTCAACCTGTTCCCACACCTGACCGTGCTTGACAACATCATGTTGGCCCCCACTCTGGTGAAAAAGCGGGACAAGCGGGAGTGTGAGGAGCAGGCCATGGAGCTGCTCAAAACCGTCGGCCTGGAGGACAAGCGGGACGCCTACTCCAACCAGCTCTCCGGCGGACAGCAGCAGCGCATCGCCATTGCCCGCGCCCTGGCCATGAAGCCGGAGGTCATGCTCTTTGACGAGCCCACCTCCGCCCTGGACCCGGAGATGGTGGGCGAGGTGCTGGACGTTATGAAAAAGCTGGCCTCTGAGGGCATGACCATGCTGGTGGTGACCCACGAGATGGGCTTCGCCCGTGAGGCGGCCGACCGGGTCATCTTCATTGACGGGGGCCATATCGTGGAGGACAGCCCGCCGGAGGAGTTCTTCTCCAACCCCAAAAACAAGCGTCTCCAGGATTTCTTGAGTAAAATGCTCTGATTGAGCGGTCTGGCAGGAAAAGAAGCACAGACAGTTTCAATCCGCAGGTTGTACCATTATTAAAGGAGGAAGCAATCATGTCTCAAATCAAGGTGGCCCGCTACAGCGGCGTCGAGTATGCGTTTGTGGACGGCTATGCCCGTGTGCCGGTGCTGGAGGGGGAGTTTGACCAGGCCCGGTTCGCCCACTGCGCCCTAAAGCCCGGCTGCTCCATCACCCCCGAGGTGTATTCGGTCACGGAGCACAATCAGCTCTTTATCTTCACCAAAGGCACCGGCTATGTGACCACCCCCCGTCAGGCGTGGAACATCCGGGAGCCCGGGGTGTTTGTCCCCGAGTTTGACGCGGAGCGCTTCACCATCACCTGCTCCGCCGACAGCAAACAGCCCTTGGAGTGCCTCCACATCGTCCCCGAGCTGAGTGACTATGATAAGAGCTGTCTGGTGGAGTCCCGCATGGTCCTGCCCCGGTTCCGCGGCATTTCTGAGGGCTGGACCTACGACGAGGATTTTAAGGACAACGACACCACCACCTCCATCATGTTGCTGGAGCATCGCAATCTGGGCCGCCTGTCCATGGGCTGCGTCCGGGGCACCGGCCCCATCGAAATCGGCCAGCACATCCATAACGAACTGGCCCAGTGGTATTTCCCGCTTCCCGGTTCCGAGTTCATCTATACCGCCGGAGGGGAAGAGGTCCGCATGACGGGCGGCGACCTGTCCTTCACCCCCACCGGTTTTTGGCACGGCAGCAAGGTGGAGGCCGGAAAGCAGTGCGACTATATCTGGTTTGAGATGTGCATCGACGGCTACCCCGGAGAGATTAAATAAGAACCTGGGCTGTGAATACGGGTTCTAAAGCCTGCGCAAGACGGATTTCATCCAATAATTTACGATAAAGGGGAATGTACCATGGCTCTGGTTCAATGTTCAAGAGGTTCCGATATCAAGCACATGTACACCAATGGTGTGTCCCGCGTGTCCATCCTGGAGGGCGCTTACAAGGACGCTAAAGTGGAGCGCATCTCCCTCCAGCCCGGCGCGGACCTGACCCCGGAGACTTACTCCCGCACGGAACACAATCAGGTGTTTCTGATTACCGCCGGAAGGGGGTACATCGTCACGCCCCGCCGTGTGTTCAACATCACCGAGGTCTGCGTGTTCGTGCCCGACTTCGACAAGGAGTCCTTCACCTTCCACTGTGCCGCCGACGCCAAGGAGACGATGGAAATCGTCCACTTCACCACGGAGCTGAACGATTACGACAAGACCTGTCTGAAGGAGGCCCACCTGACCCTGCCCCGGTTCCGGGGCGTGTCCCAGGCGTGGCATTATAAGGAGGACTTCACTGGCGCGGACATTCAGCAGATGATGCTGCTGGAGCACCGCAACCTGGGCCGCCTGTCCATGGGCGCCAACTTCGGCACCGGCCCCAACTACATCGGCCAGCACATTCACAACGAGCTGGAGCAGTGGTACATTATGCTCCCCGGCGCCTCCTTCACCTACACTGCCGAGGAGGAAAAGCTCCATGTGGAGGGCGGAGACATCACCTTTACCCCCCACGGCTCCCACCACGGCAGCGAGTGCGCCGCAGGCGAAAAGTTCGCCTATGTGTGGTTTGAGCTGTGCGAGAACGGCTACCCCGGCGAGATTAAGTAAGGTATGGCCGAAAATTGGAGCCTGCTGGGCTCGAATGGACCGTACATACGGGTACCGCTGAGGGCCTGTCTGGAGGAGCTGGGGACTCTGGGGCTGGAGGGGCTGGATTTTGTCCCGCAAGCGCCCCATTTCTGGCTGAGTCACACGGAGTTTGAGGACCCGGACCCCCTCCGGGAACAGGCGGCGGCAGTCGGACTGAGCATCCCGGTCCTCACGCCGCCCCCCTACCGGTATGCCATCACCGCCCCGCCGGGCAAACAGCGGGAGGCCACCGTGGACTACTATCGAAACAGCATCGCCCTGGCCAAGGCCCTGGGGGCCGGTCAGGTGGTGTTGGGGGCGGCGGGAGCCTGCTGGGATATGGAGCCGGAGGCCCTGCGGCAGAACGCGGCGGAGGTGCTGGAGGCCCTGTGTCCCGCGGCGGAGGCGGCGGGGATTGCCCTGCTGCTGGCCCCGGTCATGGGGCCGGACACCCCCCTCATTGCTGAGTCCCCGGTACTGGGGCGGGCAGAGGAACTGGCCCAGCTGCTCCGCCGGGTGGACAGCCCCGCTCTGGGGGTCTGTCTGGACACCAACGCGGCGGCGGCTTGGGGGGACACCCTTCCCCGGTGGTTTGGTCTGCTGGGGGAGAAGACCGGTCTGGTCCGGCTGTGCGACGGCAATTATCACGGCTGGCGGGCCTGGGGGGAGGGCTGTCTGCCCATGGAGCGCTTGACGGAGGAGCTGCGCGCGGCGGGCTATACCGGGGCGCTGTCCCTGCTGCTGCCGGGGGAGCGCTACATAGAGAACCCTTCCCATCCGGTCCGGCAGGCTTTGCGGGCACTGAGGGGAGGGGAGAGAGAATGAGCGGTATCCGGCGCAGTCAGCTGGTCAATATGAACCAGCATTACCGGCGCTTCTCCCTGGACTATTTCCTGGACTGCCAGCAGCGGCTGGGCGTGGAGCAGATCGAGCTGTGGTGCGGCGCGGCCCATTTCTGGTTGGACCATACGGGCTATGACGACGTGGCCGTGCTCAGGCAAAAGCTGAACGGCCATGGGGTGCGGGTGGTGTCCATCACGGCCCCCAGTATGGCCTATCAGTACCAGTATGCCGCCCAGGAGCCCCTTGGGCTGGAATACTCCTTCCGCTATTTTTCCAACGCCATTCATCTGGCCGCCGAGCTGGGGGCCGGACGGGTGGTGGTCAACTCCGGCTGGGGCTACCAGGGGGAGGACGAGGCCTCCATGTGGGCCCGCTGCCGGGACCATCTGGGACGGCTCTGCCGGGTGGCGGAGCCCCTGGGCATACAGCTGGCCATGGAGTCCCTCCGGGCCGACGAGAGCAATTTGGTCAACAGCCTGGAGCGGGCGAAGCGGATGTATCAGGAGGTGGGCCACCCCAGCCTGAAGGTCATGGTGGACAACATTGCCACCGGAGCGGCGGGGGAACGCCTGGAGGACTGGTTTGAGGCCTTCGGGGATGAGCTGATTCACATGCATTTCCTGGACGGAGACCCCTGGCTGCACAATGTCTGGGGGGACGGAAACACCTCCCTGTCCCAGCAGATTCAGACCCTGAGCCGCTATCACTACACCGGCTATCTGGTGCAGGAGGTGGCCGATGAGCACTATTTTTCCGACCCCTTTGATGCCGACCGCCGGAATTTTCAGGTTTTGGAGCGGTTCGTAACGGAGGATTAGCGTTATTTTCCGGCGCGTCTGTGCCGGTGAATAAAATCATTGTATTGAAAGGAAACGGTGAAACGAATGAAACGCAACAAGCTCATACCTGCGGCACTGTCTCTGATGCTGGTGCTCGCCCTGGCCGCCTGCGGCGGGACCCCTGCCACAACCCCCGCGCCCGCCACCCCTACTCCTGGTGCGGAGGCCACCCCCGCCCCCACAGCCGCTCCCACCGCAACCCCCTCCGCTGAGGGCGACGGTTCCCTCCAGCGGGTGCTGGACGCCGGTGTGCTGACCGTGGGCGCCGAGGGCAACTGGATTCCCTACGTCTACAATAAGGACGGCACGGGCGACCTCACCGGCTTTGAGGTGGAGATCGCCCGTGAGGTGGCCTCCCGCCTGGGCGTAGAGGTGCAGTTCCAGATCGCCGACAGCTGGGATCCGGTGCTGGCCGGTCTGGACGCCAGCCGCTACGACGCGGTCATCTGCGGCGTGAACCCTGACCCCGACCGCCAGGAGAAGTACGCCGTCTCCATTCCCTACGCGGAGAACCCCTTCTGTCTGGTGGTGAACGGCGACAACACTGAGATTACCTCCTTTGACGATCTGGAGGGCAAGCTGTGCATCAACTCTCCCTCTTCCTCTGCCGGCAAAATCGCCAAGAGCTACGGGGCTACCACTGCGGACGGCGACCTGACCGCCGCCATGGAGCAGCTGAACACTGGCCGCGCCGACGGGCATGTCAACAACGTGGCCGCTGTGGACGAGTACATGACCAGCCGCCCCGAGGTCAACGTGAAGGTGGCCGCCATCTATGAGCCCCCCGCCGGGCAGGAGTACGAGATTCAGTCCGCTGTCATGCTGCGCAAGGGGGACCAGGAGCTGTGCAATAAAATCTCCGAGATTTTGCAGGAGATGATTGATGACGGCACCTGCTACGACCTGACCGTGCAGTTCTTCGGCCAGTCTGTGGCCGACAGCGTCAGCATTTATCAGTAACCGGTCTATACGAGAGACAACCCGCCTGGGGGCTGCCCACGGGCAGCCCCCAGCTCAAAACTTGATGAAGGAGGTGGGCCTCTGTGGAACAAATCCGACTGCTGGCCGAATCATTCTGGCCCATGTTCAAAGCTGGCTTACTGATCTCCGTCCCGCTCATGCTGGTCTCCTTTGCGCTGGGACTGGTGCTCGCATTTCTCCTGGCCCTGATGCGCATGTCGAAAATTGCGCCCTTCAAGGCCATCGCCTGGTTTGTGGTGTGGGTGATTCGCGGCACACCCCTTCTGGTGCAAATCTATATCATTTACTTCGGCCTGCCCTCCATCGGCCTGGTGCTGGACCCCATCCCCTCCGCCATTGTGGCCTTGACCATCAGCCAGGGTGCCTATAACTCCGAGGTTATCCGCGGAGCCCTTACCTCCATTCCCAGGGGGCAGTTTGAAGCCTGCCACGCCCTGGGTCTGAATAAGATTCAGACCATGATGCGTATTATCATTCCCCAGGCGGCCCTGGTGGCGGTGCCGGCGCTGGCCAACTCTTTTATCAGCCTGCTGAAGGACACCTCCCTGGTGTCCACCATCACGGTGGCTGAGATTATGATGACGGCCCGGTCCATCATTGCCGTACAGTTCCAGCCCCTCATGTTCTACTGTGAGGCGGGGTTTGTCTACCTGATTTTCAGCACGGTCCTGACCCGGCTTCAGGGAATGCTTGAGAAGCGGCTGGGCCGGCATCTGGTGGATACCAGAGCCTGACGAGAGAGGCAAGAGGAGCATGTTACACTTGAATTTACAAGGCCTGCGGGACCGTGGGGCGTGGGAGGCGGCGGGGATTGCCCTGCCCAAATACGACATACCCGCCATGCGTGCCCGCACAGAGCAGGCCCCCGCCTGGGTGCATTTTGGGGCGGGCAATCTTTTCCGGGGCTTCCTGGCCGCCGCCCAGCAGAACCTTTTGGACCAGGGCGCGGCCGAGACCGGCATCCTGGCGGCGGAGTCCTTCGATTTCCAAATCATTGACCAGGTTTACGTCCCCTATGACAATCTCAGCCTGCTGGTGCGCATGAAGGCTGACGGTACCAGCAGCAAAGCGGTGATTGCCAGTGTGGCCGGTGGGCTCAAGGCCGACTGCACCGGCGGGGACTGGGCCAGACTGAGGGAGATATTCCAAGCGCCCAGCCTGCAAATGGCCAGCTTTACCATTACAGAGAAGGGCTACGCTCTGACCGGTCTGGCGGGAGAGCCCCTGCCGGTGGTGGTGCGGGACTGGGATGCCGGCCCGGACGCGCCCCGGCACACTATGTCCATCGCGGCCTCTCTGCTGTACAGCCGTTTTCAGGCGGGGGGCGCGCCCATTGCCATGGTGAGCATGGACAACTGCGCCCAGAACGGCAAAAGGCTGCGGGACGGCGTGCTGGCCATAGCCTGCGGCTGGACAGAACGGGGGCTGGTCCCCGCCGCCTTCCTGGACTGGCTGAAGGACCCCGTCCATGTGAGTTTCCCCTGGTCCATGATCGACAAAATTACGCCTCACCCCTCTCAGCGGGTCAAGGAGGAACTGGAGGCGCTGGGACTGTCCGGCATGACCATTTCCCGGACCAACACCGGTACCCAGATTGCCCCCTTTGTCAACACGGAGCTCACGGAATATCTGGTGCTGGAGGACGCCTTTCCCAATGGCCGTCCGGCCCTGGAGCGGGCGGGGGTGTACCTGACCGGCCGGGATACGGTGGAAAAGGCGGAGAAGATGAAGGTGGGCACCTGCCTCAATCCGCTGCATACCGCCCTGGCAGTGTATGGCTGCCTGCTGGGCTGCACCTCCATTGCCGCTGAAATGAGGGACCGGGATCTGAGGGCTCTGGTGGAGCACATCGCGGAGGAAAGCCTCCCTGTGGTGGAGGACCCCGGCATACTCAGCCCCCGGGCGTTCATCCATGAGGTGCTCAACGAGCGCTTCCCCAGCCCAGCCATTCCGGACACCCCCCAGCGCATCGCCGCCGACACCTCTCAAAAGCTGCCGGTGCGCTACGGCGGCACCCTCCGCCGCTATGCGGAGCGGCCGGAGCTGGACGTGTCCGCCCTGGTATATGCGCCCCTGGTGTTTGCCGGTTGGTGCCGGTACTTGCTGGGGGTGGACGACCGGGGGGAGGAAATGCCCGTCAGTCCCGACCCTATGGCCCCCCAGCTCCAGGACCACTTGGCCGGTATCCGCCTGGGGGAGCCGGAGAGCTGCACGGAGCAGCTCCGCCCCATTTTGTCCAATGCCGCCCTCTTCGGCGTCGATTTGTATGCGGCGGGCCTGGGGGAGCGGACCGAGGAGATGTTCCGGTCCATGCTGGCCGGGCCAGGCGCGGTTCGGAGCACCCTGCGCCGTTATATACCGCTCGGCAGAGCGTAAGGAGTAAGCAACGATGAAGATGACATTCCGCTGGTATGGAAGTCAGATTGACCCCATACCGCTGCGATACATCCGGCAGATTCCCAACATGAGCGGCGTGGTCACCTCCCTGATGGATATGCCCGCCGGGGCCCTCTGGCCCGCAGAACGGATTCAGGCCCTGAAGGAGGAGGTCCAGGCCGCAGGTCTGGAGATGGAGGTCATTGAGAGCGTCAACATCCATGAGGACATCAAGCTGGGCCTGCCCAGCCGGGACGCGTACATTGACAACTATCGGAATACGGTGCGCCTTCTGGGGCAGGCCGGTGTGAAGGTAATCTGTTACAATTTCATGCCGGTCTTTGACTGGACCCGCACCGACCTGGCCAAGCCCCGGCCTGACGGCTCCACTGTGCTGGCCTACGACCAGTCGGTGATTGACCGGATTACCGACCCGCAGGCCTTCGCCGACCAGATTCAGCAGGGGGCGGGCGAGTTTGAAATGGCCGGCTGGGAGCCGGAGCGGATGACGGAGCTCAAATCCCTGTTTGCCCAGTACAAGCAGGTTTCCCATGAGGACCTTTTTGCCAATCTGGAATATTTTCTTAAGGCCGTTATCCCGGTCTGTGAGGAGTGCGGTGTGACCATGGCCATTCACCCGGACGATCCCCCCTGGGATATCTTCGGCCTGCCCCGTATCTACACCGGCCGGGAGAATATGCGCCGTATTCTGGACCTGGTGGACAGCCCCTGCAACAGCCTGACCCTGTGTTCGGGCTCCCTGGGCTCCAACCCAGAAAACGATATCCCCACCCTGGTGCGGGAGTTCGGCGGGGAAGGGCGCATTGCCTTTGCCCATGTGCGCAACATCCGGTTCACCGGCCCCGGACAGTTTGAAGAAGCGGCCCATTTCTCCGCCGACGGGAGCCTGGATTTGTACGAGATCATGAAGGCCTTTTCCGATGTGGGATATCAGGGCTACCTGCGCCCCGACCACGGCCGCATGATTTGGGACGAGCGGGGAAGGGCCGGATACGGCCTGTACGACCGGGCCCTGGGGGCCTCCTACCTCAACGGCCTCTGGGAGGCCATCCAGAAGGACCGCCGGTAAAGAGAGCCGCATTCGGAAAGGGACTGGCATCCTGCGCCGGATGCGGCTTTGCTGTGCAGAGTACAGCGGCACACCGCCCATTCCCGGCGGTGTGCTGCGTTTGGAAAGGATGAGCAAGCATGGAGCCTATCTTGGAGCAAATTTACCGGGTCGGCGTCATTCCGGTAATCGCCATTGACGACGCCAAAAAAGCCGTGCCTCTGGCCCGCGCTCTGGTGGCGGGCGGTCTGCCCGCCGCAGAGGTGACCTTCCGCACCGCCGCCGCCCAGGAGGCAATGGAGGCCATCACGGCGCAGGCGCCCGAAATGCTGGTGGGGGCGGGCACCGTCCTCACCTGCGAACAGGTGGACCGGGCCCTGTCCGCCGGGGCGAAGTTTATCGTCAGCCCCGGGTTCAACCCGGATACGGTGCGCTATGTCCAGTCCAAGGGGGCGCTGATGCTGCCCGGCACCGCCACCCCCGGCGAGATGGAGCAGGCCATGTCTCTGGGCCTGGAGGCGGTAAAATTCTTCCCCGCCGAGCAAAACGGCGGTGTGGCCAAGCTCCGGGCCGTGGCGGGACCCTATCAAAGTCTGAAATGGATGCCCACCGGCGGCGTCAACGCCAAGAACCTGATGGACTACCTCTCCTTTGACCAGATTCTCGCCTGCGGCGGCACCTGGATGGTCAACAAGGCGCTGATTGAGGGGGAGCAGTGGGATGAGATTACCCGCCTGACCCGGCAGGCGGTGGACATCATGCTGGGCCTGCGCCTGGACCATGTGGGCATCCACTGCGCTGAAGCCCAGGAGGCCGAGCGCACGGCAAAGGCCATCTGCGCCCTGCTGGGCTTTCCCTACCGGGCGGAGGCTTCCTCCGACTACGCGGGGAGCGCGGTGGAGTGTACCAAGGGGCCCGGACCCGGCGGGCATGGACACATTGCCATTGCCGCCAACAATCTGGACCGGGCCATCTATCATCTGGGCCTCCGGGGCGTGGAGCTGGACGGGCACACCCTGGAGACCGACAGCCGGGGACGGGCCAAATCCATCTACGCGGCCGGTACGTTCGGCGGCTTTGCCATTCAGCTGGTGCAGAAATAAGGAGGTACGCGACCATGAGCAAGCGGATTGTCACCTTTGGAGAGATTATGCTCCGCCTGGCCCCCAACGGCTATTACCGGTTCTTCCAAAACGACCAGATGCAGGCGACCTTTGGCGGCGGAGAGGCCAATGTAGCGGTTTCCCTGGCAAATTTCGGCATGGACGCGGCCTATGTGACCAAGCTGCCCGGTCACGCCATTGGTCAGGCGGCGGTGGACGCCCTGCGGTATTTTGGGGTGGACACCTCCCACATTGTCCGGGGCGGTGAGCGCGTGGGTATCTACTACCTGGAAAAGGGGGCTTCCCAGCGGGGCAGTGTGTGCATCTACGACCGGGCCCATTCGGCCATTCAGGAGGCCCAGCCCGGCGACTTCCACTGGGAGGCCATCCTGGACGGCGCGGACTGGTTCCACTTTACCGGCATTACCCCCGCCCTGGGCCCCAATCTGGTGGAAATCTGCAAGCAGGCCTGCCAGACAGCCAAGGCCAAGGGGGTCAAGGTGTCCTGCGATTTGAACTACCGGGGGAAGCTCTGGAGCCGGGCGGAGGCGAGAGCGGCCATGACTGAGCTGTGTCGGGATGTGGATGTGTGCATCTCCAACGAGGAGGACGCGAAAGACGTGTTTGGCATCGAGGCCGAGGGTACCGACATCACCGGCGGCAGGCTGAACAAAGAGGGCTATCAGTCCGTAGCCCGGCAGCTGGCCGGGCGCTTCGGCTTTGAGCAGGTGGCCATTACCCTGCGCACCTCCCATTCCGCCAGCGACAACGATTGGGCCGGTATGCTGTACGACGGGGAGCGGTGCTGCTTCTCCAAGGAGTACCGCCTGCATATTGTGGACCGGGTGGGCGGCGGCGACAGCTTTGGCGGCGGACTGATCTGCGCCCTGCTCAACGGCAAGAACACCCAGGAGGCCATTGAGTTCGCCGCAGCGGCCTCCGCCCTGAAGCACTCCATTGAGGGGGACTTCAACCGGGTGACTCTGGCTGAGGTGGAGAAGCTGGCCGGCGGCGACGGCTCCGGCCGGGTACAGCGCTGAGACGATACCGCATACAGCTGAGGCGGGCCCATGTTGAGGGCCCGCCTCATTTTTGATGGATTGCGGGGCGGTCCACCGGCATGGAAGGGCCGGCGCTTGTCCGGCGGCTGCGGGAGAACAAATGGCGTTCCGGCCTGCGGGTATGCTTTCTTTTTCCGAAACATTATGTTATACTGAATCACATAACCACGGAAACACTCAAGCCACCGTGGGTCTTATGGCGGAAACGCAGGACCCGACTCCTGGAAATACTGTGGTGTCTAAGCTATGGCCGGCCTGGTTCCCAACAGTACGAAGGAGGAAATATGAACGAGAACTATAAATTCATACTGCACACGACCTACGACAAGCCCGCTTACCAGGCGCTGTCCGAGGTGTCCTGGGTGCTGTTCCGCAAGCATCGGATGCAGGTGGCCGCCTATCCGGCGCTGTTCAGTCTGGCGGCGCTGATTGCCATTATCCTGATTTTCAACTGGGGCAGCTATGACACGCCGCTGCTGGTGGGCGGTTTGGTCTTCATCGGCCTGCAATTTCTGGTCATTCCTCTGGGAGCCGTCAGCGCCAAGCATAAGATGTGCCGCACCGCCATTAAGGAGGTTTCCAAGACAGGGGCCTTTCCCCTACAGGTGCGGCTTGTGTTCCTGGACAAGCAGATTCATTCCACCATCGACAATGAGGTGTCCACCGTTCCCTATGGCTCCATTGACTGCCTGATGTCACTGGGGGACTGGAGGCTGCTGATGTTCGGCCGGGCGGCCTATATCCTGCATCGGTCCTGCTTCCAATCCCAGGAGGAGCTGCGTGAGTTTGAGGCGTTTATCAGCGAGAAGTGCGGCCTGCCCTTCAACCAGATGAAGGGTAAGGGCCCCAAGCGCTGACCGGCGGAAGGTGGGAGCGCTATGAATTACATCAGCCCTGGCATGAACCGAAGCTCGCTCCTACAGGGCAGTCAGAGCGAAATCAACGACCAGCTTCTGTCTATCCTGGACAGCCTTTACGACGGATTGTACATCACCGACGGAAATGCCGTCACCATTCTCATCAACCACGCCTATCAGACCATATCCGGTCTGACCCCGGAGGATGTTCTGGGACGGAGCATGTGGGATATCGTGGCCGACGGCCTCATCAACCAGTCGGGCACCCTCTGCGTGCTCAAGACCAAGGCTCCCATCACGTTGGAGCAGACCTTTCGCACCGGGAAAAAGGCCCTCATCACCAGCACGCCCCACTTTGACAAGGAGGGCCGGATTACCATGGTCATCACCGTGGTCCGGGACATCACCGAGCTCTATGACCTCCAGAAAAAATACCAGGAGAGCGAGGAGCGCCACCGGCTGGAGAAGGACTTTCTGCGGCGCAGCCAGAAGTTTTCCTCCAAGCTGCTGGTGAATGACCCACGGACCAAAGCCGCCCTGGCCCGGGCCCAGAAGGTGGCCGCTCTGGACACCACCGTTCTCCTGCTGGGGGAGACGGGCGTGGGCAAGGAGCAGTTTGCCCACCTGATTTATGAGCACTCCAACCGGGCCGATCAGAGCTTTATCAGTGTCAACTGCGGAGCCATTCCCCCCACCCTCATTGAGAGCGAGCTCTTCGGCTACGAGCGGGGGGCCTTCACCGGGGCCAACCGGGAGGGGAAGAAGGGGGTCTTTGAGAGCGCCGACAAGGGCACCGTGTTCCTGGACGAGGTGGGCGACCTGCCCCTGGATATGCAGGTCCACCTGCTGCGGATTTTGCAGGAGATGCAGGTGACCCGCGTGGGGGGCGTCAAGCCCATCAAGGTGGATGTGCGGGTCATTGCCGCCACCAACCGGGACCTATTGGAGATGGTCCGGGCCAAGACATTCCGGGAGGACCTGTACTACCGGCTGAACGTGGTCCCCATTCAGATTCCCCCTCTGCGGGAGCGGACCGGGGACATTCAGCCCCTGGTGCAGCTCTTTCTTCAGCAGATGAATAAAAAATACCGGGAGAAGAAGCACTTTTCCCCCGCCGCCATGGACGCCATGTACAGCTACAGCTGGCCGGGCAACGTCCGGGAGCTGAAAAACGTGGTGGAGCAGGCGGTCATTCTCAGCGCCCAGGCGGAAATCCAGCCGGGGGAGCTCCCCATCGCCAGCCACCATTGGCCGGAGGGGGAGCGGGTGGAATTTTCCGGGGAGCACATCGACCTGAAAGCGGAGCTGACCCGGCTGGAGTATGAGTACATCTGCCAGGCCTATGCCAAATATGGCACCGTCCGCGCGGCGGCGGCCAGCCTGGGTATGGACAACTCCACCTTTGTCCGCAAGCGGCAGAAGTATCAAGCCTGCTTCAAAAATGAAGCGCGCTGCGAAAATACAGCAAACGGCCCAAAGCCTTGATACACAAGACTTTTTCTCCCACGGGGTCCCCGCTGCTGCTGTAAAAATACAGCGCTGAAACAATGTCCAAGCAAAAGAAGAAATCCCCGTATCCGTTGTATGGCAATGGATACGGGGATTTCTTCGGTGTTGGCACGCAGATTGCAACATTTAAGAGGTGTTCCGAACCATTTGGGACTGGCCGGCCGGCTATTCTGGCACGCGGTACGTGCCGCAAAAAATCCTTTCAGGGAGAAAGAGGAATGTAAATGGCAAACGCACAAGGATTCGTCAGCCGTTACCGTGAGTACGGCGGAGAACAGGCCCACTGGAAGGTGGGTATCTTCAAGATTCGCCTCCCCTTCATCCACTATGCGTGGTCCATTCCCGAGATGGTCCAGGCGCTCTTTATGTGCGCCACCTGTCTGGGCGCCATCCCTGTTCTGACCGAGGTGCTGGGCGTCAGCTATGACGTGGCCCTGTCCATGGTCATCATCAACGGCTTTTTCTACACCATCCATGTCCTGCTGGGCGACCCCGTGGTGCCCGGCTGGGTCACCCCGGCAATTCCCATTATCACCGCCTTCCTGGAAACCTACACCCTGGGTCCTGAGCGCTACCACGCGCTGATTGCCACTCAGTTCATCCTGGGCATCATTTTCCTGGTCTTTGGCATCACCGGCCTGGGCTCCAAGATGGTCGAGTGGGTGCCCAACTCCGTGAAGGCCGGCGTGCTCATGGGCGGCGGTATCTCCGCTGTTCTGGGCGAGTTCAAGGATGGCGGCCGCTTCGGCATCTACACCATCTCCATCACCATCGGCGTCATTGTGGCCTACTTCTGCCTGTTCAGCCCCATTTGGGCCGAAATGCGCCGGAAAAACAAGATCATCGACACCATCGGTAAGTTCGGAATGCTGCCCGCCATCATCATCGGCGTAATCGTCGGGCCCATCGTTGGCGAGATTGCCATCCCCCAGGTTCAGTGGTGGCCTCTGATTAAAGTGCCGGAGTTCGCCAACATCTGGAACACCCTGTCCCCCTTCGCCATCGGCTTCCCCAGCGCCGCCACCTGGCTGGCCGCTCTGCCTACCGCTGTTGTTACCTATATCATCGCCTTTGGTGACTTCGTTACCTCTGAGGCCCTGATTACCGAGGCCGACGAAATCCGCCAGGATGAGAAAATCGACTTCAACGCCAACCGCTCCAATCTGGTCAGCGGTATCCGCAACACCGCTATGGCTCTGGTGTGCCCCTACACCCAGATGTGCGGCCCCCTGTGGGCGGCCGTGACCGCCGCTGTGTCCCAGCGGTACAAGGAAGGCCCCCAGGCCATGGAGTCCATCTACTCCGGCGCGGGCACCTTCCGTATCAGCACCTTCATCGCTGTGGCGCTGATTCCCATTTCCTCCCTGCTCCAGCCCGTGCTTCCCGTGGCTCTGTCCCTGACCCTGATTGTGCAGGGCTACATCTGCACCCAGCTGGCCATGAACATGTGTAAGAGCGACATTGAGCGCGGCATCTGCGGCGTTATGGGCACCGTCCTTGCCACCAAGGGCGCCGCCTGGGGCCTGATTGTCGGTATCATCCTCTTCCTCCTGCTGAAGGAGAAGAGCGGGAAGAAGGCCGCCTCTGCCGCAGAATAAAATTCGTTCCCTTTTGGCATGGTCCGTTTAAGCATCAACCCTTAAAACAATTTAGAAAGGAAGTCCTCAATTATGGCACTCATGACCGGTGAACAGTACATCGAAAGCATCCGCAAGATTCCTATGGAGATCTACATGTTCGGCAAGAAGGTGGAGAATCCCGTTGACAACCCCATCCTCCGCCCCTCGCTGAACTCCGTCCGGATGACCTATGACCTGGCCCAGATGCCCGAGTATCAGGACCTCATGACGGTCGTTTCTCCCGACACCGGCGAGCGCATCAACCGCTTTACCCACATTCACCGCTCCACCGAGGACCTGCGCAACAAGGTGAAGATGCAGCGCCTGCTGGGCCAGAAGACCGCCGCCTGCTTCCAGCGCTGCGTCGGCATGGACGCCTTCAACGCCGAGTATGCCACCACCTTCGAGGTTGACAAGAAGTACGGCACCAGCTATCACGAGAATTTTAAGAAGTTCATGCTCTACTGCCAGGAGAACGACCTGACCGTGGACGGCGCTATGACCGACACCAAGGGCGACCGCTCCAAGGCCCCCCATGCCCAGGACGACCCAGACCTGTTCCTGCACGTGGTGGAGCGCCGTCCCGACGGCGTGGTGGTCTGCGGCGCCAAGGCCCATCAGACCGGCATCATCAACAGCCATGAGGTCATTGTCATGCCCACCCAGTCCATGGGGCCCGACGACAAGGATTATGCCATCTCCTTCGCGGTGCCCCTGAACACCGAGGGCCTGTTCATGATTATCGGACGCCAGAGCTGCGACACCCGCAAGCTGGAGGGCACCGAGATTGACGTGGGCAACAGCGAGTTCGGCGGCGTGGAAGCCCTGACCGTGTTTGACCATGTGTTCGTGCCCAACGACCGCATCTTCCTCAACGGCGAGACCGAGTTTGCCGGTATGCTGGTGGAGCGCTTCGCCGGTTATCACCGCCAGAGCTACGGCGGCTGTAAGGTCGGCGTGGGCGACGTGCTCATCGGCGCCGCCGCGGTGGCCGCTGACTTCAACGGCGCGGCCAAGGCCAGCCATGTGAAGGATAAGCTCATTGAGATGACCCACCTGAACGAGACCCTCTACTGCTGCGGCATCGCCTGCTCCGCCGAGGGCACCCCCACCGAGAGCGGCAACTACATGATCGACCTGCTGCTGGCCAACGTCTGCAAGCAGAACGTCACCCGCTTCCCCTATGAGATCGTCCGTCTGGCCGAGGACATTGCCGGCGGCCTGATGGTCACCGCCCCCGGTGAGGCCGACATGAAGGATCCCAAGCTGGGTCCCGTCATTGACAAGTACCTGCGCGGCGTGAGCAGTGTCTCCACCGAGAACCGCCTGCGCATCCTGCGCCTCATCGAGAACCTGTCCCTGGGCACCGCCGCAGTGGGCTACCGCACCGAGTCCATGCACGGCGCCGGTTCTCCCCAGGCCCAGCGCATCATGATTTCCCGTCAGGGCAACCTGGCTCACAAGAAAGAGCTGGCCAAGGCCATTGCCCACATCAAGGAGTAATTCGACACACCTATCCCACGGCAAGACCGTACCGGGGGGCGGCGGCGTACCGCTGCCCCCCGGTTTTACTTGAAAGGAGGCATCCGCCATGTATGAGGAGATCGAGGCGGTCCTGGATACCTATGTGCGCCCCCTGCTCCACGCCCACGGCGGCGACATGGAGGTTCTGGACGTCAACGACGGCGTTCTGCGCTTCAAGCTCAAGGGCAAGTGCTCCGGCTGTCCGGCGGCGGACCTGACCACCGAGGAGCTCATTCAGAGCGAGCTCACCGAGCACATGCCCGCCATCAAGCAGGCCGTGCTGGTTCAGGAGACAAACCCGGAGCTCATTGCCCAGGCCCGCGCCATCCTGCGGCAGCGCCATGGCGGATAAGGTGCAGGTGGGGGTGCGCTACTGCGGCGGCTGCAACCCCCGTTATGACCGGGTGGCCCTGGTCAAGCGCCTGGAGAGCTTTTTTCCAGAGGCGGAGTTCGTCCCCGCCCAGGATGGGGCCAGCTATCCGGCGGCTCTGGTGGTCCACGGCTGCCCCGCCCGGTGTGCCGGTACCAGCGGTCTGGCCGTTCCCGGCGGCGGACTGGTGCAGCTGGGGGGGTGGGAGGACCTGCTTCCCGCCAAGAAGCGGCTGGAGCAGGCCCTTCAGAGCCAGGAGGCCCGGACCCTCTCCCACGCGCAGGTGTTGGAAATCCTCCCGCACCGCCCGCCGATGCTGTTCATCGACACCGTCACCCGGCTGATTCCCGGGGTGGAGCTCCGGGCGGAGTTCTACGCGGACCCTGCGCTGCCCGCCTTCGCGGGACATTTTCCCGGAGAGCCGGTGTTCCCCGGCGTCCTCACCGCCGAGGCCGCGGCCCAGGCCGCCGGCCTGCTGATGATGACCACCGAGCGCTATGCCGGAAAGCTCCCCCTCTTCGCGGGCATCCGGCAGGCCAGCTTTCGCCGGCGGATTCTGCCCGGAGATACCATGGATATCCACGTCTCCCCCGTGGAGGAACGGGAGGAGCTGGGTATGGCCGCCTGCCGGGGACAGATTTTTGTGGAGGGCGCGCTGGCCGCCGACTTAGAAGTGCGGCTGGCCTTCCGCTGAACCCGAAGGAGTAGAATATGACATATGCAATCAAGGCCCCCGCCCGCTATGTGCAGGGCGCGGGCATACTCAAGGACCTGGGGCGCAACGCCAAAAAGCTGGGGGAGCGCTTCCTGGTCATCGCCACTGAGAGCGGCTGGAGCCGCTTTGGCGCGCAGGTGGAGGCCAGCCTCACCGAGCAGGGGAAGCAGGTGCTCTTTACCCCCTTTCACGGCGAGGCCACCAAGGACGAGGTCTTTTCCAAAATGGACCAGTGCAAAGAGGCCGGCTGCGACGTTATCGTGGGTATGGGCGGCGGCAAGGCCCTGGACACCGCCAAGGCGGCGGCGGAAAATCTGGACCTGCCCTGCGTGATTGTCCCCACCGTCGCCTCCAACGACGCGCCGTGCAGCGGTGTGGCCGTCCTCTACAACGACGCGGGGGTGGTGGTCAAGGCGGTGCTCATGCGCCGCAACCCCGACCTGGTGCTGGTGGATACCGATATCATTGCCCACGCGCCCGCCCGGCTGTTCTCCGCCGGTCTGGGGGACGCTCTGGCCACCTTCTTTGAGGCGCGGGCCTGCAAGGCCAGCGGCGCCAAGACCATGGCCCGGGGCAACGTGTCCAACACCGCCATGATGATGGCCCAGCTCTGCTATGATCTGCTGATGGAGAAGGGCCGCGACGCCCTGGAGGCCGTCCGGCGGCAGGAGGCCACCCCCGCGCTGGAGGACGTGGTGGAGGCCTCGATTTTCCTCAGCGGCCTGGGCTTTGAAAACGGCGGTCTGGCCGCCGCCCATGCCATCAACGACGGCTTTGCCCAGGAGCCCCAGGCCCACGGCATGTACCACGGGGAGAAGGTGGCCTTCGGCGTGCTAGCCCAGCTGGTGCTGGAGCACGCCCCCAAGGAGGAGCTGGAACAGGTGCTGTCCTTCCTGAACGATACCGGCCTGCCCCTGACACTGGAACAGCTGGGCGTCCGGGAGATCGTCCCCGGGACCCTGCAAAAGGTGGCCGAGGCGGCCTGCGTGCCCACCCAGTCCACAAAGAACCTGCGGGCGGACATCACCCCCCAGGAGGTCTACGACGCCATTCTGGAGGCCGACCGGCTGGGCCGGGCCTACCGTTCCCAATAATCCAATCTGATTGAAAAGGTGTGAGCTTGACATGAACTGGAAAACCTATTATGAAACCCATCTGACCACCGCTGAAGAGGCCGTAACCCACATCAAGTCCGGCGACCGCGTAGTGGTGGCCCACGCCTGCGGCGAGCCCTCCTACCTGCTGGACGCTATGGTTGCCAACGCCTCCGCCTATCGGGACGTGGAGCTGGTCCACATGGTGGCCATGGGCAAGGGCGACTACTGCAAGCCCGAGTATGCCGAGAACTTCCGCCACAACGCCATTTTCGTGGGCGGCAGCAGCCGGGAGGCCGTGGCCGATGGCCGGGCCGACTTCACCCCCTCCTTCTTCTTTGAGGTCCCCCGCCTGTTCTCCACCACCATGCCGGTGGACGTGGCCCTGGTGATGGTGACGCCCCCCGACGAGAACGGCATGTGCTCCCTGGGCGTCTCGGTGGACTACACCCAGGAGGCCGTCAAGCAGGCCAAGCTGGTCATCGCCCAGATTAACCCCCAGATGCCCTGGACCGGCCCCAACAGTCTGGTGTCCGTGAAGGATCTGGATGTCATTGTGGAGCACGACGCCCCCCTGATCGAGCTCAAGCCCGGCAAAATCGGCGAGATTGAAAAGGCCATTGGCGAGCACTGCGCCTCCCTGGTGCCCGACGGGGCCACCCTCCAGCTGGGCATCGGCGCGATTCCCGACGCGGTGCTGCTCTTCCTGAAGGATAAGAAGGACCTGGGCATTCACTCCGAGATGTTCTCCGACGGCGTGGTGGAGCTGGCCGAGGCCGGCGTCATCACCAACGCCAAGAAGAGCCTGAACCCCGGCAAGTTTGTGGTGGCCTTCCTGATGGGCACCAAGCGCCTGTACGACTTCGTGAACCACAACCCCGACGTGGACATGCGTCCGGTGGATTACGTGAATCACCCCTTCGTGGTGGCCCAGAACGACAACCTCATCTCCATCAACTCCTGCGTGCAGGTGGACCTGATGGGTCAGGTGGCCTCGGAGACGGTGGGCTCCAAGCAGATTTCCGGCGTGGGCGGTCAGGTGGACTTTGTCCGCGGCGCCTCCGCAGCCAAGGGCGGCGTGTCCATCATTGCCATGCCCTCCACGGTCAAGGGCAAGATCTCCAAGATTGTCCCCCTGCTGGATGAGGGCGCCGCCGTCACCACCAGCCGCAACGACGTGGATTACATCGTCACCGAGTACGGCGTCGCCCACCTGAAGGGGGAGACCCTCCGCCAGCGGGCCCGCAACCTGATTGCCATTGCCCACCCCGATTTCCGGGATGAGCTGAAGGCCGAGTTCGAGAAGCGCTTCCACTGCGCCTTTTAAGAAAGCACCGGGGGAGCGCCATACACCGCCTGCCGTCCCAAACGAAATCGGATCGCACCGGGTTCCCTCCCCAACCGCCCAGGGGGACGCGCTCAGCCGGGAGCCGTCCCCCTGGGGCCGCCCTGGAACCTCAAAGGGAGCCGTCCGGTTCCCTTTTCCGCATATGGGCGGAAATCCGTTCCGCACGGACCATATCCTATCAAAAAGTGAGGATCCATCATGACAAATCTGGAAAAGTACGACAAGCTGTTTTTTGACGCCTTCAAGGTTAAGGCCGTGGAGCTGCCCAGCCTGAAATACCAGGGGATTGCCCTGTGGGATTCTCTGGGGCACATGGACCTGATCGGAGCAATGGAGGAGACCTTCAAAATCAGCATCAGCACCATTGACGTGCTGGACTTCTCCTCCTACGAAAAGGGCAAGGAGATTTTGGCCAAGTACGGCGTGGAGCTCTGAGCGCGGTGCTGCGGCTGGAGCGGTGGACCGACCCCCTCACCGAGAGCAACTGCTACCTGCTGGGGGAGGGGGGCTATGGGGCCGTCATTGACCCCAACGACCCCAAGGGCCCCCTGGAGCGGCTGGAGGAGCTGGGGTGGGAGGTAGAGTGGATTCTGCTGACCCACGAGCACTGCGACCACATGGCCGGACTGGAGGCCCTGCGGCGGCGCTGGCCTGGGGCCCAGGTGGTGTGCAGCGCCGCCTGCAATGAGGGGATACAGAGCCGGCGGCAGAATATGTCCCTGATGATGGAGGTCTATCTGTCATTTCGGGGAAAGCCGGGGGTCTCCTATGCCCCCTTCGTGTGCCGTCCGGCGGAGGTGGCCTACGACCTCCGCTGGGAAACTGTGTGGCGGGGCCACCGGCTGACGGCCCAAGCCCTCCCCGGCCACACACCGGGGAGCGCCTGCATCGGCCTGGACGGGGAGCGGGTGTTCACCGGGGACTATCTGATTCCCGGCGAGGAGGTCATTTTGCGCCTGCCCGGCGGAGATGAAGGGGACTACCGGCGGTCCGCCCGGCCCTTCCTGGCGGGCCTCCCCCTGGGCATGGCCATCTGCCCCGGCCACGGGGCGCCCTATACGCTCACGGAAAAGGAGCGGAGCGAGCATGGACTGTGATAATTTGCTGCTTCTGGAGCCCTACGGACTTCCCCGCGCGGAAAAGCGAGAACTGTTCACACAGGTGCTGACGGATTTGACCCGCCGCCACCGGGCGGACTGCCCGGAGTATGCCCGTCTGCTGGGGGCGCTGGGAACCCCGGAGAACCGGCCCCTCGCGCCCGAGGAGGTGCCCATGCTGCCGGTTTCCCTGTTCAAAGAGCTGGAGCTGCGCAGTGTGCCGGAGGAAGCCGTGTTCAAAACCCTGACCTCCTCGGGCACCACGGGTCAGAAGGTATCCAAAATCTACCTGGACGCCCCCACCTCCGCCCTCCAGCAGCAGGTCCTTTGCCGCATCATGGAGGATGTGTTGGGGCCCAAGCGTATGCCGCTTTTGGTGCTGGATACCAGGAAGGTCCTGCGGGACCGGAGCATGTTTTCCGCCCGGGGGGCGGGGATTTTGGGCTTCTCCATTTTCGGCTCCAAAATCTGCTACGCCCTGGACGAGCACATGCAGCTTGATTGGGACGGCGTTCAGGCCTTTCTGGAGGAACATTCAGGGGAGCCTATCTTCCTGTTTGGCTTCACCTTCATGATTTGGAAGCACGTCGTCCGCGCCCTGGAGGCCCAGGGGAAGCATCTGGACATCCCTCGGGGCATTCTGGTCCACGGGGGCGGGTGGAAAAAGCTGGCCCATGAGGCGGTGTCCCCGGCGGAGTTCCGGGAGCGAATCGCCGCCGCCACCGGAATCACCCGCGTCAGCGATTACTATGGCATGGCGGAGCAGACCGGGTGCATCTATCTGGAGTGCCCCTGCGGGCACCTCCATGCCAGTGTCTGGTCGGACATTCTGGTGCGCCGGGCGGAGGACGGAGCACTCTGCGCCCCAGGCGAGCCGGGGGTGCTCCAGGTGCTGTCCCTGCTGCCCCGCTCCTATCCGGGGCACTCCCTGCTGACCGAGGATATGGGGGTCCTTCTGGGGGAGGACGACTGCCCCTGCGGGCGGCTGGGGAAATATGTTCGCGTCACCGGGCGGGTGCCCAAGGCCGAGGTGAGGGGGTGCAGCGATACCTATGAAGGATGAATATACCCTTCTGGCCGGGACGCAGTGGCCGGATGCCACCCCCTGGACCCCCTTCGACGCCAGGGCGGTGGACTTTTTGAGCGCACTGTCCGAGGCCATCCTTCGGGACCCGGTGCTCCGGCAGCAGGAAAACAACGCGGCCTTCGGCTTCTGGTGCCGCAGGTCCCGGCTGGAACAGCTGGCCCAGCGCCACGCCTCCCCCTGGCCCCGGCTGGGCCGGGGATTGGTGCTCCATCTGGCCCCCGCCAATGTGCCGGAGCTCTTCGCCTATACCTTCGCCATCGGTCTGCTGGCGGGGAACGCCAATCTGGTGCGCCTGTCCAGCCGCTGCGCGGAGACACAGGGGGATTTACTCCGGCGGATAGAATGTGTGCTGGCGGACCACCCGGAAGTCCGGGCGCGGACCGCTTTGATGACCTACCCGAGAGAGAGCGGCTGCACGGCGGAGCTGTGCGCCCGGTGCGACGCACGGGTGGTCTGGGGCGGGGACGAGACGGTTGCGGCCCTGCGGACCATGCCCATGCCACCCCACGGCGTGGAGCTGGCCTTTCCCGACCGCAGGTCGCTGGCGGTGTTGAGCCAGCGGTTGATTGACGGTCTGGACGGCGAGGCCCTCCGGGGGCTGGCCCACCGCTTTTATAAGGACACCTATCCCATGGACCAGAACGCCTGCTCCAGTCCACAGCTGGTGGTCTGGCTGGAGGACGGGGGAAATTCCGCCTGCCGGGCGCGGTGGTGGGAGGCCGTGGCCGCTGTGGCCGTGGAGCGCTACCCCTTCGGTCCCTTTCAGGCCGCCCGCAAGCTGGAGCGCCTGTGTCTGAGCGTCATGACCGGCGCGGTGGAGGGGCGGGTGGAGCGCTACGGGGGCAATTACCTCCACCTGCTCCAGCTGACGTCCCTTCCACAGGACCTGGACAGCCTGCGGGGCGGCTTTGGCCTGTTCTATACCTGCGGCATTTCCCGCCTGGAGGACCTGCTGCCCCTTCTGACACCCAAGGTTCAAACCCTGGTCTGCGGCGGTCTGGAGCCTGCGGAGGTGAGCCGCTTCCTGGCCCGGCGGCACGCGCTGGGTGTGGACCGGGTGGTAACCCTGGGGCAAGCGCTGGAGATGGACACCATTTGGGACGGGAAGGACCTGATTGCCGGGCTGTCCCGCATGATTCTGTAACCCCGTTTCCTGCCCGGCTGCAAGCACTCAATTTGGGAATCTCAAAAAGGAGGCCAATATGGAGCTATTTGCGCACTGTGAACGGGAGCCAGAACGGTTGCTGGCGGTCACCGAGGCCGGGGAGCGCCTCACCCTGGGGGACCTGAATGCTGCGGCCCAGCGCTTTGCCCAGGCCGTGGGCGGGCACCGGCTGGTCTTTCTCCTGTGCGGCAACACGCCGGGCTCTTTGCTGGGCTATCTGTCCTGCCTGAGAACCGGGGCGGTGCCGCTGCTGCTGGATGCCCAGCTGGCCCCCGCGCTGCTGGGGCAGCTCCTGGCGTGCTATCATCCGCCCTTTGTATACGTCCCCCAGGACCTGCCGGAGGAGACTCGGACGCTTTTGGGGGAGTACCGCCCGGTACTGGAGCTGGCAGGCAGCGCGCTGCTGCGGGCCCCCGCCGGACCGGAGCCGGAGCTGCACCCAGATTTGGCCCTGCTGCTGACCACCTCCGGGAGCACGGGGAGCGCCAAGCTGGTGCGTATTTCTGGAAAGAACCTGGACGCCAACGCCCGCTCTATCGCGGACTACCTCCGCCTGACGGAGCATGAGCGGCCCATCACCAGCCTGGCTATGAATTACTCCTATGGCATGTCCATCCTCAACAGCCACCTGTTGGTGGGCGCTCCGGTGGTCCTCACCAGCCGCAGTGTGCTGGAGCGGCCCTTTTGGGATTTGGTGGTCCGGGAAGGCGTAACCTCCCTGGCGGGCGTGCCCTACACCTATCAGATGCTCCGGCGGGCGGGCATGATGGATATGGAGCTGCCCAGTTTGCAGACTCTGACCCAGGCCGGCGGCAAGCTCCCAGAGGCCCTGCATCAGCTCTTTGCCGCCTGGGCGGCGGAGACGGGGCGGCGCTTCTATGTGATGTACGGCCAGACGGAGGCCTCGCCCCGTATGGGCTACCTCCCCCCCGAGCGCGCCGTGGACAAGTGCGGAAGCATGGGCATTCCCATTCCCGGCGGGACCTTCCGCCTGCTGATGGACGACGGCTCGGTCATTGCGGAGCCGGACTGCGTTGGAGAGCTGGTGTACCAGGGAGAAAATGTGGCCATGGGTTACGCCCAAGGACCGGAGGAACTGTGCCTGGGGGATTTGTGGGGCGGCGAGCTCCACACCGGAGACTTGGCAAAGCGGGACGAGGAGGGCTTTTATTACATCGTCGGCCGCAAGAGCCGCTTTATGAAGCTCTACGGAAGCCGGGTGAATTTGGACGAGGTGGAGCGGCTGCTGACGGCACAGTTTCCAGAGGCCACCTTTGCCTGCGTGGGTCTGGACGACAGTTTAAGCGCCTTTTACGAGGGCGGCTCGCCCTCCCTGGCCCAGGAAGCGGCGGAGTTCCTGCAAGCCCAGCTGCGCTTCCCTCTGCGGAGCTTCCACCTGCGCCCGCTGGAGGCTATCCCCAGAAGCTCTGCGGGAAAACCCCAGTACGCCGTCTTACAGAAGATGCTGTAGGGGAGGGAAGGTCCGATAGGACGTTTTTGACAAACTAAAAACCCGGTTTCTGTGCAAAACACGGAAACCGGGTTTTCTGTACTTGTCTGCGGCTGTGGGAAGTAGGAACGCGGAATCTCAGAGGGCGTTCAGCTCCAGGCGGATTTGCTCCGCCGTGGCCTCGGGGACCCAAACGGCTACAGAGCCGCCGCTGACCGGAAATTCCGCTGTTCCGTTTTCTGGAATCAGGATACGCTCGCTGCGGCTCCCCAGCAGCTCCACAAAGACTGTCCCCGCCAGTCCGGCGCCAACACACATGGGCTTGCTTCCGCCGGCGCCATCGGTGAGGACCACCGCCAGCGCGGAGCCCATACCCTGCCGCACCCAGCCAACGCAGTCCGCGTCATCCAGGTAATCGGTCTGCTGGCTGTGGGCGCAGTGCTTCCGGGCCAGGAGCAGCTTGGGCAGCGCCTCCACCGGAGGGATGTTGTCGTGAGGAATCCCGTACAAATCCCCGTAAAACACACAGGGAATCCCCTCCTGCCGCAGCAGGATGCAGGCGTAGGCCAACGGCTTGCACCAGCCGGATACCCAGGATTGCAGGGCCTGTCCGGGCTGGGTGTCGTGGTTGTCCACAAACGAGATGGCCTGATGGGGGCGGGCCCCGGTCAGGGTTCCCTGGAACAGGCCGCGCAGATCCATCCTCCCGCCCCCGTTGGAGAGGTGGTGGAATTGAAAGTGGAGGGGCACATCAAACAGGCGCATCACCTGCCCGCACTGGTCCAGGTAGCGGGTCAGGGTGCCCAGGTCGTCCTTCCAGTACTCCCCGATGGCCGGAAGGGGCTTGCCGGAGGTCTGCCGGAGCCGCTGCAGCCAGTGGGTGAAGTAGGTGGCCCGGATATGCTTCACCGCGTCCAGCCGAAAGCCGTCCACGCCGGTGGTTTCCAGATACCACGTTCCCCAGCGGTCCAGCTCTTCTATGACCTTGGGGGCGTTCATGTCCAGGTCCGCCCCCATAAGATAGTCGTAATTGCCGTGCTCGCTGTCCACCTGATTGTCCCAGTCCTTGCCCTGGAATTGATAGATCGTTGAAACATCCCGCTTGTCGTCCCAGTCCACGCCGTCAAAGCAGGTCCAATCCCACTGGAAATCGGAGTATTTGCCCTTGCGGCCGGGGAAGGTGAACCGGGTCCAGGCGGTAATGGGCGTCACGGGGGAGATATCCCGGTTTCGGTTGTCTCCGGCGGACGCCTGGGCAAGAACCTCCTCGGCCTCGTCCGCCCCCATGCGGTGGTTGAGCACGATGTCCGCGTAGACCTGGATACCCCTGGCCTGAAGGGCCCGGATAGCGGCTAGATATTCCTCCCGGAGGCCGTATTTCGTGGGGACGGTCCCCTTCTGGTCAAATTCCCCCAGGTCGTAGAGGTCGTAGACGCCATAGCCCACGTCGGCCTGTCCCTGGTGGCCCTTGTAGGCGGGGGGAAGCCATACGCCGGTAAAGCCCAGGGCGGAGAGATGGGCTCCGTCCGCCGCCGCCCGCCGCCAGTGCCCGCCGTCCGCAGGGAGGTACCACTCAAAATATTGAAGCAGGGTTTCTTGCTGTTCCATGGCTCACTTCTCCATCTCTATATGTTGCAATGTCCGTATGGCCGCTCTGCCGGGGGGCCCCGGACACGCCGCGTTTCCTGGCGGGCGTTAAATCAGCACCCCGTCGCAGTGGTCAATCTCATGCTGGATGATTTGGGCCGTCCAGCCGGTAAAGGTTTTGCGGCGGAGCTGGAACCGCTCATTTTGGTACTGTCCCTTGGATGGGCAGGGCCAGGACACGGTTGGCGGCCACCGCTTTTAAGAAAAAGAATCAGAAAGAAGCGCCGCCAAATTCGTGGAAGGTGAGGTCTTTGTTGCGCTCCTGGGTCCAGCCAACGGCCCACTGGGAGCCGAAAAGCAGGAGCTGGTTGCCCTTGTAGTCCTCCACCAGCTTGACGTCGGTGCCCAGAATCAGGTCTTCCTCTTTGGCGGGCTCGCCGCTGGCAGTTTCAATCCACCGGAGGTATTCATAGGGAAGTCCCTCCATGTAGAGGTCCACATTATACTCGTTTTTCAGGCGGTACTCCAATACGTCAAATTGCAGGGTGCCCACCACGCCTACGATGACTTCCTCCATGCCGGTATAGGGCGTCTTGAAAATCTGAATAGCGCCCTCCTGGGCAATCTGTTCCATGCCCTTCAAAAACTGCTTGCGCTTCATGGTGTCCCGGCTGCGCACCCGGCGGAAATGTTCCGGGGCAAAGGTGGGGATGGGGTCAAAGCGGAACTTCTGCCCCGGCGCACAGAGGGTATCCCCAATGGAAAAGATGCCCGGGTCAAAAACACCGATGATATCCCCGGCGTAGGCTTCCTCGATAATCTCCCGCTCGGCGGCCATGAGCTGCTGAGGCCGGGAGAGGCGGATTTTCTTGCCGCCCTGGACGTGATAGACCTCCTTATCCGCGTCAAAGCGCCCGGAAACCACCCGCAGAAAGGCGATACGGTCCCGATGGGCCTTGTTCATGTTGGCCTGAATCTTGAACACGAAGGCGGAGAAAGCGTCGTCCATGCAGTCCACCACCAGCTCCCCGGCGCTCCGGGACAGGGGGGGCGTGGTCATGCGCAAAAATTCCTCCAAGAAGGGCTCCACGCCGAAGTTGGTCAGGGCGGAGCCGAAGAACACCGGGGAGAGCTTCCCATGGCGGACCCGCTCTAAGTCGAACTCCGCCGCCGCCCCGTCCAAAAGCTCAATGTCGTCGGTAAGCTGCTGGTGGAGCCGCTGGCCAATCAGGCCGTCCAGGCCGGGGTCGTCCAGGCGCACCTGGGTGGCAGTGGCCGCTTTGGCCCCGCCGTTGGAGGTGAAGTGGATGATTTCCCCCTTGCCCCGGTCGTACACGCCCTGAAACTCCTTGCCGCAGCCGATGGGCCAGTTGACCGGGTAAGTCTCAATGCCCAGCTCGTGCTCCAGCTCCTCGCAGAGCTCGAAGGGGTCCCGGGCCTCCCGGTCCATTTTGTTGATGAAAGTGAAGATGGGAATGTCCCGCATAGCGCAGACCTTAAAGAGCTTGCGGGTCTGGGCCTCCACGCCCTTGGCGGCATCAATGACCATGACGGCGGAGTCGGCGGCCATGAGAGTGCGGTAGGTGTCCTCCGAAAAGTCCTGGTGGCCGGGGGTGTCCAGGATGTTGATGCAAAACCCCTCGTACTGGAACTGCATAACCGAGGAGGTGACGGAAATTCCCCTCTGCTTCTCAATCTCCATCCAATCGGAGGTGGCGGAGCGGGCATTTTTTTTGCCCTTGACCGCCCCGGCCTGGGCGATGGCTCCGCCGTAGAGGAGAAATTTTTCGGTGAGTGTGGTCTTGCCCGCGTCCGGGTGGGAGATAATGGCAAAGGTCCGGCGGCGGTTGATTTCAGCTTCATAATTTGGCATGTTGGTTCCTCCAAAAGCCGGTGGGCCTTGGGCCCAAAACCGGCGGATATCGTGTAGCGGCATTGTGCAGGGGGGAGCATCAGGGGGGACTCAAGGCCTCCGCCGCAGCGGGGAGCTCCGCAAAGTCCTGGACAGCCGGCAGGTGCTCCGGCACGCGCCCAAAGCCATACGCGGCGTGGAGAAAGGGGACTCCCGCCTGACAGGCGGCGTTCCAATCCCCCTGGGTGTCCCCGATGTAGAGGGGCTGCTTCAGCCCGTTGCGCTCCATCACCAAACGGATATTATCCCCCTTGGGCTTTCCGGTGCGGCCAGGGTCCTCATAGTCCGTAAAATACCCGCCCAGGCCGTGGGCCTGGAAAAAGGCCTCAATATACCCGTCCTGGCAGTTGCTGACGATGAACAGGGGATACCGGGCGGCGAGCAGAGCCAAGGTTTCCGGCACATGGGGATACAACACGCCCCCGTGTTCCGCCACATAGGCGTTTTCGTCAGTCAATATCCCGTCCAGCACGGCGGAAAAGCGGTCCTCCCGCAGCTCCGGCAGCAGGCGGCGAAGGATATCGTCCATGAGCATCCCCATACATCCCTCTATGCCGGAGCGGGTAATGCGTCCGGCAAATTCCGGGGCCAGCCGCTCCAACGTCAGGTTCCAGGAGCGGCACACCGTGTCTGCGGAGTCCCAAAGGGTCCCATCCAAATCGAAAATCAGTCCGTCAAACAGCTTCCACACCCCATATCATGAAAAGGACCACATCCGCAGGGATGCGGCCGGAGATTTTGTTGTTCTACTATACCATATCCACCGCCCGGATTGCAAGCCTTCCCAAACCATATTTTGCCGCGATTTTGGCTTTTGCGGGGCACCTTTCAGATTTCCCGCATAGGATGGTCTGAAATCTGGAGAAACAGGAGGCAAACACTTATGGAACCAGGAAAAACCACCAACGGCGCCCCCCTGCCCACCGCCTATGACCGGGAGACGTTCCAGCGGGTCTGGCAGCGGGTCATGCCCCAAGAGCGGCCCGACTGCCCCATTGAGGTGGACGCCCCCGCCGCGGAGCCCACCTCCGCCCTGGCGGTGCCCGCCGTGCCCGCCGAAGCCGCCCCCGCCCCCGTCCTGCGGCAGGAGGTGGAGCCCAGCCTGCCCGAGTGCGGCGTACCCTGCCTGGGGGAGGCCTCCGCCGTATATGGCCCGCTGCTTCAGCAGCTCATCGACCACGAGCTGGCCGACTGCCGGGCCTATCAGGCCCTCTCCCGCCGGGCCCAGGGGAACGCGGCCCGTGTGCTGGCCAGTATGGCCGCCGACGAGTACCGACACGCCAAGCGCCTCTCTACCGCCTATTTCCTCATCTCCGGGGTGCGCTACTGGCCCGCCGAGCGGGGCGGAGGCCAGCCGGTCCAGCCCTTCCTGGCCGCCCTGCGGGAGCATTTTGGGGAGGAGCAGCGGGCCCAATGCTCCTATCTGGCGGCGGCGGAGGAGACAACTGATTCCTGCCTGCGGGAACTCTATCTGGAGCTGGCCGGGGACGAGGAAACCCATGCCGGCCTGCTGCGGAGCATCCTGGAGCAGATGTAGAAAGGAGGCGCTGGAATGCCCATCATTTACTTATCGCCCAGCACACAGGAGAATAACCTTTACGTCAACGGCGGCACAGAAGAGCAGTGGATGAACCGGCTGGCCGATGCGCTGGAGCCCTATCTGACCGCCTCCGGCATCCGCTACAGCCGCAACACCCCCGATATGACGGCGGCCTCATCCATCCGGGCCTCCAACGCGGGGGACTACGACTTACATCTAGCGCTCCACTCCAATGCCGCCCCCGAGGGACGGTACGGCACCGTGCGGGGTATTTTGGTCTATTATTACCCCGGCTCTACCCAGGGAAAGCGGGCGGCGGAGCTGGTGGCCGACAGCCTGAAAACCATTTACCCCCTGCCCAACAAGGTCCGGGCGGAGTCCACCACCGCCATCGGGGAGGTCCGCCGGGTGCGGGCGCCGTCGGTGTTCATCGAGCTGGGCTATCACGACAACCCCGACGACGCGGCCTGGATTCAAAGCAACCTGGACGCCGCTGCCCGGAGCATCGCCCTGGCCCTGACGGAATATTTCGGTCTGCCCTTCCTGGAGCCCCGGCCCCCGCGCACAGGGGTGGTGGATGTGTCCTGGGGCTACCTGAACATCCGGGACCGGCCGGACCGCTCCGCCCCCGTGGTGGCTCAGGCTGTGGATGGTACCCGTGTGACCGTGGTGAACCGGTGGGAAAACTGGCTGTTGGTCCGGCTGGGGGAGGTGCTGGGGTGGGCCAGCGCCGACTTTGTCACCCTGCTGTAGGGGGCCGCGATGGTAATCCATGTGGTGCGTCCTGGGGATACGGTCTACAGGCTCTCTCTGGAATACGGGGTGCCCATGAGCCAGATTGTGGCGGACAACGGAATTTCCGACGCCCATCAGCTGGTGCAGGGGCAGGCCCTGGTGATTCAGTTTCCCCGGCTGGTCCACACGGTCCAGCCAAGGGAGAGCCTCACCTCCATCGGGCGGCAGTACGGTGTAACGCCCCGTCAGCTCATGCAGAACAACCCCATTTTGGAGGGGAGCCCCGTCCTCTACCCTGGGCAGACCCTGGTGATTGCCTACCAGGGGGAGAAGGAGGGGGTCCTGTCGGCAAACGCCTATGCCTACCCCTATATTGACCCGGAACTCCTGCGGTCCAGTGTCCCCTATCTCACCTACCTGACCCCCTTTACTTACGGCTTTACTCCACAAGGGGCACTGGTGGACCTGAACGACGGAGCCCTCATTGCCGCCGCCCAGGCGGGCGGAGCGGTGCCATTGATGCACCTGTCAACCCTGACAGAGGACGGGGGTTTCTCCAATGATTTGGCCCATTTGGTGCTCAACGACCTGCGGATACAGGAGGTGCTGATTACAAACGTTGTCCGCGTCATGGGCGAAAAGGGGTATCGCGGGCTGGATATCGACTTTGAGTACGTCTTTCCAGAGGACGCCCTCCCTTACGCCGCCTTTATCCGCCGGCTCAGGGAGCGCCTGTCCCCCCTGGGCTGGCCGGTGATTGCCGCCCTGGCCCCCAAAATCGCGGCGGACCAGCAGGGGCTTTTGTATCAGGGCCACGATTATGCCGCCATCGGCGCGGCGGCGGACCGGGTATTGCTGATGACCTACGAATGGGGGTATACCTACGGCCCGCCCATGGCGGTGGCCCCGCTGCCCAACGTACGGCAGGTGGTGGAGTACGCCTTGACCGAGATACCCGCCGAAAAGATTTACCTGGGCGTGCCGACCTACGGCTATGACTGGCCCCTGCCTTTTGTCCAGGGGGAGACGAAGGCCCAATCCATTTCCCCCCAGACGGCGGTCTACCGGGCCCGAAAATACGGCGCGGCCATTCAGTACAGCCAGAGCGCCCAGGCCCCCTGGTTCCGCTACACCGACGAAAACGGCCGGGCGCACGAGGTCTGGTTTGAGGACGCCCGGAGCATTCGGGCAAAGCTGGCCCTGATTCCCGCCTACGGCCTGTATGGGGTGGGCTATTGGAATCTCATGCGGCGGTTCCCTCAAAATTGGCGGGTGCTCAACGCCCTGTATGACATCCGCGAGGAATAAATGGGCTTAAATGGAAATTGTTAACAAATTATTTACAGAGAGTTTGGAATGCGTTCATCATTTTTTCTTGAGTCGTGGTAGTATAATACCTGTCAGGATACCAGAGGCAACCTCAAAAGACTCCTCCTCACTTCCCTCTCTCTTTTCCGCGCACATACCGAACACAGCCCCCCGCAGGAATCGCCTGCGGGGGGCTGTGTTTTCAGACGGTCGAAAAACCGCTTCGACCAAAGGATTCGGAGGGAAAGATAGTGTGAAAGAAAACCGTCAGGGTTTTCTT
>CAJUDT010000008.1 GCA_910585415.1 uncultured Flavonifractor sp.
CACACTATCTTTCCCTCCGAATCCTTTGGCCGAAGCGGTTTTTCGACAGTCTGGGGGGCGGCAGAGCCGCCCCTTTATCCACCACATTGCAGAAAGGAGGCGTATTCCCTATGGCGTTAGAGCTGGCGCTCCCTGGTGAGATTGTGGCCCTGTCCGCCCAGACGGCGGATACCCTGCTCCGCTCCGGCAGCGGAGACGGGGCGCTGCTCTACCTCTGGCTGCTCCGCCACGGGGGGGATACGCCCCTGGACAAGGCCCGGCACGCCTTCGGGTGGGATGGAGTGCGCCTGGAGGCGGCACAGGCGGTGCTCACCGGCTTGGGGCTGGCCAAGGTCGCGCAGCCCGCTCCCCCGCCCCGGCCGGAGCCCCAGAGCCCGCCGGAGTACACCGCCGCCGATTTGACCCGGGAGCTGGACAACGCCGCCTCCCCCTTCCCCGGTCTGGTGGCCGAGGTACAGCGGCGGCTGGGGAAGATTCTCTCTACCTCCGACCTGCGGAGCCTGTACACCCTGTACGACTATTTGGGCCTTCCGGCGGAGGTCATCTGCCTGCTGGTGAGCTGGTGCGTGGAGGAATTTCGCCGGAAATACGGGGAGGGACGGCTTCCCCGGATGTCCCAGATTCAGAAGGAGGGCTTCATCTGGAGCCGCCAGGGGGTGGACACCACCGAGGCCGCCGAGCAGCACCTCCAGCGGCTGGCCCTCCTGCGGGGCCGGGAGGGGGAGATTCTCCGCCTTCTGGACCAGAAGCCCCGGCCCCTGGTGAAGCAGGAGCAGCAGTGGGTTGCCGCCTGGACGGATATGGGCTTTGGAGACGACGCCCTGCGGCTGGCCTACGAAAAGACCATTTTGAAGAAGCAGTCCATGGATTGGAAGTATATGAACGGCATTTTATGCGGCTGGCATAAGAAGAACCTGCACACTCTGGCGGAGATTGAGGCCGGGGACCGGCCCAGCCGCCGTCCTACCGGCGCTCCCCCGGCGCCCAGCGGCGCCGGGGCCCCCGGCGAGGCCGGACAGCGGGTGCGGGAGGATATGGAGCGGATGCGGGAGTACATGCGCCGCCAGCGGGAGACAGAGGGAGGATAGACGATGGGCTTTGAAGCAAGCGTATTGCGCCGGGCCACCCGCCGCCTGAAGGAACAGCGGGAGCGCCGGGCCGCTGAGGCCCAGCGCCGCCGGACGAAGATTTATGAGAGCATCCCCCAGGCGGCGGAGATCGACCGGCGGCTTCAGTCCACCGTTGCCCAGGCGGTGTCCGCCGCCCTCCGGCAGGGGACCGACCCGGCCCCGGCCATTGCGGCCCTCCGGGAGGAAAACCTGACCCTCCAGGCCCGGCGGAGGGATTTGCTGGTCCAGCACGGCTGGCCCCCCGACGCCCTGGACGACGGGCCCGCCTGCCCCAAGTGCCGGGACTCCGGCTGGGTGGGGGCCAATATGTGTACCTGCCTGCGGGAGCTGTGTACCCAGGAGCAGATTCAGGAGCTGTCCAAGCTCCTGGACCTGGGGGAGCACTCCTTTGACCGCTTCTCCCTGGACTACTACAGCCCCAACCCCTGGCCGGGGGAGAACCTGTCCCCCAGGGAGAACATGACGTTTATCTATGAGGTCTGCCTGAACTACGCCCGCAGGTTTGGGAAGTTTCCCTTCAAAAACCTGTTCCTGACCGGCGCGCCGGGGCTGGGCAAGACCTTCCTCTCCGCCTGCATCGCCCGGACGGTGTCGGAGCAGGGGGTGTCGGTGGTGTACGACACGGCGGTGAACATCTTTGCCCAGTTTGAAGAGCAAAAGTTCTCCAGGGACCGCCTGGACGCCGAGGGGGCCCGGGACGAAACCCGCCGGTATCTGGGCTGTGACCTGCTTATCCTGGACGATTTGGGCAGCGAGCTGGCGACCCCCTTTGTGCAGTCGGCTCTGTATACCCTGCTCAACGCCCGGCTCATGGCCAACAAGCGGACGGTGATTTCCTCCAACCTCTCCATGGACGAGGTCCGCCGCCGCTACACCGGACAGATCGCCTCCCGCCTGGAGGGGGAGTACCGGGTGCTGATTTTCTTCGGGGAGGATATCCGGCTGCTCAGGAAGGCGCGGCTGTAGCGCGAAAGAAACCAGGCCCGTGGGGACGAAACCGTCCTCACGGGCCTGCCTGCGTCATACTATTTCTTCTTGTAAAAGGTGTCCTCCATGGGGAGGCTGGCCCGCAGCTTGTGGTCCCTGGCGTAGTAGGCGTTCTGGGTGGCGGGGGCGGTGGGGATGGTGGCAATCTCCCCGATGCCCTTGGCCCCGTAGGCGAAGGGTAAAAGCTCCGGTTTTTCCACGTAGATGGCGTGGATATCGGGAATCTGGTCCGCCCGCAGAAGGCCCAGGGTGCCGTATTTGGCCGTGGGCACGCAGTCCTTTAAGGGAAAATCCTCCGTCAGCGCGTACCCCAGGCCCATGAGCACGCCGCCCTCGATTTGCCCCTGAATGGAGGTGGGGTTGACCACCCTGCCGGAATCGTGGGCCGCCCAGACCTCCGCAACCCGGCCCTCCTCGTCCAGGAGGACCACGTGGGTGGCGAAGCCGTAGGCCACATGGCTCTTGGGGTTGGGCTTGTCGGAGCCCAGCTTGTCGGTGGGGTCGAAGAACTCGGCGAAAAACGCCCGGCCCTCCAGGGCGGACAGGTCCCCGCCTACCTCATCCAGGGCCTCCTTGAGCTCCGCCGCGGCCATGCGCACCGCCTCGCCGGTAATCAGAGTCTGCCGGGAGCCGGAGGTGGTCCCGGAGTCGGGGGCCAGCTGGGAATTACTCCCCATGTGGCGCATCTGGGACAGGGGCAGACCGGTGGTCTCCCCCAGTATCTGGAGGAACACGGTGGCGCACCCCTGGCCGATGTCCGAGGCGGCGGCGTAGAGCTCTGCCGCGCCGTTGCGGACCACCAGCCTGCACCGGCCCTTATCGGGCAGGCCCACGCCCACCCCGGCGTTTTTCATGGCGCAGGCAATCCCCGCTCTCCCCCGGTTGGCCTCGAACACCTCCCGGACCGCCAGGAGGGTCTCCTTCAGGGCGGTGGAGCAGTCGGCAATCTGCCCGTTGGGGAGGACCTTCCCCGGCTCGATGGCGTTGCGCCAGCGGATTTCCCAGGGAGACAGCCCCGCCTGCCCGGCCAAGAGGTCAATGGTACACTCCAGGGCAAATTCACTCTGACACACGCCAAACCCCCGAAAAGCTCCGGCGGGGGGATTGTTGGTATAATAGCCAAAGCCCCGTATGTCGGTGTTTTGGTAGCAGTAGGGCCCCACGGAGTGGGTACAGGCCCGCTCCAGCACCGGCCCGCACAAGGAGGCGTAAGCCCCGGTATCAAAGTAGATGTCGCAGTCCAGACCGGTAAAGATGCCGTTCTCGTCACACCCCAGGGTAAAGGTCCCCTCCATGGCGTGGCG
Organism: uncultured Flavonifractor sp.; assembly: GCA_910585415.1. Lineage (GTDB taxonomy): Bacteria > Bacillota > Clostridia > Oscillospirales > Oscillospiraceae > CANAAV01. Next base: position 3,422 of record CAJUDT010000008.1, read on the forward strand.
CTTGGGGTGGAAGGCGATGGACTCTCTGCGGGAGAATTTGACCTTCACCGGCCGTCCCACCCTCAAGGCCGCCAGTACCGCCAGGTGCTGCACTGACACGTCCTCCTTGCCGCCAAAACCTCCGCCCACCAGCTTGTTTTCCACCACAATCCGCTCCGGGTCCCAGCCCAGCATGATGGAGATTTCCTTGCGGGTGTCGTACACCCCCTGGTCGCTGGTGTAGACCTTCACGCCGTCCCCATAGGGGAAGGCTACGGCGCACTCCGGCTCCAAAAAGGCGTGCTCGGTAAAGGGGGTCCGGTAGGAGCGGGTGACGGTGTATTTGGAGTTGGCCAGGGCGGTTTTGGCGTCCCCCCGGGTCACGTGGCGCTGCTGGCAGAGGTTCCCGCCGGAGTGGACCTTGGGTGCGTCCTCCGCCATAGCCTCCTGAATGGTCCGCACCGGTGGCAGGGGCTCGTATTCGATTCGGACCAGCTCCTTGGCCTGCTTTAGAATGTCCTCCGTCTCGGCAATCACCAGACAGAGGGCGTCCCCCACACAGCGGGTCACGTCCCCCACGGCAATCATCACATCCCAGTCCTGCTGGATGTGGCCCACCTTGTTGTGGGGCACGTCCTCCGCCGTCAGGACCGCCAGCACCCCCGGCAGGGCCAGGGCCTCCGACGGGTCGATGGACACCACCCGCGCCCTGGGGTGCCGGGAGCGGACGGCGGAGGCGTGTACCATGCCGTCCAGATACAGGTCGTCGGTGTACTGCCCGTACCCCAGCACCTTGGGGCGCACGTCGGTGCGGAAGGCCCGGTCCCCTACCCCGAAAACGTCCCCCCGCTCCAGCTCCGGGCCGGGCTTGACCTCCCCCCGGAGGACGGCTCCGGCCAGGGCGATGCCCTCAATGATTTTCTGATAGCCGGTACACCGGCAGATGTTCCCCCGGATGGCCTTTTTTATCTGGGCCCTGGTGGGGCTGGGCTCGTGGTCCAAAAGGGCCTTGCCCGCCAGCACCATGCCGGGGATGCAGAATCCGCACTGGACCGCCCCCACCTTGCCGAAGGCATAGACAAACGCCTCCCGCTCCGCTGGCCAGAGGCCCTCCACGGTGGTGATGGCCTTGCCTGCACACCGCCGGGTGCTCAGGACGCAGCACTTGACCGCCCTGCCGTCCGCCAGGACGGTACAGGTGCCGCAGGCCCCCTCGCTGCACCCGTCCTTGACGGAGGTCAGCTGTAAGTCGTCCCGCAGGTAGCGCAGAAGGGGTTTGTCCTCATCTGTCTCCCGGAGGACGCCGTTGACGGTAAAGGTATAGCGTTCGGCCATGGTTGGTCCCTCCTCTTAGTCCTGATAAATGCTGCGGATGTGGCAGTACAAAGTTCTTTTTGATTCTTTTTCTTTCAAGAAAAAGAATCAGCCCAGCAGATAGCGGTAATGCTCGTAGACCGCGCAGATGGTCCGGCGCAGGTCCTCGTACAGACCGCAGCCGGGGTCGGATACGTCGTAGTCCCCGACGCTCTCCCCCAGGCGCACCCGGGTTTTGCCGTCCTCCAGCCGGAGGAAGCCCGGATTCTGGCTGTTTGCAAAGTCCGCCGGACTCCAGAAGAGGGTGAGCTTCTCCTGATAGGGGCGGCTGTCGTAGGGGCAGAACACGGCGCAGTTGCCGCACTCGTTGCACATGCCGTCCACATGGATAATCTGCCGCATCCGCATACCGGGGACCCATACGGGTACATTGGCCCGGTTGGGACACACCGAGGCACAGGTCTCGCAGACCGTGGCGCACCCCAGGCACCGCATATCCTCACAGGAGGCGCAGTCGGTACACACATCCCCCCGCTTGCCCAAGAGGGCCGGATAGCGCTCGGCCTTATGGTTTTCCTCCGCGCAGCGGTCCAAATCCAGCGCCGCGATGGCGCCCGCCGCCTTGGAGGCCCCCGCGATGGCCTCCACCACGGTGCCGGGGCCGCTCTGGCCGTCGCCAATGACAAAGACGCGGTGCACCGAGCTCTCCAGAGTGTCCCGGTTCACCACCGGACGGCCCCGGCCGTCCACCTCCAGGCCGTTGGCCTGGTAGAGGGCGGTGTTCACCCGCTCGCCAATGGCGGTGATAACGGTATCGGCGGGCAGCTCCAGGGTGCGTCCGGTCTCCACGGGGCTCCGGCGTCCGGAGGCGTCAGGCGCGCCCAGCTCCATGACCTTGCAGGTGAGCACCCCGTCCTTTACCCCCACGGGGGCCAGCAGCTCCTGGAACAGGACCCCGTCCGCCAGGGTCAGCTCCAGTTCCTCCTGGTCGGCGGGCATATAGCGGCGGGTGCGGCGGTACACCAGGGTTACGTCGGCCACGCCGGGAATGCGCTTGGCGGCGCGGGCGGCGTCCATGGCGGTGTTGCCCCCGCCGATTACCACCACATGGGCCCCCAGCTTCAAGGTCTCCGGTGCCTTCTTGGCCCCCTCCAGGAAGTCCAGCACGTTCATGGCCTCCCCGCAGGACAGGTCCGGGTCCCCCTTCTCCCACGCGCCGGTGGCAAAGATCACATGGGTGTACCCCTGGTCAAAGAGGCTCTGGGCGCTGGTGATTTCCGTATTCAGCCGGAACTCCACCCCCACGGCCTTGCACAGGGCGATATCCTGTTCAATGGCCTCGTCCCCGATGCGGAAGGCGGGAATCACATGGCGGACAATGCCACCCAGGGTGTCCCGGCGCTCAAAAACGGTGGTCGAAACCCCCGCCCGGCCCAGCAGGAAGGCGGCGGAGAGTCCGGCGGGGCCGCCGCCGATGACGGCCACCCGCTTGCCCGCCGCGGGCGTACCGGGCCTGAGGCCCTTCAGGAGCCCCTCGAAGCCCCCCTCTGCGGCCTTCCGCTTGGCGGAGCGGATGTACACCGGCTGGTCGTAATGGCCCCGCATACACTTGTCCTGGCAGCGGTGGGAACAGATGGTCCCGGTGATGAAGGGCAGGGGGTTGCGCCGGGTGATAATCTCCAGGGCCTCCTGATACCTGCCCTCGCTGACCCGCATGAGGTAGGCGGGTATGTCCTGGTGAATGGGGCACCCGCTCCGGCAGGGGGCGTGGAAGCAGTCCAGCAGGGGCACTTTTTCCCCAATCTTTTTGGAGGGGATGGGCTTCATGGGCTTGCGGCAGCGGTCCCCGGTGCGGGCCTGCTCCGCCAGGGCCTCCACGGCGGGTACGTTCACACCGGTCCAGGCCCCCTTGGCCCCCTCCAGAGCGCCGGCAATCTGGGCAAAGCGCTCGTAGCCGCCGGGCTTGAGGACGGTGGTGGCCATGGTGATGGGCCAGATGCCCGCGCCGTACAGGTCCTGGACCGAGTGGATGTCCGCGCCGCCGGAGTAGGAAATCCGAAGCCTGCCCTCGAACTCCCTGGAGAGCTGGGCCGCCAGGGACAGGGAGAGGGGGTACAGGGACCGGCCGGACATGTACATCTCCTCGCTGGGCAGCTCCCCCGCCGCCACGTCCACGGGGAACGTATTGGTAATCTTCACCCCGAACTCCAGCCCCCGCTCCCGGGTGAGGGCCATCAAACGGCGGAACATGGGAATGGCGTCCTCCTTTTGGAGGTCCTCCCGGAAATGGTGGCCGTCGAACTGGATGTAATCATACCCCAGGCCGTCCAGAGTCCTGCGGGCAAACTCGTACCCCAGGAGGGTGGGGTTGCACTTTACATAGGTGTTCAGGCCCTTTTCGGTGATGAGATAGGTGGCGATGCGCTCAATCTCGTCGGGCGGGCACCCGTGGAGGGTGGACTCGGTGATGGAGCGGCTGACCTTTGGGGAGATGCCCTCCACATAGGCCCGGTCCACCGTCTGGAATTTGTCCAGATTGCTGAGGGTCCAGTCCATGCACTCCTTCCACACCGGGGCGCCGGAGGCGTCCATCATCCCGTTGATGTACCGGTCCACCTTTTCACTGCGGATGCCCGCCAGGTCGTAGCCCACGGACATGTTGAACACAAACCCATCCGGGTCCCCCAGGTCCAGCTCCCTGGCCAGGAGCTTGCAGGCAAACCACGCCTTCACGTACTCGTCAAAGGCCTGGGGCACGGTGAGCTCGGTGGACCACTCGCAGTTGTAGCACTCGTCGGCGGCGGTGATGCAGGGCTTGCTGACGCATTTGGACAGCGCTTCGCCGTCCATAATCTGCACGGTTTTCAGCTCAAAAAACCGGGCCCCGGCGGCGTAGGAGGCGACGATGTTCTGGGCCAGCTGGGTATTGGGTCCGGCGGCGGGGCCAAAGGGGGCCTCCAGAGTTTCCCCAAAAATGGGCAGGGCGGGCGCGCCCTGGTGTTTGGGCTGCTTGGACACGCCAAAGATGCTGTTTGAGAGCCGCTGTTCCTCCAGGCTCCAATTCATCAGCTGGGCAAAGGGAATGGGACGCATAAGGTCGCTCATGACAGGTACCTCCAGTTAGTTTCAAAAGGTGATAATCAATAGGTTCTGTGGTTCAGCTCGCCCCAGAGCTTCTTGGACTGCTCCAGGCACCAGGCGTTGATTTTGTCCTCGTCGATGCCCACAAAGGCCCGGTCCTGATAGACCACCCTGCCGTTGATGATGGTGGTGCGGCAGTTCTTGCCCATCATGCCAAAGAGCATGTGGCCGTCGATATTTTCCTCGGAGAAGGGGGTGAAGGGCTTGTAGTCCATGACGATGACGTCGGCGGCGGCTCCCGGCTCCAGGACGCCCAGGGGCTTTTGGAAATACCGGGCGCAGATGGCGGGGTTATTGCGGAAGAGCATACCCATGGCCTCCCCCCAGCCCACGTTGGGCAGGCAGGCGTTGTGCCGCTGCATGGGCAGCAGGACCTTGAGGCTCTCCAGCATGTCATGGGTGTAGGCGTCGGTGCCCAGGCCGGTGAGGATGCCCTTCCCGCAGAGCTGGAGCACCGGGGAGCACCCCACGGCGTTGCCCATGTTGGACTCCGGGTTGTGGCAGACCATGGTGTTGGTCTCCTTGAGGATATCCATTTCTGCGGGGGAGACGTGGATACAGTGGCCCAGCATGGTCTTTTCTCCCAACAGGCCGTTGTAGAGCAGGCGGTTCACCGGGCGGCAGCCGTAGTTTTGCAGAGAATCGTATACGTCGTTCATCCCCTCGGCCACGTGGATGTGGAAGCCGGTCCTGCCGTCGTTGGCCTTGACCATGGCCTCAAAGGTCTTGTCGGAGATGGTGAACAGGGCGTGACCGCCGAACATGGCCTTTATCATGTCGCTGTTTTCGGCTTCGGCCCATTTGGCGAAACCGGCGTTCTCCTGGATGGACTGGGCGCACTTCTCCGCCCCGTCCCGCTCCGAGACCTCGTAGCACAGACAGGCCCGCATACCCAGCTCGGCGCACACGTCCTTGATGGCGAACAGGGAGCCGGGAATCTCCCCAAAGGAGGCGTGGTGGTCAAAAATGGTGGTCACGCCGTCCCGGATGCAGTCCAGGATGGTGGCGTAGGCGCAGGCGCGGGTGCCGTCCAGGGTCAGATGCCGGTCGATGTTCCACCACTGGCCGTCCAGGACCTCGAAGAAATTGGTGGGGTGAAACCCGTCAATGGCCAGCCCCCGGGCCAGACCGGAATAAATGTGCGTATGGACGTTGATGAGGCCGGGCATAATCACCCCGCCCCGGGCGTCCACAAACCGGGCCTGGGGATACTTGGCCCGCAGGGCCGTCAGGGTACCGGTTTCCCGGACGGCCTCTCCGTCCAGGACCACCGCGCCGTCCTCCAGGTAGGGGTTGGTCTGGCTGCGGGTGATGAGCCTGCCGTTTCCGATGAGCAGCATGTGAACCGTCTCCTTTTTCCTGATTTGGATATAAAAAAGGCGTCCATCGTGTTGGATGGACACCGAATCGCCCGCCGGTCCGCTGCGGGCGGGACCTTCAATGTCCGTTCAGCCCGTGCGCACAGCACTACGTTGCAGCCAGAATTGGGGGGTATGATTTTGTGGTTTTTCACAGAGACACCCTTTTGTATCCCTATCATATCATACTGTTTGACGGAATGCAATGGGAATTTTAGAAAAACCTGAAAAATTTTTAGGGCAGATAATTTTTTCTTGAAAATCCCTCGGGCCGTGATATAATAGAGTGTACAAACACAGCCTGTCCGCAGAAAGGAGACGGCTTCATGCTGGACGCATCCACCCTGGAATTTTTATTTCACCTGGCCAAGGGTCTGGCCCGGCAGTTCGGGCCCAACTGCGAGGTGGTGGTGCACGATTTGAGCACCAACGACCCGGACAGCTCCATCGTAGCCATTGAAAACGGCCACGTCACCGGGCGGAAGGTGGGGGACGGCCCCTCCCACGCGGTGCTGGAGGGCCTTCGGGCCGGGGCGGGGAAGGTGGAGGACCACCTGTGCTACCTGACCCGCACCAAGGACGGAAAAATCCTCAAGTCCACCACCCTCTACCTCCGGGACGACGCCGGGGAGCCCGTCGGGATGTTTGGCATCAACTACGACATCACCCTCATGCTGGCCATGGAGGAAAGCCTCAAGCAGTTCACCGCCGCCGAGCAGGAGACGAAGGAGCCCCAGGCCATCACCCGCAGTGTGGCCGACCTTCTGGATGAGCTCATTGCCCAGAGCGTCAAGCTGGTGGGCAAGCCGGTGGCCCTCATGAGCAAGGAGGACAAGGTGAAGGCCATCCAGTTCCTCAACGAGACGGGAGCCTTCCTGATTACCAAATCCGGCGACAAGGTGTGCAAGTTCTTCGGCATCTCCAAGTACACCCTGTACAGCTATATTGACGAGGCCAAGGAGTAACGGCGGGGCCCACGCCCCAGAGCATCCAAAAAGGAGGACGCGGCATGGCAAAAACAGCATGGATTTTTTCCTACAAGCTCCGAAAAAATGTCACCAAGGAGGAATTTATGGAGGCGACGCAGCGGCTCCATGACCAGGTCATTTCCAAGGCCAAGGGCTTCCTCTCCTGGGAGCACTACCTTCAGGACAGCGCCCAGGACGGCACCTGGACGGACTTTGTCCTCTGGGAGAGCGAGGTGGACGCCCGGAACGCCATGGAGGCGGGCCAGGGCCAGGAGGCCGCTGAGGCGTTTTACGCCTGCATCCGCATGCAGACCTGCCGGGCGCTGGTTTCCCAGTTTGTGAAAAAATATTAAGAATCCGTATTCCGGCCCGTCAGGATAGCGTTCCGCCATTGCGGCTCCAGGCGCTACGTCTGCCGGAGGGCCGGGAAAAACCGGTCATACCACCGCAGGGCGTCCGTGCGCCGGGTGGTGCGCAGGAGGTAGAAGGTCAGCCCGCTGTCCACCAGGAAGAGCGCCGCCGCCGGAGCCGCCAGCCAGTGGGGCGCACTCTGGGCCAGCTTCATCCCAAAGGGCTGGAGCAGCGGGGCCAGCAGGACCGTCATGCCGCCCCACAGCAGGGAGAAGGGCAGGCACACCTTCCCGCCCAGATTCAGAGGGAGGGCCCGGTAATCCCAAAAGGGCGCGCCCAGGGCCTTTTCGTAAAACAGCCCCACGGCGTACTCCACCGCCGTACACAGCGCCGCCGCGCAGACAAACAGCAGCACCGGCCGCTCCCGTACCCCCTCCGGCAGCAGGAGCAGCCCGCAGGCCCCCAGCCCGTACACCGGGCACAGGGGGAGCAGCAGGCGGCATTTCCGGTCCCGCTTGGGGTTGCGGGTCAGGCGGGCGAAGGCCACCTCAAAGAGAAACCCCAAAAAGCTGTAAAACAAAAAGCTCCAAAACCAAAATTCCAAACCATCACGCCCCGTCTCGTCCGTTTGATTCAGCTTGGACGAAACGGGGCGGATTCATACCCAGAAGTTTTCGTTAATTCTGCCGCAATTTTTTTCGGACCGCCGCCTGGACGGCCTGGGGGCTGGCCCGGTCATGCAGCGCCCGCATGGTCTGGCCCACCAGGAAGCCCAGGGCCTTCTCTTTACCGGCCCAGTAGTCCGTGATGGATTTGGGATTAGCGGCAAAGACCCGTTCTACTGCCTCCCCCACCAGGTCCGCGTCGCAGACCTGATTCAGGCCGTGCTCGGACACATAGGCGTCCACATCCCCGCCCGTGGTGAAAAGGGCCGCGAGGACCTCAATGGCCGTGCTGCGGTTGAGCCCGCCGGTCTGGACCAACGCGATAAGCCGGGCCAGCATTTGCGGGGTTATGCGCATATCCTTGGCCTCCAGCCCGTGGGCGGAGCACTGGGCCAGGACGGGGCCCAGGAGCCAATTGGCGGCCTGCTTAGGGGGAGTGCCCAGGGCGGCGGTCTGCTCAAAGAGCTCCGCCAGGGCCCGCTGGCTGGTGAGCGTTTTGCAGTCGGCCTCCGACAGGCCGAATTGGGCCCGGTAGCGGTCCCGTTTGGCCTCCGCCAGCTCCGGCATCTCCGCCCACAGCCGCGCCAGCCAGCCGTCTGACAGCACAATGGGGGGCAGGTCCGGGTCGGGGAAGTAGCGGTAATCCTGGGCGTTCTCCTTGGTGCGCATGGGGAGGGAGGCGTTCTGGTCCTCATCCCAGCGGCGGGTCTCCTGGACCACCTGCCCGCCCCCCTCGATTAGGGCAATCTGCCGTTGGGACTCAAAGGCGATGGCCCGGAGGATGGCCCGAAAGGAGCTCAGATTTTTCATCTCCGTCCGGGTGCCCAGCGCGGTGCTCCCCTGGGGCCGTACGGAGAGGTTCACGTCGCACCGAAGGGAGCCCTCCTGCATCCTGCAGTCGGATACGCCCAGATATTGCAGCCGCTCCTTCAACGTCTCCAGGTAGGCGGTTACTTCCTCCCCCGTGCGGAAATCCGGCTCGGTGACGATTTCAATGAGGGGGACGCCGCAGCGGTTATAATCAATGCTGGTCCGGCCCGTTTCCGGGTTGTGGATGAGCTTCCCCGCGTCGTCCTCCATGTGGAGCTCGTGAATGCGGATGGTCCGGTGGCCCCCCGCCGGCAGGGAGAAGGTCACCTCCCCGTCCCGGGCAATGGGGCAGTACAGCTGGGAGATTTGATAGGCCCTGGGCAGGTCGGGATAAAAATAATTTTTTCGGTCAAAGCGGCTCCGGCGGGTGATGGCGCACCCCAGGACCAGCGCCGCCTTGACGGCGTAGGTCAGGACCCCTTCGTTGAGGACGGGCAAAGCTCCCGGCAGTCCGGCACACACCGGACAGCACTGGGTATTGGGCGCGCCCCCGAACCGGGTGGAGCAGGCGCAGAAGATTTTTGTTCTGGTGGAGAGCTCCACATGGGTCTCCAGGCCGATGACGGTCTCCCAAATCATACCGCTCCCCCTCTCCCCGGACGTTGGCGGTGGTAACCGGTCTCCAGCTGGAAGGCGTGGGCGGCGTTGAGGACCGCCAAATCCCCCAGGGCGGGGCCGGTGAGCTGGGCCCCGATGGGCAGGCCCGCATTGTCAAAGCCGCAGGGCATGGACAGCCCCGGCAGGCCCGCCAGATTGACCGGCACAGTGTAAAAATCGCTGAGGTACATTTGCAGCGGGTCGGAGAGACTCTCCCCCAGCCGGGGCGCGGCGGAGGCGGTCACGGGGGTCAGCAGGAGGTCATAGGTCTGAAAGGCCGCGGCATAGGCCTGCCGCATCCGCTCCCGGACCTGGAGGGCCTTTTTGTAGTAGGCGTCATAGTACCCCGCCGAGAGCACGAAGGTCCCCAGCAAAATCCGCCGCTGGACCTCTTGGCCAAAGCCCTGGGTGCGGGTCTGGGTGTAGAGCCCGTCCAGGGACGTACACCCCTCCGCCCGCCAGCCGTAGGCCACCCCGTCGAACCGGGACAGATTGGAGCTGGCCTCCGCGCAGGCGAGGATGTAGTAGGCGGGCACGCCATAGGCCAGCAGAGGAAGGGAGCATTTCTCCACCCGCGCCCCCCGTGCCCGCAAAACCTCCGCCGCATGGAGGACGGCGGCATGGATTTGGGGGTCCAGCCCTTCCCCGAAGCACTGGACGGGCAGGCCGATGCGCACCCCCCGCACGTCCCCGGTGAGTCCCGCCAGAAAGCCCCCCTTCACCGCCAGGGAGGTGCTGTCCCGGCGGTCCTGGACGGCAATCACGTCCAGCACGGCGGCGCAGTCGGCGGCGGACCGGGCGATGGGCCCCGCCTGGTCCAGGGAGGAAGCGTAGGCAATGAGCCCATACCGGGAGACGGCCCCATAGGTGGGCTTCATGCCGGTGACACCGCAATAGGCGGCGGGCTGGCGGATGGAGCCCCCGGTGTCGGTGCCCACGGCGTACCACACCTCCCCGGCGGCCACGGCGGCGGCAGCGCCTCCAGAGGACCCGCCCGCCGTCCGGCTGGCATCCCAGGGATTGGCGACCGGGCCATAATAGGACGTCTCGCCGGTAGAGCCCATGGCGAACTCGTCCATATTCAGCTTCCCCAGGCTGAGGGCCCCCGCCTGCTCCAGCCGCTCCACCAGGGCGGCGCTGTAGGGGGGAGTATAATCCCCCAAAATGCGGGAGGCACAGGAGGTCTTGACTCCGCAGGTACACAGGTTGTCCTTCCAGGCCATTGGCACCCCGAAAAGGGGGGATTCGGCGGGCTGGCTGCGGATTTGCCGGGCCCCCTCCAGAGCCTGGGCTCCCGTAAGGGTGATAAAGCTGTTCTGCCCCTGGGCGGCGATGGTATCCAGGCCCGCCTGTACGGCCTCCTCTGGGAGGACCTCCCCCCGCCGGATGGCCGCGCCCAGCTCCAGGGCGGTCAGAGTGGTCAGGTCCACGACACTCCCCCCTATTCCACGGCCCTGGGCGCCAGGAAGCAGGTCCCGTCGGCCTCCGGGGCCCCGGCCAGCAGCGCGGCCCGGTCCAGAGAGGGGGCCGCCTCGTCCGGCCGCAGGACGTTGGTCAGAGCGCCGCCGGACCACGCGGCTCCGGTGGTGTCCAGTTCGGCCAGCTGGTCCATGTACTGCAAAATCCGCTCCAGCTCCGCCGTTATGGGGCCCGCCTCCCCCTCCGGCAGGTCCAGCCGGGCCAGGCGGGCGGTGCGGGACACCAGTTCCTCGGTAATCTTCATGGGCAATTCCTCCTTGGCGGTCGGTGTGGGTCTTTCTCTCAGTATGCCCGCTCAGGTACCCCTTGTCAAGCCCCGGAAAGGACAGCGGCGGGGGCAATCTCTCGTTGTATTTGACCTGGAGCCGTGGTATAATGTCAAAAAGCGGCGAAAGGAGGGACAAAGCATGGAATGGGTGCTGCTGATTGGAATCCTGATATTTTTGCTGTATTTCCTGCTGCGCTCCGCCGTCAAAGGAGGCGTCCTGGACGCCTGGACAGAAATCGAGCAGAGGAAACAAAATCAAAGAGGTGACGAATGATGCTGGATTGGGATACCCTGTACGCGGAATGTATGAGCTGTCAAAAGTGCGGTCTGGCCGAGACCCGCACCAACGTGGTCTTTGGAGAGGGCCCCCGGGACGCGGAGGTCATGTTCATTGGAGAGGGCCCCGGCGAGCAGGAGGACAAAACCGGCCGTCCCTTCGTGGGCCGGGCGGGGAAGTTTTTGGACGACATGCTTGCCATGATTGACCTGGACCGGAGCAAGGTGTTCATTGGAAATATGGTCAAGTGCCGTCCGCCCCAGAACCGGGACCCCCTGAACACCGAGCAGGAGGCCTGCATCGGCTACCTGCGCAATCAGGTGGCTTTGCTCAAGCCGAAAATCATTGTCTGCCTGGGCCGCATTTCCGCCATCAAGCTCATTCGTGACGACTATAAAATCACCAAGGAGCACGGCCAGTGGGTGGAAAAGGCCGGTATCCAGATGACCGCCATCTACCACCCCTCCGCCCTCCTGCGGGACCCCCGGAAGCGCCCGGAGACCTTTGAGGACCTGAAGGAGCTGCAAAGCAAGATTCGGGATCTGTGTACCGATACCTATTGAGCCCCGTTTCCCCTTTGGACACAACGGCTCTTGACTTTTCCACCGTGACCGCTATAATAGGACCTTGACAGGTGTCTTGACACCTGCCGGGGTCCTATTTGTTTGAGAGAGAGGAACGAATCTATGAAAGCTGTCACTGCATTTCTCAAGCGCAAAAACGTAGAGGTCTCCGCCCGGCGGTACGGAATCGACGCCCTGGGGGCCATGGCGCAGGGGCTGTTTGCCTCCCTGCTCATCGGCACCATCCTGGACGCCCTGGGCAAGCAGCTGGGGCTGGAGGTCCTGATTACCATTGGCGGGTATGCCTCCGCCATGTGCGGTCCGGCGATGGCCGTGGCCATTGGCTACGCGCTGCAGGCCCCGCCGCTGGTGCTCTTTTCCCTGGTGACGGTGGGCTATTCCGCCAACGCCCTGGGGAGCGTCACCCTCAGCGGCGGCAAGGGGGCGGGGGGACCGCTGGCCGTGCTCTTTATCGCCGTGATTGCCGCCGAGGCGGGCAAGCTGATTTCCAAAGAGACTAAAGTGGACATTCTGGTGACCCCGCTGGTGACCATCCTCCTTGGGGTGGGCCTGTCCGCCTGGTGGGCCCCGGCCATTGGCACCGCCGCCGCCGCCGTGGGGGATTTCGTCCGCTGGGCCACGGTGCTCCAACCCTTCTGGATGGGGATTCTGGTGTCGGTGGCCGTCGGTATGGCCCTCACTCTGCCCATTTCCTCCGCGGCCATCTGCGCGGCCATCTCCCTGACCGGACTGGCCGGAGGGGCGGCGGTGGCCGGGTGCTGCGCCAATATGGTGGGCTTTGCCGTCATGTCCTTTCGGGAAAACGGCTGGGGCGGACTGGTCAGCCAGGGGATCGGCACCTCCATGCTCCAGATGGGCAATATCGTCAAAAATCCCCGCATCTGGATTCCCCCCATTCTGACCTCGGCCATCACCGGCCCCCTGGCTACCTGCCTGTTCCACCTGGAGATGAACGACCCCTCCGGCGGCGTGGCGGCGGGCATGGGCACCTGCGGTCTGGTGGGGCAGATTGGAGTTTGGTCCGGCTGGGTCAACGACGTGGCTACCGGCGTCAAGGCCGCTATCACCCCCTTTGACTGGGCGGGGCTGATTCTGATCTGCTTCGTCCTCCCCGCCGTGCTGTGCTGGGCCATCGGCCAGGGGTGCCGGAGGCTGGGGTGGATTCAGGAGGGGGACCTGACCCTTTCATAACACCCGGTATAGCCGGTATTGTGATTATAGCCACAATACCGGCTATACGGAAAACTTCCGTTCATTGATTCATAGAATTGTGGGAGGTGGGGGGCATGATTGATTACGGCCCGCTTTGGGAAACCATGCGGAAACGTCAAGTAACGCAATACCGCCTGCTTCAGGAAGGAATCGACAACAAAACCCTGGACTCCCTGAAGAAAAACAAAAATATCACAATGCTGACACTGGAAAAGCTCTGTGATATCATCGGCTGTACGCCAAATGACATCGTAAAATTTCAACAATAGGCTGGCAGGTTCGTAACAGGGTGGTGATGGGGTGAAACTCAATCAGGCCGTCAGCAAGCGGCTGACGCAAATGCTCGATGAAAAGGGCATGACGCAGTATCAGCTGCACATAAAAAGCGGCGTTCCCAAGTCCACCATTGGAAATGTGATAAACTGTTCCTATGACTCCGTCAAGCTGCGGGTCATCCATGAGATGTGCCAGGGCCTTGGGACCGGGCTGGATGTCTTTTTTGACTCTCCGCTCTTTGATGAAAATAATTTAGAACCGTAAAAACCTCCGGGAATCTGCGTCCCGGAGGTTTTATGGTAATTATTCTGTCCGGCCGGCCCTAGGCCTGCCGCGCGGCCAGGGCCACCCAGCCGTTTTGCTCCCGCCGCTGGAACACCCGCAGGCCGTTCCGCTCCAGGGCGGCCTGCACCTCGTCCGCACGGGTGTCGATGATGCCGGAGCACAGGAACACCCCGCCGGGGGCCAGGAACCGCCCCGCCTGGGCGGACAGGGGGATAATCACATCGGCCACGATATTGGCCAGCACCAGGGCATAGGTGTTCTGGGCCAGCTCGGCCACCAGCCCCCGGTCGCTGAGGACATTCCCCGCCCGGACGGTGTACCGGTCCCGGCCGATGCCGTTCATGGCGGCGTTCTCATAGGCCACGTCCACCGCCTTGGGGTCGATGTCCACCGCCGCGGCCTCACCGGCCCCCAGGGCCAGGGCGGCGATGGACAGAATCCCGCTGCCGCACCCCAGGTCCAGCACGGCGCAGCCCGGAAGGGTGTATTCCTCCAGCCCCATCAGACACAGCTGGGTGGAGGCGTGGCTCCCGGTGCCGAAGGTGAGGCCGGGGTTCAGGTACAGGGGGACCCGCCCCGCCGGAACCGGCTGTTCCCGCTCCCACTCCGGGACGATGTACAGCCGCTCCCCCACGGGCATGGGCTTGTAATACTTCTGCCAGCTGTGGGCCCAGTCGTTCTCCCCCAGCCGGGCGGTGGTGTAGGGCAGGTCGATGCCCTCCAGCCATGTTTGCAGCTGGGTCTCTCCGCCGGCGTCGTCGGTGACGTAGAGCTTCACCCGGCATACGCCTTTCATGCGCTCCATGAGCCCGTCGTCCACGTAGTCCCAATACTGGCGGTTCTGCTCCAGAAAGGCCTTGAAATCCTCCTCGTCCTCAATGACCAGCCCCGTCACCCCGTTGGCGGTGAGCCGGGCGCACAGGGGCTCCAGCTCCCCCTGCCGGGTGTCCAGGCAGACCTCCAGCCACTTCAAATCCTCCATCAGCGGTGCGCCCCCAGGAAGAACAGGGCCACGGTGCCGGGACCGGAGTGGGCCCCGATGACCGGCCCCACGTGGTTGATGAGTACCGTCTTGACCCCGAAGCGGGCCTTCACGTCCTCGGCCACCTGCTTGGCGTCCTCCTCGCAGTCCCCGTGGCTGATGAAAATGGTCTGCTCGCCGGGGCCGATGGCCGTTTCCTCCATATGGTCCACCAGGGCCTTGAGGGAGGCTTTGCGTCCCCGGGCGGTGCCCACCTTGATGAGATGTCCCTCGTCGTCCACGTGGAGCACGGGCTTGATGGACAGCATGGTGCCCACCATAGCGGTGGCGGCGGACACCCGCCCGCCCCGTTTGAGGAACATCAGGTCGTCCACGGTGAACCAGTGGCACAGATGGAGCTTGTTTTCCTCCACCCAGTCCCGAACGGCCTCAATGCTGTCTCCCCGTTCCCGCCGCCGGGCGGCGTGCCACACCAGCAGGCCCTGCCCCAGAGAGGCGCAGAGGGTGTCCACCACGAAAAACTTCCGCTCCGGATACTGCTCCCCCAGCTCCTGGGCGGCAATGCGGGCGGAGTCGCAGGTAGCGGAGAGGCCGGAGGAAAAGGAGAGCAGGAGCACATCTTTCCCCTGCTGCAAGAGGGGCTCCACCCGCTCCACCACGTCGGCCACGTTGACGGCGGCGGTGGTGGCTACCGCCCCCTCCCGGAGCTGGCGGTAAAAGACCTTGGGGGCCATCTCCCGGTTGTCGGGCCAGTTCTTGTAATTCTTCCCCTTGAGCACGAAGGTCAGAGGGAGCACCTCAAGGTTCAGCTCCCGCACCAGCTTGTCGGGCAGGTCGGCTGAGGAATCGGTCATCAAGATGTAATCGTTCATACTAAGGACACCTCCATTTATCTCAATCCTGGGCCGGTTTATTGTGGTCCGGGCTCCGGCGGGAGCGCTTATCCGGGCTCTGGACGGCGGCCTGCTCCGCCAGAAGGTCCAGCACCCGCTCGCAGGCCAGCTGGTCGGCGTAGCTCCGCAGGGCCAGGGACAGGGCCAGCCGGGGAAGCTCATCCTCCCCCGCGCCGCAGTCCAGCATTCCGGCGGTCACGTCCAGGGCGTGGTCCAGTTCCTCCCGGAACAGGTCATAGAGCTCCTGGGGCTCCCGACCCCTGGCGGTCTGGGCCAGCAACAGGGCCGCGTCCTTGACGCAGAGCACCTGCTTGAGGGCACAGATGGCGGTCAGGTAGGCCAGATGGGTGCGGGAATACCGCTTCCCCTCGGCCCTGGGCAGGGCCCCGTCTTTGATGTAATTGTTTACCATGGCGGAGGTGAGGGCCTCCCCCTCCCCGTAGTGAATGAGCTGCCGGGGCATGTAGGAAATCAGCTGGTCCATGTACAGTCCAATGTCCGGGAAGGACTCCCACTCCACCGGCCGCTCTGTCTCCAGGCGCTCCTTTAATTCTCGAATGGCCTCCAAGCCCAGGCCTCCTTTCTAATATCCAAAATGACATCTCACGGTTTTCGCTCTATTATACCACAACTGAAACAAGGAAGTAAAGCAGAACCGCGACGAAAACCGGTGAAATTGCTGTTCCGGCTGAAAAAAAGCGCCGCTGTGGACGGCGCGGACAAAAAAAGAAGGACACGCAAAAACGTGTCCTTCTTTTATGGAGCAGGTGACGAGGCTCGAACTCGCTACCTCCACCTTGGCAAGGTGGCGCTCTACCAGATGAGCTACACCTGCAAGCGACAAGGCATATTATAGCGGGTCCTGCCGAATCTGTCAAGTGTTATTTTTCAGGTTCCGGGCAATTTCTCCCACACCCCCTCCGGAGGCCGGCGAAACCTCCGGACGGCCGCTCCAGTCGTACCCCAGAAGGGCCAGCTCCTCCCCGGTCCGGAGGTGGGCGTAGTCCTCCAGGGTCAAGTCCACAAACCACGCCTCCCCGTTGAGGATGAGGGTATTCCAGAAGTGCGGCGCGCCGTTCCAGCTCCCCTGGATCACGGCACACTCCAGGTTCAGCTGGTCGCACAGAAGCCGGAAGGCCAGGGCCAGACCCTCCTGGTTGGCCCCCTCGCCCACCAGGGCGTCCCAGGCGGTGTTCCGGGGGGAGCCGTCCTCGTGGGGGCTCCCGTTCCAGCGGATGACCTCCGGCAGGAGCTCCAAAAGCTGCTCCGTCCGGCGGCGCTGGCTGAACTGCTGGTCGCGGAGGGGAATCAAGGCGGCTTCGGCGGCCTCCAGCAGCTCGGCGCTCTTCCGGCGGAGGGCCTCCGGCTCCTGGGGATAGGTCAGGATGATCTCCACCACCCGCTGGCTCCCCTGGTCCGGGTAGAGGGCCACAGTGAACTCTGGCATACCCAGCGCGGCGGCGGGGGTGTCGTAGTAGGCCTGCCGGATGAGGTCGGCTATGGAGCGCTCGTTTCCGGTAAAGTACCCCACCCGCAAGGCCAGCTCCGGCACGAAATCGGTCAGGGCGTCCCCCATCTCCTGGCGGATGGCCGTGGTCCCGGTGACGTTGACCAGGGAGCGAATCTGCTCCGGGGCGCGGCGGTAGGAGATGTCAATGTGCGCCTCATAGCTGGAGAGAATGCGGGTGTACTCGTTTTTGATGAACTCCACGGCGTAGGCCCCCAAAGGGTCCTCGGCGGCCACCTCCAGACAGGCGGCGTTCAGGTCGGCCCCCACGTCCCCCTCGTAGTCCACCAGCTGAATGAGCCCTTCCTCCATGCACTGGGAGACGAGGTAGAGCACCGCGCTGACCAGCTCGGAATAATTCCCCGCCCGGAGGGTGGAGGGGTCCTCGCCGGTGACGGGGTGCTCGGCGTGGGGCTCCACCACGGCGTAGGGCCGGTCCAGCAGGGCGGCGCACCCGCTCAGGAGAAGGCTCAGGGCCAGCAGCAGGGCCAGTATGCGCGCTTTCACAGGTACGCCTCCTTTCGGCGCCTCTGGGGCGGGAGCTTAATACCCCAGGTCCTCGTCGATGAGCACCACCTCAGCCCGGCCGATGCCCTTGGGCTTCTCCCACAGAACGGCCAGGGCCCGGCAGATGCGCTCCGGGCTGCTGCAATCGTAGCACTTGTCCCCCTTGACGGCGCAGGGGGTCTTGCAGCCCAGGCGATGGGCGTTTTTGGGGGACGCGATGTTCCGGGCCCGCCAGAGGGCGGCGTCATAGTCGGGGGCCAGCTTGTTGCGGCCAATCAGGAAGTAAACCTCCTCGTGGCCAAAGATGGTGGAGGCCACCCGGTTGCCGGTGCCGTCGATGTTGATGAGCTCCCCGGTCTCCGCCAGCCCGTTCACCGAGGTGAGGTAAATGGGCGCGGCGGCGGCCTCCTGGTGGGTGGAGCCGCTCCAGTGGCCCAGCAGGGCGGCGCGGCCCTCCAGGCGCTCCATAAGCCCCAGCTGCTTGAGGGTCATGGAGCCGCCGTAGCCGATGGTCTTGCCCTCCAGCTTGGCGGTTAAGTAGTCCGCCGCCTCCTGGGCGGCGGCGAAGCAGGAGACTTGAAAGCCCTTCCGCTCCAGGTTGGCGCGTACCTTGGTGAAGTCTGTCATGTGATGTTCCTCCTTGTTGTTACAGGTCGTTCTGCTTATAGGTGCGGAAGCCGTCGCCTAGGACCTCATGGGCCTCACAGACGATGAGGAAGGCCGCCGGGTCCAGGCGCTTTACGGCCTCCTTCAGGGCGACAATCTGCTTTTGCTTGATGGCGACCATGAGCACCTGCTTTTCCGCGCCGGAATAGCCCCCCTCCCCGTGGAGAATGGTGACCCCACGATCGATGTCGTGGATGATGACCCCGGCAATTTCCCGGTGCTTGTCGCTGATGATATAGGCCACCTTGGCCAAATCCATGCCATAGAGGACGCCGTCCATGACGATGGAGGAGATATAGAGGGCGACCAGTCCGTACATGGCGCTGTAAAGATTCTGAAACACCACGGCCACGGCCACAATCACCACCAGGTCGATGGCCATGAGCAGCTTGCCCATAGGGAGCCAGGCCACCTTCAGCTTGAGCAGGCGGGCAATCAAATCGGTCCCCCCGGTGGTGGCCCCCTGGAGGAAAATGACACCGATGGAGCCCCCCATGGACAGTCCGCCGAAAATACAGGCCAGCATGGGTTCCATGGGCTGGAAGGTATACCACGCGGTCAGCAGGTCGATGAATACCGACGAGATGAACATGGCATAGAGGGAGGACACCAGCAAATGACCGCCCAGCAGCCTCCAGCCCAGCAGAAAGAGGGGGATGTTCAATAAAATGACCACCGTGCCGATGGGGGCCCAGGGGAGAAGGTGGTTGACAATCTGCCCCACGCCGGTGATGCCGCCAAAGCCGATTTTGTTCGGCGCGTAGCACCAGTTGAAGCCCAGGGCATAGGCGGCGCTGGCCAGTGTAATCCAGGTGTAGGGGATGAAATATTGTTTGACGATTTTTTGCATGACTGCCTCACTGATTTGTTGTTGGTGGGATTCTTGTGGGGTTCCGGTCCGCGCGTGGAGGGGGGCGCTGCGCAGCTTGGCCCTGCCCCCGGCGGAGCCGCCGCCGCTCAGAGCTCCAGTGAAATCTGCTGCTCCGTCCGGTCCTCATCCTTCAGGAGCATCCCCGCGATGGGGAGCGCCCTGGCCCGGTAGCGGGCGGCATTCTGAATGGGGGTCTGCTCCAGGGGCAGGACTCGCTGGACCTTCCATTTGGGTTTCAAGGTCATGACGTTCACCCCCTGGGTGCTCCTGGTGCTCTTGGGGGCGAGGGCAGACGTATGGAACACCACCACTCTCCCCTCGGTGGAGTAGACCGCAAGCTCCAGGTCCTCCTTGAGGACCACCGCCGCCGCCAGGGGAGACTTATCCGAATAGGCCCCCGTGAGCCGCTTTCGGCGGGTCTGCGTCTGATAGGCCGCCAGCTCCACACGGGCGGCCTTGCCGTTCTCGAAGAAAAAGACCACATGCCCGCTGTAGTCGGAGGTCAGGCAGGCCCACACAAAGCCCTCTCCCGGCTCCATACCCAGCTTCGTGGGCAGAAAATCCCCCAGAAGGCTGGCCTTGCTGTCGTCAAAGTCCGCAAGACGGGCCTTGTAGCACTGCTGCTGGTCGGTGAACACCAGAAGCTCGTCCCGGTTGGAGGCCTCCCATTGCAGAAACGCCCCGTCGCCCTCCTTATACTTCTGCTCCGAGCTCATGCGCAGAGACTGGGGGGTGATTTTCTTAAAATACCCCTCACGGGAGCAAAACACGTGGACGGGATAATCGGGAATTTCTTCCGCCGGGGCGGACTCGGCCATTGCGGGCGCGTCGTAGAGGATCTCCGTCCGCCGGGGCTGGGCGTATTTCTTCTTGACCGCCCGCAGCTCCTGGGTGATAATCGTCTTGACCCGCTCCGGGTGGTCCACAATGTCCTGAAGGTCGGCGATTTCTTCCTCCAGACCGGCCACCTCTTCAATGCGCTTGAGAATATACTCCTTGTTGATGTTCCGCAGGCGGATATCAGCCACGTACTCCGCCTGCACATTGTCAATGCCAAAGCCAATCATCAGATTGGGGATAACCTCCGCATCCTCTTCCGTGTCCCGGATAATCTGGATGGCCCGGTCAATGTCCAGCAGAATGCGCTTGAGGCCCTTGAGCAGGTGGAGCTTCTCCTGCTTTTTGCGCATGATGAAAAAGGTCCGCCGCCGCACGCCGTCCATCCGCCAGGCGGTCCATTCCTCCAAAATCTCCCCCACGCCCAGGACCCGGGGCATACCGGCGATGAGGATGTTAAAATTACAGGCAAAGGAGTCTTGGAGGGGGGTGGCCCGGAACAGCCGGGACATGAGCTTGTCCGCGTCGGTCCCCCGCTTCAGGTCGATGGCCAGCTTGAGGCCGTTCAGGTCCGTCTCATCCCGCATGTCGGAGATTTCCTTGACCTTGTTGGCCTTGATGAGCTCGGCCACCTTGTCCATGATGGCCTCCACGGTGGTGGTGTAGGGAATCTCATAGATTTCAATGAGGTTCTCCTTGGGCAGGTGCCGCCACTTGGCCCGCACCTGGAAGGACCCCCGGCCCGTGGCGTAAATCTGCCGCAGAGCCCCCTCGTCGTAGAGCAGCGCCCCGCCGGTGGGGAAATCCGGGGCCTTCAAATGCTCCAGCAGGTCGGTTTTGGGGTTTTTCAGAAAGGCGATGGCCGCGTCACAGACCTCCCCCAGGTTGAAGCCGCACAGATTGGAGGCCATACCCACGGCAATGCCCTGGTTGGCGCTGACCAGCACGTTGGGAAAGGTGGTGGGCAGAAGGGTGGGCTCCTTCAGGGACCCGTCGTAGTTGTCCACAAAGTCCACCGCGTCCTGGTCGATGTCCCGGAAAAACTCCCCGGTGATGGCGTCCAGCCGGGCCTCGGTGTACCGGGGGGCCGCCCAGGCCATGTCCCGGGAGTAGGATTTGCCAAAGTTGCCCTTGGAATCCACCAGGGGGTGCAAAAGCGCCCCATAGCCCCGGGAGAGGCGGACCATGGTGTCATAAATGGCCGCGTCCCCGTGGGGGTTGAGCTTCATGGTCTGGCCCACGATGTTGGCGCTCTTGGTGCGCGCCCCCCCCAGGAGCTTCATGGTGTACATGGTGTACAGCAGCTTGCGGTGGGAGGGCTTGAAGCCGTCAATCTCCGGGATGGCGCGGGAGACAATCACGCTCATGGCGTAGGGCATGTAGTTGACTTCCAGAGTCTCGGTAATGGGCTGCTCCAGCACCTGGGGGCGCAGGCCCATGACGTTGGGGTTGTTCACCCGCTTGGCCCCCTCCTGGGGAGGCTTCTTCTTAGCCATTGGTTATCCATCCTTTGTGCAGTTAAGTCGATGGGGCAATTATATCAGTTTGCCCGGAAAAAGGCAAGGACAGTGGGAAATTGTTGCGCAGGTGAAAAAGATATGCTATAGTGGAGCTGCTACGGAACGCAAATATTGTGCAGGAAAGGAAGTTATTTTCTTGAAAGAACGAGCATTGGCCCATTTGCTGTCGCTTGCCTTGTGCCTGGGAACGGCGGTTCCAGCTCTGGCAGCGGAGGGAGATTGTGCCGTGATGGAGGACGGTTGTTTGATGACATACAGCGATCCTAGCGGGGATGTGGCTATCCTGAACAGCATAACCCTTGCTGCCAAAAATGTTGTGGTAAAATAGAGCATATGAGAAAAAGAATGTCTCCGGTTCTGAAGTGGGCGGGCGGTAAGACGCAATTATTAGATACTATAATAGAAAGAATGCCAAAAACCTATCATCGTTATTATGAACCTTTTATTGGTGGCGGTGCGGTATTCCTTGCAGTCTCACCAGCTATAGCGGTGATAAACGACACAAATGAACAGCTGATAAATCTCTACCAGCAGATGAAAACGAATGCCCCTGCAATTGTCGAAATTGTGAATTGTTTGGATGGCATGCCTTGCAACAAAGATGTTTATTATCGCATTCGGGAACGATATAATGAAAAAATTGCAAGCCGCACGGTTGATGCTGAATGTGCTGCCTTGATGATTTGGCTGAATAAACACTGCTTTAATGGTTTGTACCGCGTCAATGGGAAAGGGCTTTTTAATGTTCCCTATAACAACAAAACAACCGGGAAATCAATTGACAATGAGAATTTAATGGCCATTGCGGAATATTTGCAAACTTCAGATATTACGATTGCCTGTGCTGATTTTGAGGTGGCATGCAGGGATATTCGCAGTGATGATTTTGTATATTTTGACAGCCCCTATGTTCCCGTCAGTGAAACAGCAGATTTTACAGATTATACAAAAGATGGGTTCCTCCTTGAGGATCACCAGCGGCTTGCAGCATTGTTTAAGCGGTTAGATCGGATTGGTGCAAAGATAATGCTCTCAAACAACGATGTCCCGTTCGTCCATAGCTTGTATAGCGGCTATAAGATTGAGTCTCTTGAGGTTAAGCGTATGATAAACAGGAATGCGTCAAAAAGGACAGGAAGGGAGGTTCTTATCACAAATTATTGATATGGGAATCTATATTCAAGGGATAAAACCCTACTTCAAAGACAACAATTCAGCACTCTATCTTTCAGATACCTTTGAAGCCTTGGAACACATGCGGCCCGCATGTATTGACATGATTTTTGCAGACCCACCTTACTTTTTGTCGAATGATGGAATTACGTGCAGCGGGGGAAAGGCTGTGTCGGTCAATAAAGGCGATTGGGATAAAATCGACACGTTTGAGGAAAAGCACAGGTTTAACCGGAACTGGATAAGACTTTGTAAGCGAGCGCTCAAACCAAATGGAACGATTTGGATTAGCGGGACATTACACAATATTTATTCCGTGGGGGTGGCCCTTGAACAAGAGGGGTTCAAAATAATCAATAATATCACATGGCAAAAAACAAATCCGCCTCCGAATTTGGCCTGCCGGTGTTTTACCCATAGTACAGAAACCGTATTATGGGCACAAAAAGACGATGTTAAAGCGCGTCACGTTTTTAATTACGCGTTGATGAAAGAGCTAAATGGCGGCAAGCAGATGAAAGATGTATGGACTGGAACCCTCACGAAACCGATAGAAAGGAAATATGGAAAACACCCTACACAAAAGCCGCTGTACTTACTGGAACGTATTATTTTGGCATCAACCCATGAGCGTGATGTTGTGTTAGACCCCTTTTGCGGATCGTCAACGACAGGCGTAGCGTGCAAAAAGCTGAACAGGTGTTATATAGGAATCGACAATCATCGGGAGTATATGGAGCTTTCAAAAGAAAGGTTGATACATACATGAGTAAAAGAAATTTTGCGGATTGGTTAAAGACATTTCGACCGTCAATCAACGGCTATGGATATTACACGGATTTTGACAAGGTTTATAAGAATGCTGAAGGCTTGAAACTTGAAATAAACATTTTGAATGCCCTTGTAGGGTCACAAAATATTGAATCAGAATTTGAACGGATTCTGGAAAAATACCCTGATTGCTTAAAAGCGGTTCCCATTTTGTTGGCTGTCCGGCAAAATGAGATTTACTGTCAGGATGAAACTGGAGCTGTGAATTATCGCTTTGACCAAAAGCGGCAGACCTTTGAACAGTATAAATATTTTATGCGTGAGACAGGCCTGTTCGATATGCTTCAAAATCATGTCGTCAGTAACTTGTATGACTATGTGACCGGGGTCGAAGTGGGTTTAGGATCGAATGGACGCAAAAATAGGGGCGGCCATCAGATGGAGGATTTGGTGGAACGCTATCTGAAAAAGGCAAAGGTTGAATACTATAAGGAAATGTATTTGACGGACATTGAGAACAGATGGGGGATCGACCTGTCCGCTATTTCGGCAGAGGGAACATCCACAAAGCGTTGGGATTTTGTGGTCAAGACTCCCTCGTGTATCTATGTAATCGAAACAAACTTCTATGCAAGCAACGGCTCAAAACTCAACGAAACGGCCCGCAGTTATAAAATGATAGCAGAGGAAGCGGAGACGATTCAAGGTTTCCAATTTGTCTGGATAACGGATGGTGGTGGGTGGACAGGCGCAAGACGGAATCTGGAGGAAACGTTCAATGTATTGGAGAATGTTTACAACATTTCCGATATGGAGCACAATATTTTCGCAGATTTATTCAAATAACAGGGGAAATAAACACACGATAATTCATCGCTTCAATATGTGCTTAGTCTCACTATACCATATTTTATGAGATAGATGTGAAGGTTGGGACGGATTGTGCCCCAGGTTTGCTTTCCCTTGTGTTTTTCCAAAAAATCGCTTATAATAAACCATCATACGGGACATTTGCAAAACACGGCTGATTGGAAAGGAGCGTTCTTATGGCATTGCCGCAGGAAAATCGCTATACCCTGGCTGACGCCCTGGCCTGGGACGAACAGGACCGCGTGGAGCTCATCAACGGATATCCGGTGATGATGGCCCCGCCTGTCAGGATACACCAGGAAATCAGTGGAGAATTGTTTGGGCAGCTCCGTGATTATTTAATAGGCAAGACATGTAAAGTCTATGCCGCCCCCTTTGCCGTCCGGCCCTTTGAGCGGGATGGAGACTTTCCGGAGGATGTGGACACCATGGTGGAGCCGGATATCACCGTGGTGTGCGACCCCTCCAAGCTGGACGATGTCGGCTGCAAGGGGGCGCCGGACCTGGTGATGGAGATTCTCTCCCCCTCCACCCAGCGGCATGACAAGCTCACAAAGTTCAACCTCTACCAGCGGGCTGGGATTCGGGAGTACTGGATTGTGGACCCCGCCAGCAAATCGGTACAGGTCTTTGTACTGGAGGACGGCCACTACGCGGCGGCGGATTTCGGCATGGCCGGCGATAGGCTGAAGGTGAACATCCTGGAGGACTGCACCATTGACTTGACTTCGGTGTTCGCGGAATAAGCCCTAAATGGAGCCATGAGAGCTGGCCGCACCCGGTCCGCGTTCCCCTTGACTTTTCCGGTGCGGGTGGATAAAATGGTACTCCAAGGATTACGCCGGAAAGGATTGAGATAGAAATGGCACAGAACAAAAAACAGGTGGAACAGATCACCGACATGGAGGCCGACTTTGCCCAGTGGTACACCGACGTGTGCAAAAAGGCGGAGCTCATCGACTATTCCAGCATCAAGGGCATGTTCATTTACCGCCCCTACGGCTACGCCATCTGGGAGAACATTCAGCACCTCCTGGACCAGCAGTTCAAGCAGGCGGGGCATGAGAACGTATACCTGCCCATGCTCATCCCCGAGAGCCTGCTGCAGAAGGAGAAGGACCATGTGGAGGGCTTTGCCCCCGAGTGCGCCTGGGTGACGTACGGCGGCACGGACAAACTGGAGGAACGCTACTGCATCCGCCCCACCTCCGAGACGTTGTTTTGTGAGCACTACGCCAACATCATCCACTCCCACCGGGACCTGCCCAAGCTGTACAATCAGTGGTGTTCCGTCCTCCGGTGGGAAAAGACCTCCCGCCCCTTCCTGCGCCACCGGGAATTTTTGTGGCAGGAGGGCCACACCATGCACGCCACCGCCGAGGAGGCCATGGAGGAAACCGAGCGTATGTTCAACATCTACGCCGGTTTCTATAAGGATGTACTGGCCATCCCCGTGGTTAAGGGCCGCAAGACCGATAAGGAGAAGTTCTCCGGCGCGGAGGCCACCTACACCGTGGAGTGTATGATGCACGACCGCAAGGCCCTCCAGGGCGGTACCAGCCACTACTTCGGCGACGGCTTCGCCCGGGCCTTTGATATCACCTTCACCGGCAAGGACAACCAGCTTCACCACCCCTTCCAGACCTCCTGGGGTGTGTCCACCCGGATGATTGCGGGGATTATCATGGTCCACGGGGATAACAACGGTCTGGTTCTGCCCCCCCGCGTGGCCCCCATTCAGGTGGTGGTGATTCCTGTCGCCCAGCACAAGGAAGGCGTGCTGGAGGCCAATCAGGCGGTGGTGGACCGGCTCCGCGCCGCCGGGTTCCGGGTCAAGATGGACAGCTCCGACCAGTCCGCCGGGTGGAAGTTCGCCGAGTACGAGATGAAGGGGGTCCCCCTGCGCCTGGAGCTGGGGCCCAAGGATATCGAGAAAAACCAGTGCGTGCTGGTCCGCCGGGATTCTGGCGAAAAGGCCTTCGTCTCCCTGGACGGCATTGAGAAAACGGTCCAGACCATGCTGGACGAGATTCACCAGGGCCTCTACGCCCGCGCCCAGAAGAATTTGGAGGACAATACCTATGCCTGCGCCTCTCTGGAGGAGGTAAAGGAGAAGATGTCCAGCCAGGGCGGCTTTGCCAAGACCATGTGGTGCGGCGATTTGGGGTGCGAGCTGCGCATGAAGGAGGAAGCCGGCGTATCCTCCCGGTGCATCCCCCTGGAGCAGGAGCACCTGGGCGACACCTGCGCCATCTGCGGCAAGCCCGCCAAGCATATGGTGTATTGGGGCGTGGCCTATTAAATATCCCGGAACGGTTGACACCGGCGGGCGGGATGTGATACAGTGGCCTTACCGGAAGGAGGGTGATTCCGATGGGTGTTCAGCCCGTCACAGGGGAGTTGTCAACGGCTGTCGTGTGAAGGAGGCGGAAACAATGTTCTTCGGTTCAGACCTGGCCAAGCACAAGCCCAATTTGGAATTATCTGAGGCGGAACGGGGGAGCTACATGACCGGCGGCGAGCGCCGGGCCCTCCGGCAGGCCGAAAAGGCCGAGCGGGCCTTTCGGGCCTCCAAGGGCTACCGGGACGAGTCCCTCAAGGGCCGCCTGAAGGAATGGCTGTCCCGCAAAACTTGAAAGCAGAATACACAGCCCGCCGGGAGCTTCCCGGCGGGCTGTGTGCGTTTAACAGAGTGTTGAATGTCAATTGGGTTCTGTTTTGCTGCGAACGAGCAAAATTATACAGATTTGATAACGAGTTTTTTGTTTCTATTGACTTCTTTGTTCAATTGTGCTACATTGAATACAAATTAAGGATGGGAATAATCTAAGTGAAAAAATTAAGGATTGTATTCATTGCTCTGTTGGTATTCGGCATATTAGCGGTGTATTTTAGGCCGAGGCCTTTGCGCGATATATTAAAAGTGGCAGAGATAAACCCCGATGGCACTGCATATTGCACGCTTTTTGATCTAACACAGGGGCGCACCAGAAATTGGTCCGATTCTGCTGCTGTATTCTTTGATTCATCGGATGAATTGTTCTGGCCTTTCATGAACGAAGTTACAGTAGCCGGTCCTGTTTTTTATAAGGCCAGCTCGGTCAATTCTGACCTGGTTAACCTTTACTTTGCACTGCCACAGCATGATGGGACGTATCGTCAAGCAACCGTTGAGCTTATTTCGAGCAGCGAGGATAATTTTGAAAAATATATGGCTTTTATTAACATAGGAAATCGTGGATATATTGTAACCTCTGGAAAAGATGTGATTCATAGCTTCATCGAGGAAGTGAGGGAGCTTCCAGCATAGCGCTTTGGTCAAACACCGACAATAGTGTCCTTTCTCTCAAACCAACAGCCCGCCGGGAAGCTCCCGGCGGGCTGTGTTTATTTCAGGTCAGGGAATGGGGATTTCCAGGTCGCCCAGGATTACTGACTCCACTTGGGACGGGTCCAGGAATC
Organism: uncultured Flavonifractor sp.; assembly: GCA_910585415.1. GTDB lineage: Bacteria > Bacillota > Clostridia > Oscillospirales > Oscillospiraceae > CANAAV01. Next base: position 31,105 of record CAJUDT010000008.1, read on the forward strand.
TCGGGTTACGCCAGTCGCCTGCCCGCACACGCATAAATTCCCGGCCCTGTTCATCTTCGCCGCCGCCGGTCCAATGACACGGTATCGCCGTGCCGTCCCGCAGGCGGACCGTCACCGGGATTTGATTAATTTCGAGGTAGCAGTTCTCCATTACTACTAGAATGCCAAGCGGGGACAGGCGGAGCTCCACCACTTCTGTGGCCCTCCGATTGGGAATAGATAGCGCCTTTTCCACCGGATAGACTTGCGGAGTATAGCTATCCACGGAAAAACGTATGGAAAAAGGCTGGTCAGAGAGAACGGTGTAATACAGGTAGGCTACCTCCGCTTCCAGGTAAGGCAGGTCGGCGGCGGTGAGCTTTGACCTGCCGGTAAAATTGATTTGCGAACAGGCCTCACCTTCCCAGCTCCCAAATTGAAAGCTGTGTGGGCGGTGGCGGCTTCCGTCACGAATGTCGATTATGCTAAAGAAGTCCGCTCCAGTGCAGAGGACTTCTCCCTGACGGGACAGACCCTGTGTCAAAACAAAGTGGAGCCCTTGGCTGCTGGAGGCCGCCCCCAGTAGCGTGTACTGCGGGAGCTGTTCATCCAGAGGCAGAGGAAAAGATACCTCCCGTTTGCGCATGGCATAGAGCAACGCGCTGGCACTGTCTGGGGGCGGCCCATTTTTGGATGCCGGTTCAATACATTCCAGCGTTTCCACCTCTGCCAGTGGGGCCAGGGAGAGCCGGTGCGTCTCCGCGCTTTTCTCGGCATCCCACACAGCTACCATGCCGACATCTAACACGTATTCACCGCTGTAAGAGCGGTCGTCGATACGGTCTGCCGAATAGGTCAGATACAATTTGGTCCCGTCCTCAGAGCGCCAGCTGTCCTCAAAGCAGAGCGTTTTGGCGGACTCTTCTTGGCAAGTGAGCAGCACGTTATCATCTTCTGTGGGTGCGGCAGGCACGACCGGCGTCAGTGTGGCGGCGCCAAAGCCGTCTCCATAGTAAAAGATATCCAGCTCTGCGCCGGGGTTGACCGGTCCGCCGTCGGTCCGGGCCAGCGACAGCAGAAGCAAAATGCTGCTGCTGTCCACAGCAGTGTCCTCGATGGTGAGGATATAGTCTCCGCTGGTCTGGCTGACGTCCACCGGGCTCATTGCCGCCTCCGGCATACCGGGCAGCAGTTGTTCCCACAGGGAGCTTCCCACCGCCCCGGCGCTCACCGCCAGCACAGCGCACACCGCCGCCAGAAGGACCGCCCGCCGGACCGCGCTTCGGACCCAGGGGCGCGTTGGCCGTTCCCGCGCCAGGGCCGCTTGGATATCATATTCCGGCGTCTCCACCTGGGAGAGGGCCTCATAAATCAGCGCTTCCTCCCTGTCCCGTGTCATGACGCTTCCTCCTTTCCCGCTTTGGCTCCGGCGAGGCTCCGGGCCAGCTTCTTCTTTGCCCGCTCATACCGCTTGCGCAGGGCGGCGGGAGAGGCCCCGTAGACCTCCGACAATTCCTCATAGCACATCCCCTCCATGACTCTGGAAAACACCAGCCCCCGTTCCTGGGGACTCAGCCCCTCCAGGGCGGCGCGGAGCTCTGGGCCGATGTAGTCCGTCCCCCGCTCCGGGGGCGGAGAGGCGAACAGCTGCCGCCGCCGGGCCCGCAGTCCGTCCACGCAGGCGTGATAGGCCAGCTTGTACAGCCACGCGCTGAGATTGCTCCCCGCCTGGAACTGTGCCCGCCGGTCCCAGGCCCGCAGGAAGGTGTTTTGTACCGCGTCCTGGGCCTCGTGGTAGTCGCACAGGACATGGTGGCAGTAGCGCAGCAGGGGCTGCCCGTACCGCGCCACGGCGGCGGTGAGGCATTCCTCCCCGCCCTCAGGAAAGCGCCGGGACAATTCCTGTTCGTCCATGGGCGGACCTCCTTTCTCCTTGTTTGAAAACCGGTTTCACCCTCTATAACGGTCCTCGGGGCCGTTTTGTGACAGGGGAGCGGAAAAAATCGGCCTGCCGGAGAAAATTTCCTCCGCGGGCTGCGCTTGTGTTCTAGTAGAAAGTTTAATGCCAGTCTTTGTTCCGGTTTATTACAAAAGAGTAAAAATGTAAAAATAGATAAAATTTCCTTGTTTTCCATTGACTATTTTGTTCATATATGCTATATTCAATAAAAATGAAAGAAGGTGATACCTATGTGGAGATAGAACAGGCCGCATCTCAAATATGTTTATTTGGCGATGATTGAAGAAATGAAGTGACAATTATGAAAAAACGAGAGTTCGGTATTTGCGCTGGTATTTCGTTTGGCCTCTGTATTCTGTTTCGTCTGCTGGGCCGGGGTACCGACGCGGGTCTGTTTTACCAATATCTTGCAATCCTCTTTGCTGTCTGCCTGTTTTACAAGGGGTGGTGCATCGGTCGTGGGGGTAAGAAACAGGTTGGTTATCCGCTGATTGTATGTAGCATTGTCGGTTTAGCTGGAGTGTTTTTCGCACCTTCGTCCTTTTGGGTGGCGCTATCATTTCCTGGAATGGTGCTGGCTGCAATCACAAACTTAAAGAAGCAATAGCCTTTCATCTTCAATCAACAAAAAATCAGCCCGCCGGAGAAAATTTCCTCCGGCGGGCTGTTGATGTTTACAGCAGGACGACCCCCGCCTCCCGGCAGGCGTCCATGGTTTGCTCGTCCCAGACACTGGCCTGTACCTCCCCGATGTGGGCCTTGCCCAGCAGGAGCATACACAGGCGGGACTGTCCAATCCCCCCGCCGATGGTCAGGGGCAGCTTGCCCTCCAGCAGCAGCTTGTGGAAAGCCAGCTCCCTCCGGCTGTCGCACCCGGCGATGGTTAATTGCCGGTCCATGGCCGCCGGGTCCACCCGGATGCCCATGGAGGACACCTCAAAGGCCCGCTCCAGCACCGGGTTCCACAGCAGAATGTCCCCGTTGAGGGTCCAGTCGTCGTAGTCGGGGGCCCGGCCGTCGTGGGGCTGGCCGGACTTCAGCGCCCCGCCGATGCCCATCAGGAAGGTCACCGGGTGCTCCTTCACCCAGGCGTCCTCCCGCTCCCGTGGGGATTTCTCCGGCCACCGGTCCTCCAGCTCCTGGGTGGTGACGAAGCTGACATTCTCATCCAGGGGGGGCAGGGCGGTGAGCTGAGGGAACACCGAGCGCAGGGTCCCCTGAGTCTCCCGGATGGCCCCCACGATGGTGCGCACCGTCTCCTGTAAGTAATCCACCGTCCGGTCCCGAGGGGCAATCACCTTTTCCCAGTCCCACTGGTCCACGTAGACCGAGTGGAGGTTATCCAGCTCCTCGTCCCGGCGGATGGCGTTCATGTCGGTGTACAGCCCCTCCCCCACCGAGAACTGATACCGGTACAGGGCCATGCGCTTCCACTTGGCCAGGGAGTGGACCACCTGGGCGTCCCGTCCGGCGTCGGGTATGTCAAAAGAGACGGGACGCTCCACACCGTTCAAATCGTCGTTGAGTCCGGTGGAGGCCTCCACGAACAGGGGGGCGGATACCCGGCGCAGATGAAGGGCCCCGCCCAAGGTATCCTCAAACAGGCGCTTGAGCAGGCCGATGGCCTTTTGGGTATCGTAGAGGTTCAGGCAGGGGGCGTATCCCTGGGGAATGACGGTTTGCAGCATGGCAGTCCAACTCCTTTTTGCAAGTATGCGCTTATTATATTGCAAAACCTCCGCCGCGTCAATGAAATTTTACGAAGGGTCCGCCGTCTGGGCCGTCATCATATTCGGCCACCGGTGTTCCATAAATGCGTCGTTATACTGAGTATCCAGAAATTCCTCGAAGGGATTGAGACTCTCCGGCTGGATGGCCCGGGCGCTGTAGCGCAGCATCGCCATGCAGGTCAGCAGGCCGTTGCACACCATTACAAAGACAAGCACCCAGGTCACCGCCTTCCCCGCACGGGCGGGGACCTTCTCAATGGCCCCGGACATGGGGGGATAAATGACCTTGATCCAAATCACCGCCAGAATGCCCCAGAAGAAGCAAAAGAGCACATTGGTCCGCCCGCCGATGTTCAGGGGCATCTCGCTGTAATCCCAAAAGACGGTGCCAAAGACCAGCTCGGTAAAGACACTGCACATGTACTCATAGGCCCCGCCGATGAAGAAGCCCGCCGCGAACACATACCGGTCCGGTTTGTCCGCCAGCCGCTGGAGGATCACGGTGAGCACCACCGCCCCCAGCCCCCACACAATGCTGAAGGGCCCATAGAGCACACTGGAGCGGCTCACCCACGCCCCGCCCACCAGACGGCAGTAAAAGGTTTCAATGATATCCCCCAGCAGGGCGGAAATGAGGAACACCCAGACCAGCTTATCCATGCACAGCCCCTGGGCAAAGGTGGCGGTTTTGCGCTCTTGGGGGGTGAGGCCCTGGGTCCTGGGGTAGGCCTTCTCCAGACGGTCCCATACGGCGTACGTCAGGCGTACAGCCAGGGCCCGCTGAGGGCTCCCCTGCTGAAGCTGGGTAAAGCTCCGGGGCCCGCCCTTTCGCAGGGCGTAGGATACCACCAGCAGGTCCACCAGAGCCAGTATGCCAAAGAAGCTCACCAGCAGCTGCAAAACCAGCGGCGGCACCAGCAGCACCAGCGCCAGGAGCAGGGGATGGATCATGAGATAGACCAGATAATACACCCCGGCCAGAAGGGCCGAGAAGAGCAGCCCCTTCTTGCTGCCGGAGAAGAGCTGTTCCCGCTCCAGTCCGCTGCGGAGCTTTGGACTGATGCGCAGGAAGAAGAAATCGGACAGGGCCTCCACCACCGTCAGGATGGCCATGGTGGCCAGAAACTGGAAAACGTGGTTCCCCCCGAAAGAGGGCAGGTTGAGAATCAGCAGGGTAAAGGTCACTCCGTGGGAGGGCAGCAGGGGGAGGGTCAGCACGCCCCGGTTATAAAACCTCCGCTTGGTCAGGGCAAAAAAAGCGGCCTCCGCCAGCCAGCCGAAAAAGGAATAGAGCAGCAGGAAGCACCCCAGCTCATACCATGTGAGAGTCGTCATAGTCGAAATCGCTCCTATATCATATCCTCCGGGGCGTCCACGTCCCGCAGCTCCAGGGGGGAGGATGCCTCCACCAGCCGCAGCCGGTCCCGGTGGGCCCGAATCACCGCCCCGCCGCCGGTGTCCCCGGTGAGGGCGGACAGCCCGGCAAACAGGTCCTGCGGAAACACCACGGGGTTGCCCCGCGCCCCGCCCCAGGCCAGGGCGCAGATGGAGGCGGGTGATTCCGCAAAGGCGTTCATCAGGCGCAAAATACTCTGTGTGTTCAAAAAGGGCTGGTCGCACACGGCGAACAGGGCCCCGTCCACCGCCCCCAGGGCGGACAGGCCCAGGCGGATGGAGGCGGCAATGCCCTCCCCGGCCTGGGGGTTGAAGCGGGCCAGATACCCCCGCCGCTCCGCCAGGGCGAGCACCTCCGGGTAGGGCGAGCACACCGCCGCCCGCGCAAAAAGCCCGGCGGGCAGGGCGTCCATCGTCCGCTGTATGAGGGGGACCCCCTCCACGGGAACCAGGAGCTTGTTGCCCCCGAACCGCCGCCCGCTGCCAGAGGCCATCAGGACGGCCCCCAGCCTCACCGCCAAAACTGGGCGCTCCCCCGGCGGACATAGCGGCCCCGGTTCTCCAGCAGGACCCTGCCCCCCCGGGCCGCCACCGCGCCGGAGAGGAGAACCGTGTCAATGCCGCACCGGCTCTCCATGCCCTCGTAGGGCGTGTAGTCCACGTTCTGCACCTGCCCTGCGGCGGTGATAACGCGGGAGGCGTTGGGGTCCAGGATGGTGATGTCGGCGTCGCTCCCCACGGCCAGAGCCCCTTTTCGGGGGTACATGCCAAAGAGCCTGGCGGGGTGCTCGGAGAGGGCCTTCATCATCTGGTGGGCGGTAATGCGCCCGGCGGCCACGCCATAGGTGTACATCAGCTCAACCCGGTGCTCCACACCGGGAATGCCGCCGGGAATGGCGGCAAAATCCGCCTCTCCCAATTGCTTTGTGGGGTTGAAGTAGAAAGAGCAGTGGTCGGTGCCCACGGTGTCGATCTCCCCCGCCGCCAGGGCCTCCCACAGGGCGTCCACATTGATTTGCGCCCGCAGGGGCGGGGCGCACACGTACTTGGCCCCCTCGAAGCCGGGGAGGCGGTACTTGTCCCCGGTGAGGGTCAGGTACTGGGGACACGTCTCCACATAGACCTCCTGCAGCCGCTTACGGGCAATGCGGACCTGTTCCAGGCCTTGCCAGGTGGACAGGTGGACGATGTTCACCGGATACCCCGCCAGCTCCCCGATGGCCAGCCAGCGGCCAACGGCCTCCGCCTCCACCGCCGGGGGGCGGGAGGAGGGGTGGGCGTCGGGTCCAAAGCGGCCCTCGGCGTGCATAGCGGCGATGCCCGCGTCTACCAGATCTCCGTTTTCACAGTGGCACCCCACGATTCCCCCCTCTTCTCCCACCGCCTGGACCACCTCCAGGGCGGTGCGGTCGGAGATGCGCATGGGGGCATAGGCCATATAGACCTTATAGGAGGTGATTCCGGCGGCGGTCATGGCCCGGAGCTCATCCCGGATGCGGGGGTCCCAGTCCTTGATGGTCATATGGAATCCGTAGTGACAGGAGGCGCGCCCCTCCGCCCGCTCCTGCCAGACCTCCAGGGCGGAGGCCAGACTGTGGCCCCGCTGGGGCTCGGCAAAGTCCAGCACGCAGGTGGTTCCTCCGGCCAGGGCGGCACGGGTGCCAGTGGTCCAGTTGTCCGCCGTCTCCCGCTGGGTGCCTTGATTCATCTCAAAATGGGTGTGCGTGTCGATGAAGCCGGGAAAGACCAGCTTTCCGGCGGCGTCAATAAGCTGGCTCCCCTCCGCCGGGAGGCCGGGGCCGATTTGGGCGATACGCTCCCCCTCCACCCGCAGGTCGGCTTTGACTGGGCCTTCCGGCAGCAGGAGGGTGCCGTTCTGAATGAGTAGCGGCATGACAGCACCCCCCTTTACAGCATCATCAAAATGAAGGGCACGGCGATTTTCACGCCCCCCACCGCCAGGGTCATAAAGGCCAGCAGAGCCAGGGCGCTGCCCCGGGTTCCCAGTGTATCCTGCCAGCGGTCCAGCATCCGGGTGAAGTTGGCGATCCGGTTGCGGGCCCCAATCATGTCGGAAATGCTCTTGATGAGGTTGAACACCGAGTAGCCCATCCAGATGGGCAGACAAAACAGGGCGATATTGCCTTTGGTGGAGTCAAAGAAGAAAAAATAGATGGAGATGACCAACGTAACGGCGGTCAGGAGCAGGTACCCCCACGCGCCCAGCTTGGCGGGACGTTCGTTCATGAATGCAGTTCCTTTCTCAGAGAGGCTTCGGCAAGGGGGCGAGGTTCTCCCCGGCTTGCCCGGACCTCTCCATGATAGCACATAGGCCGGGGAAAGCCAAGGGGAAAACCTGTTTTTATGCAAACCGACCGGTATAGTTTCCTCTTTCTTTTTCCCGGGGGATACGGTATAATGGGGGCAAAGGAGGTGTGCTTGATGGAAATTGGAAGAAGCATACAGCGGGTGGACGCCTTTGACAAGGTCACCGGCCGCGCCAGATTCACCGATGATTTGTGCCCCCGTCCCATTCTGGAGGCCAGGATTCTCCACAGTACCATCGCCAACGGCTGGGTGAAGTCCATGGACGTGAGCCGCGCCCAGGCCCTGCCGGGGGTGGTGAAGGTCCTGACCTGCTTCGACGTTCCCCCGCACCAGTACCCCACCCCCGGCCACCCCTGGAGCGTGGAGGAAGCCCATCAGGATGTCTCCGACCGCCGTTTGCTCAACCAGAGGGTGCGCATCTATGGGGACGACATCGCCGCCGTGGTGGCGGAGGACGCCCTCACCGCCCGGCGGGCCCTTGGGCTCATTCAGGTGGAGTATGAGGAATATCCCCCCGTCCTCACCCCGGCGGCGGCTCTGGCGGAGGGAACGCCGCCCCTGCACGAGGAATACCCCGGCAACGTGCTCAAGCGCCACACCGCAGAAATTCCCCTGCCGGAGTCCGATTTCAAATGCGCGGAGGATGTGCTGACCTTCCCCGGCTACCACCAGTTCCGGGGGCACTACGAGACGCAGCAGGTCCAGCACTGCCACATGGAGCCCCCCATCTCCTACGCCTACGCGGAGGGGGAGCGAATCTGCGTGGTCACCTCCACCCAGATTCCCCACATTGTCCGCCGGGTGGTGGGGCAGGCTCTGGGGATTCCCTGGGGCCGGGTCCGGGTGGTCAAGCCCTACATCGGCGGCGGCTTTGGCAACAAACAGGAGGTCCTCTATGAGCCCCTGAACGCCTGGCTCTGCGCCCAGGCGGGGGGACGGCCCGTCCGGCTGGAGGTTTCTCGGGAGGAGACCTTTCAAAATACCCGCTCCCGCCACCCCATCTCCTTCGACGTGCGGGCGGCGGTGGACGGGGACGGGTACCTCATGGCCCGGGAGTGCGTGGCCGTGTCCAACCAGGGCGGGTACGCTTCCCACGGCCACGCCATTGTCTCCAACGCGGTCACCGGCTTCCGTCAGACCTACCTGGACCAGCTGGCCCACCGGAGCGACGCGTGGACGGTGTATACCAACATCGCCACCCCCGGCGCCATGCGGGGGTACGGCATCCCCCAGGCCAATTTCGCCCTGGAGTGCATGATGGAGGATATCGCCCTGCAATACGGCCTGGACCCCCTGGCCTTCCGGTTGCAGAATCTCATGCCGCAGGGGTATGTGGACCCCCTCAACGGGATTGTCTGCCACTCCACCGGGGCACGGGAGTGCGTAGAGAAGGGCAGGCACTTCATCCATTGGGACGAGCTGCGGGCCAAATACCAAAACCAGACCGGCCCGGTCCGCCGGGGGGTGGGCATGGCGGTGTTCTCCTACAAGACCGGCGTGTGGCCCATTTCCCTGGAAACATCCTCCGCACGGGTGGTCCTCAACCAGGACGGCACCGTGCAGCTCCAGCTGGGGGCCACGGAAATCGGCCAGGGGGGAGACACGGTCTTTTCCCAAATGGCCGCCCAGGCCATCGGCATTCCCACGGAGGATGTCCACATCGTCTCCACCCAGGACACCGACACCGCCCCCTTTGATACGGGGGCCTACGCCTCCCGGCAGACCTACGTGACCGGCCACGCCATCAAGAAGGCGGGGCTCCAGTTCCGGGACAAGGTCCTGGAGTACGCGCGGGAGCTCCTGCCCGGCGGGGAGAAGCTGGACATACAGGGGCGGAATGTGGTGGACGGAGCCAGCGGAGAGGTACTGCTCCCCCTGGCGGAGCTGGCCCTGACCGCGTTTTACTCCTTCGGCCATTCCGAGCACCTCACCGCCGAGGCCACCAGCCAGTGCCGGGACAATACGTTCTCTTTCGGCTGCTGCTTTGCGGAGATTGAGGTGGACATACCGGTGGGGAAAATCAAGGTCCTGAACATCGTCAATGTCCACGACTCCGGTAAGCTCATCAACCCCAAGCTGGCCGAGGCCCAGGTCCACGGAGGCATGAGCATGGGTCTGGGGTACGCCCTGAGCGAGGAAATGAAATACGACCCCAAGACCGGGCGGCTGCTCAACGGCAATCTGCTGGACTACAAAATGCCCACCGCCCTGGACCACCCGGAGCTCCACGCCCTTTTCGTGGAGACAGAGGACCCCTCCGGCCCCTTTGGCAACAAGGCCCTGGGCGAGCCCCCGGCCATTCCGGTGGCCCCGGCGGTCCGCAACGCCCTGCTGCACGCCACCGGCGTGGCGGTGAATACCCTGCCCCTGTCCCCTCAGCGGCTGGTGGAGGCCTTCCGGGAGGGAGGGCTGTTGGAATGAGCGGTGGTATTCTTCCAGGTTTTTTTCTGGAGATTACGTTCTCTCAAATCGGGCTCACCGTCTCGTTTCTGCTGGGAATTGGGCTGCTGCTCGGGCTGTTCACCAAACGTATCCGCTCCCCTGCCGCTATTGTTCTGAGTGTCCTTGTGCTGGCGGTGATTGTATTTCAGTTCTCTCTGGTGCTCTGGCTCATGTTCAGTTGGGGGCGGAACCACCCCGATAATCTCCCTACACCCATCCCGTACACGCACGACCCAGACCCGCACCACGACGGACACCCGCGCATGAATGGAGGGCTGCTGCAATGGGCGTCGGAAGTCTCTTAACGGCAAAGATCGTTTCCATCATCGGTATCATGTGTTCCCTCGGGGTGCTGGCCGGACTGGCCGCGGCTGTGCTGATATGGCGGAAGCGGTCTCCCTTGCTCATGATTCTCATGGTCTTTGTGCTGATCGCTCTGCTGGTCCAGCTGTTCATTTTCTTTTAGCCGGCCAAACGTTGAGAACGGCTCCGGACCTACAATGCCACAAGCACCCACGTATGAATGGAGGGCTGTTTGATGTACGACATTGCATCCATCTATGAAGCCAAAAGCATCGACGACGCGATTCGCGCGTTAAAAGCGGACCCCGGCGCTCTAGTGATTGCCGGGGGAACCGACGTACTCATCAAGGTCCGGGAAGGGAGATTGGCCGGGTGCCGGCTGGTGTCCATCCACGGGCTCGCTTCGGAGCTCGCCGGTGTGGAGCTCCGCCCCAATGGGGACATTGAAATCGGTCCCCTGACCACCTTTCGGCAGGTGGCCGAAAGCCCCGTCATTCAGGCCCACATCCCCGTCCTGGGGGAGGCGGTGGACCAGGCGGGCGGACCCCAGCTCCGGGCGGCGGGGACCATCGGCGGCAACGTGTGCAACGGCATCACCTCCGCCGACTCGGCCTCCACCCTCCTGGCCCTGGACGCCCGATTGCGGGTCCGGGGTCCCAGAGGCGAGCGGGAGGCGCCCATCAGCCAGTGGTACAAGGGGGTTGGAAGGGTGGACCTGGCTCCCTATGAGCTGTTGGTCAAAATCGTGATTCCCAAGGACAATTACGCGGGCTACACCGGCTGCTACATCAAGTACGCCATGCGCAACGCCATGGACATCGCCACCCTGGGCGTGTCCTGTCTGGTGAAGCTGGACGGGGCGCTGGTGGATGATGTATCCCTGGCCTTCGGGGTGGCGGGCCCGGTGCCCATGCGGGCCTACAGCGCCGAGGCGGCCATCCGCGGCCTGCCCATCCGGGAGGCCGTACAGGCCATCGGCAAAGCCGCCCTGGAGGACGTTGCTCCCCGTGACAGCTGGCGGGCCTCCAAGGCCCTGCGGGTGCAGCTGGTGGAGGAGCTGTCCGGCCGGGCTCTGGCCGGGGCGGCCCGGAAAGGAGGCGCGGCGGTATGATTCAGGTTTTGCAGTGTACGGTAAACAACCGCCCGGTGGAGCTGGGCATTGACCCGAGAGAATCTCTGGCCGACGTGCTCCGCCAGCGGCTGGGCCTCACCAGTGTCAAGAAGGGGTGCGAGGTGGGCGAGTGCGGCGCGTGTACCGTCCTGGTGGACGGCACGGCCATCGACTCCTGCATCTATCTGGCCATCTGGGCCCAGGGGAAACGGATTCTGACGGTGGAGGGCCTCCAGGAGGAAAACGGGGACCTCTCCTCCATTCAGCGGGCCTTTGTGGAGGAAGCGGCGGTACAGTGCGGCTTCTGTACGCCAGGCATCATCCTGTCTGCGGTGGAAATCGTGGGCTCCGGGAAGCGGTACACCCGGGAGGAGCTGCGCAAGCTCATATCGGGCCACCTGTGCCGGTGTACCGGGTATCAAAACATCCTGAACGCCGTGGAGCGGGCGGTGGAGGAGGCCCGCCGCTTTGCCGGGAAAGACTGAAAAAACCAGCGGGGGACTGTCCAGCTTGTGGACAGTTCCCCTTTTTTGCGTCGGTTCACCTCGGTTCCCCCCTGCGCATAGGATGGGCGGAACGGAGGGAAGCAAATGCTGGGAACCTTTCTGGCCGCGCTGGTCTTTGCAGCGGCCTGTAATTTGGATACGGTGATACTCGCCATGGGCTGCGGAATGCGGGGCGTGCGCCTCACCGCGGCGCAGACGATGGTGATTGGAGGCATTACCACCCTGGTCACCTGGATGTCCCTGGTCCTGGGGGACACGGCGGCGGCAGTTCTGCCGGAGGGGCTGGCGGAGCTGCTGGGGGGACTGGTGCTGGTGGGCATTGGCCTTTGGTTTATGCTGGACTGGCTCCGCCGCCCGGAGGGAGAGACGGAACCGGACCGCCGGGTGAGCACCCTTTGGGAGTGCGTATCTCTTGCCGCCGCCCTGGCGGTGAACAACGCGGGGATTGGGGTGGCCGCCGGGGTGTCCGGGGTCAGCCCCGGCTGGGCCGCAGTAGGGAATTTTCTCGTAACCCTGGCCGCGCTGTACGTGGGACGGCGGCTGGGGGACCGGCTGGCCGGGCGGATGCTGGGGAAATTTGCCGTACCCCTGTCCGGCGTCCTGCTGATTGCCCTGGGGGCCTGGGAGGTCTTGGGGTAGCTACATAAAAACGGCCGGCAGGACTGCGCCTGCCGGCCGGATTTTTTATCAGTACGCACTTAGGGGCGCAATACTGTCAATTCCAAGGGGAAGGACGCCTGTTGAATACCGGGAAGGGCCTGCGTATTGCACCGGAACTCCAGAGTATGGGCGCCGGGGGTCAGGCTCTCCCCCTGGAGGGTGTAGGCGCTGGACCCGTTGGGCTCCAGCTGGAAGGCGTCATTCTGGTAATTGGGGATGGGCGCGCCGTCCAGATACCACCCGGCGGACACCGCAAGGGACAAATCCTGGTCATTTTTCACCTGGAGGGGGACGGTCAAGGTGCCCTCCGGGTACATGGTGACCTCCGTCATGCCCAGACGGCCGGTAAAGCTCAGTTCCCCGGCTGTACCGGGTACGGGGACCTCCCGCCGGATTTCCTCGCCGTTGGGGAGGGTGAGAATCAAGGTGGCGGTGAGCGCCGTCTCCCCGGCGGGAGGGGTACACAAAACCTGTACCTCTGTATCTTCCCGCAAAGTGACGGGCATGGCCTCCGCTCCGATGGGGGCGCCGTTGAGCTCCCAGGACAGGCTGCATGGAAGCTCCGCGCTCAGGCCGGTAAAGGAGGCGGTGAGGGTGTTGTCCACATAGGGCCACAGGTATTCCCCCTCCAGAGACACCGAAGCCTCCAGCTTCTGCGCGGCGGCGGCCCACGCCTTCTCCCGCTCCGTGCGGCAGGCAAAGCCGTACTCCAGCAGGCGCTTGGTGTCGTTCATGCGGGCGCTGTAGCTGGTGCTGTTCATGACCACAGAGATGATTCTCCGCCCGTCCCGGCTGGCGGTGCCGGTGAAGCAGTAGCCCGCGCCGCTGGTGGTGCCGCTTTTCAGGCCGTCAATGCCCGGACAGGCCCCGCTGCGCAGCAGGGTGTTGGTGGAGGCGAAGGTTTTCCCCTGAAAGCTGGTGCTGGACAGGGAGCTGTATTCCAGAATCTGGGGATAGTCCGTAAGGATGGTCTGCGCAATGACCGCCATCGCCCGTGGGGTGACGGCGTTGCCCTGGTCCTCAAAGCCGCAGCAGTCGGCGAATTTGGCCTGAATGCCCCACTCTGCCGCCTTGTCATTCATCCGCTGGACAAAAGCCGCCTCGGTGCCGCCGATGTGCTCGGCCAGGACAATCACCGAGCCGTTGCAGGAGGCCGTCATAATCAGCCGGAGCAGGGTGTCCACCTGATACCGTCCGCCGGTTTTCAGGCGCTCCAGGCCGGAATAGGCCCGGTTGTTGGAAATACCGGCGGCATAGGCGCTGGCGGTGACATAGGAATCCAAGGACAGGTTGCCTGCCGCGATTTCCTCGAACACTAAGTAAACGCTCATGAGCTTGGTCATGCTGGCGGCGGGGCGGGGGGTGTCGGCGTTCTTCTCATAGTAGACCTCGCCGGTCTGGCAGTCCATCACAATGGCCCCGGAGCCCCCCACAGAGGGCTTGGAGCCAGCGGAAGCCGAGGCGGCCCCCGGCAGCAGCAGCGCTGCGCTCAGGACCAGCGCCAGCAGTGCCCGCAGGGGGCCGGACGTGGTTGACTTCATTCTCTCAGTTCTCCTCTCACAGTGTTGCTATGCCTGCTTGTCCGCGCCGCCGTCCACAGACAGCGCTTGACAGTAAAAGGACTTCATTGCATAGGCGGGGCCGGATTTTGCCGCCGCGCCCAGAAGGGAATTGCCCCGAAGTCCCAGAGGCAGAGGCAGGCGGCTGTTCCCGGCGGAGGCGCAGACCCCTTGCCAGAGCTGCAGGGTGTTGGCGCGGCGGGCCGCAGCGGCGGGGCCCAGGCGTCCCAGCAGTGCCGCCGGACCGGATACGGCGGGTAGCTCCGCCTCCCGCAGGAGGGTCTGCCCGGTAGGCAGGGTAATCTGAAGGGAGACGGTCATCCGCTCCGCCCCGGCGGCGGGTACGCACAGCACGGCGGCACTTCCCCGGTTGCGCAGCCAGAGCTCTTGGGCTTCCTCCCCGATGGGACGGCCGTTGAGGGACCAGGAGAGGGTACAGGGGATCTCTACCCCCTCCATCCCCGAAAAGGTGGCGGTAATCAAATTCTCCGTAAAGGGCCGCAGATGGCCCCCCTCCACGGAGAGGTCCACCTCCAGGGTTTCCAGCGCACTGGTCCAGGCGGCCTCGGCCCGGCTCCGGCGGGCAAAGCCGTATTCCAGCATTTGCCGGGTGTCCTCCATGCGCATGGCGTAGCTCCAGCTGTTCATGACCACCGTGATAATCCGCCGTCCGTCCCGGCTGGCGGTGCCGGTATAGCAGAAGCCCGCGCCGGGGGTGGTGCCGCTTTTGAGGCCGTCAATGCCCGGACAGGTGCCGTTGAGCAGCAGGGCGTTGGTGTTATAAAACTCCTTCCCGTGGAAGGTCAGGCTGGGCAGGGAGCTGTAATGGAGAATCCGGGGGTAGTCGGCAATCAGCCGTTGGGCAATGGTGGCCATCGCCCGGGGGGAGACGGCGTTGCCCTCGTCCTCAAAGCCGCAGCAGTCGGCAAAGTGGGCGTCGATGCCCCATTCCTCCGCCTTGTTGTTCATCCGCTGGACGAATTTTTCCTCGGTGCCGCTGATGTGCTCGGCCAGAGCGATGACCGAGCCGTTGCAGGAGGCCGTCATAATGAGCCCCAGCAGGTCGTCCACCTGATAGCCGTCCCCGGCGTGGAGATCCTCAACCCCGGAATAGCTGGGGTCGCTGGAGATTTGGGCGGCGTATTCGCTGGCGGTGATGTAGCTGTCGGTGGACAGATTGCCCGCCTCGATTTCCTCAAATACCAGGTAGAGGCTCATGAGCTTGGTCATGCTGGCGGCGGGGCGGGGTGTGTCAGCCTCCCGGCTGAAGTAGACCTGTCCGGTCTGATAGTCCATGACGATGGCCCCCAGGCCCTCCACGCGGGGCAGACTCACCGCCTGCGCTGGCGGAGTCCCCTCAATCAGCAGCGCTCCCAGCAGGGCCAAGGCCAGAAGAGCGCAAAAAAAACGGGTGCGGCGCCTCCCGGCGGTACATGGCTTCATGGCGCTTTCTCCTCTCTTAATACCGCCCGGACTGGGCGGCGAATGGTCATTATGGAAATTATACGAAAAAGGAAGCATTAGTTCAAGAGGGAATTTGATTTTTTTCCACTTTTTTCGACAACTGCCGCCAAAATAGGCCCCAAGGGCCCCCACTCCCCGCTGGACCACCCGCATTTGGTGAATCTGACGGAATATTCCAAATATATCCATACAATTTTTGCAGAAAAGCCAAATAATGCTTGCTTGTATCCCATGTGTATGGTATACTTGAAGCAGTTCATAGAAGGAGGAAGGACCTATCCACCCGCTGAGGCCGCCCTTTTGGCGGCAGACAGCAGCAGTTAAGGAGGAAAAAGACATGCGCAAAGGATTTGGCAGATTGACGGCAATGCTCCTGGCACTGGTAATGCTCGTTTCCCTGTTCCCCACCCTGGCGCTTGCGGCGGAACCTGTGGTCGCCGACAGTGTGTACCGCAACGGCAACATTTACACGGTGGACGAGGCCTTCTCCACCGCCACCGCCCTGGCCATCAAGGGCGACCGCCTGATTTATGTAGGCGGCGAGGCCGGTGTGGATGCCTTCATCGGCCCCAACACCAAGGTTACCGACCTGGGCGGCAAGACGGTCATTCCCGGCCTGATTGAGAGCCATATGCACATCAATGGCCTGGGTGAGAGCCTGCTGATTATCGACGCCTTCTGGAAGCCCAAGGACGTCATTCTGGAGGCTGTGAAGGCCGAGGCCGAGAAGGCCGAGCCCGGCGCTTGGATTCAGGGCCGGGGCTGGATGAACACCGTTTGGGAGAACACCGACTACCCCACCAAGGAGGAGCTGGACGCGGTGGCCCCCAACAACCCGGTCTATCTGACCCGTGCCGACGGCCATATGTGCTGGGTGAACTCCAAGGCCTTCGAGCTGGCCGGAATCACCAAGGACACCCCCGACCCCCAGGGCGGCGAGTACCTCAAGACAGAGGATGGGGAGCTGCTGGGCTGCGTCACCGATACCGCTATGTACCCCATCAGCGGTCTGATTCCCGGCTTCAGCATTGAGCAGAAGCGGGAGGCCCTCTTGCTGGCTCAGGAGCAGCTGTTCTCCTACGGCCTGACCTCCGCCATGAATGCGGGGACCAGTGTGGAGTATCTGAACGAGGTCTATAAGCCCCTGTATGAGAACGGCAGCTTGAAGCTGCGTTCCTACCTGCTCATTTCCCTGTCCAGCCTGGAGAGCCCCGAGGCCGAATACCTGCGCACCACCAAACCGGAGGGCGGCTTCTATGACAACCATATGGACGTGCGCTCCGTAAAGCTGTTCAGCGACGGCTCTTTGGGAGCCCGCTCCGCCGCCATGCTGGAGGACTACTCCGACCGTGCGGGACACACCGGCAACAACCGCTTCACTGATGAGCAGATGTATGAGCTGGTGAAGCTGGCCTATGACAACGGCTACCAGATGGGCAGCCACGCCATTGGCGACGCGGCCAATCATCAGCTGCTGGACTGCTATGAAAAGGTGATGGCGGAGAACCCAAGAGAAGACCCCCGCCTGCGCATTGAGCACTTCCAGATTTTGACCCTGGATGACATCCAGCGGGCCATTGACATGGGGGTCCTGCCCTCCATGCAGACCACCCACGCCACCTCCGATATGCTGATGGCCGAGGACCGCATTGGTACGGAGCGCATCAAGGGCGCGTATGCCTGGCGGACCATCATCGACAAGGGGAGCATCATCCTCAACGGCACCGACGCCCCCGTGGAGCTGGTGAATCCCTATCACAGCCTCTATGCTGCCGTGACCCGCAAGAGCCGCTTGGGCGAGCCCCCCGAGGGCTGGCATCCCGACCAGTGTATGACCCGCGAGGAGGCCCTTCGCTCCTACACCAGCTGGGGTGCCTATGGCGAGTTCAACGAGGACCTCAAGGGCACCCTGGAGGTTGGCAAGCTGGCCGACTTCGTGGTGCTTGACCGGGATTACATGACCTGTCCCGAGGAGGACATTAAGGACATTCAGGCCCTGCTCACCGTCTCCGGCGGCGAGGTTGTCTACACCCGCGACACCAGCACGCCCGCCGTGATCTGGAACGGCCTGCCCCTGACCTTCAACAGCAAGCCCATAACCGAGCCCGGCGCTATCTACGTGCCCCTGAACGACACCGTAAACGGCATCGGCGCCGCCGTTGTTGCCGGGAAGGAGGCGACGGTGACACTCAACGACAAGAGCGTCACACTGCCCGTCAAGACGGTGGACGGCGTGGACTACGTCGGCGTGCGCGCCCTCTTTGAGGGCCTGGGCCGCAATGTGACCTGGTATGCCGGGAGCAACAGTGTCTCCATTGGCTGGCTGAAGTAAATACAGCCCATCTTCCGCGGCCCCCGGGTGCTTCCCGGGGGCCGCTGTGCCTGCTGTGGGGAAGAGATACACAAGAAACTCGCTCTTTTGTTGACATTTACCCGGAAATTCAGTATGATAGGAGCGTTGTTTATACTGACAGAGGAGTGAATGTGTTTTGAAAGAGAGAGAAACCTTTGCCTCCCGGCTGGGCTTTGTGCTCATTTCCGCCGGGTGCGCCATTGGCTTGGGGAACGTGTGGCGCTTCCCCTATATTGTGGGACAGTACGGCGGGGCGGCCTTTGTGCTGCTCTATCTGGTATTCCTGGTGATTATGGGCCTGCCCATCATGTCCATGGAGTTCTCCGTGGGCCGGGCCAGCCGGAAGAGTGTGGCGGTGTCCTTCCACGCCCTGGAGCCCCAGGGGACCAAGTGGCACTGGTACAGCTGGTTCGGCATGGCCGGAAACTATATGCTCATGATGTTCTACACCACCGTAGCCGGCTGGATGCTCTACTATTTCGTCAAAATGGCCCGGGGAGACTTCGCCGGCCAGGATGCCGGAGGGGTCGCCGGGCAGTTTGCCGAGATGCTGGGACAGCCGTGGGTCATGCTGGTGTTCATGGTTTTGGTGGTCCTGATTGGTATGGGTGTGTGCGCCCTGGGCCTGCAAAACGGGGTGGAGCGCATTACCAAAATCATGATGCTCTGCCTGCTGGCCATTCTGCTGATTCTGGCGGTGCGGGCGGTGACTCTCCCCGGCGCGGCGGCGGGTCTGGAGTTTTACCTCAAGCCCAACCTCCACGCCCTGATGTACGACAATGCGGGAAAGTTCCGGCTGGGTGAGGCGGTCTTTGCCGCCATGGGGCAGGCGTTCTTTACCCTCTCCCTGGGCATTGGCGCTATGGCCATTTTTGGCAGCTATATCGGCCGGGAGCGCCGCCTCTTCGGGGAGGCCATCAACGTGGCCCTGCTGGATACCTGTGTAGCCTTTGTGGTGGGGATGGTCATTTTCCCGGCGGCGTTCGCCTTCGGCGTGGTGCCCGACGCGGGGCCCAACCTGATTTTTATTACCCTGCCCAATGTTTTTAACGCCATGCCTGCCGGGCGGCTGTGGGGCGCGCTGTTCTTTGTGTTCATGTCCTTCGCCGCCCTGTCCACTGTCATTGCCGTGTTTCAGAATATCATCACCTTCCCCATGGACAAATGGGGGTGGAGCCGGGGGCGCTCGGTGCTGGTGAATCTCATTGCGATTTTCCTGCTGAGTCTGCCCTGTCTGCTGGGCTTCAACCTGTGGTCCGGGTTCCAGCCCTTTGGGGCGGGGTCCAATATCCTGGACCTGGAGGACTTCATTCTCTCCAACAACCTCCTGCCGCTGGGCTCCCTGGTGTACCTGCTGTTCTGCGTGTCCAAGCGGGGCTGGGGCTGGGAGAAGTTTTTGGAGGAATGCGATGCCGGAGCAGGCGTCCGCTTCCCCCGAAATGTCCGGTTTTATATGACTTGGATTCTCCCCCTGCTGGCCCTGGTGATTTTCGTCATGGGCTACTGGGAAAAATTCGGAAAATAACCGATAAAGCGCGCACCCCCTGCCAGCGGCGGAGGGTGCGCGCTTTGTTGTGTTCAAAGGGGTCAGCCGTCCCCGAGTATGCGTACGGCGGTGCCGTAGGCGGTGACCTCCGCCGCCCCCTGCATGAGGGAGGACGAGGCAAAGCGGACGTTGATGACGGCGTCGGCCTCCAAGGCCTGGGCCTCGTCCACCATGCGCTTGGTGGCGAGCTGGCGGGCCTCAATGAGCATTTGGGTATAGCTCTCGATTTCGCCGCCTACGAGGGTTTTCATCCCCGCCATAAAATCCTTGCCGAAATGCTTGCACTGGACCACACTGCCCTTGACAACGCCCAGGGCCTCGATTTTTTTACCGGGAATGTACTCAATATTGAGAAGCAGCATCTTCTTCTCCTCCTTTGATTTCTCTGATTCTCTGCCGCAGGGCGGCGAGTGCGCCCAAAATGACTCCGCCGGGGAAAAGGGCAAAAATGGCGATCAAGGGCAGAGGGGGCGACTCCTGGGGATGGGCGAGCACCGCCCACAGCATCAGGGCGATAAGCCCGGCCATGAGGGCCACAATAAGTGCGCAGACCATAACGGGCCCCACGTAGCGCTGAATGGTGTCTTTTTTCTTAATGTTCACAAATCGCACTCCCTCCTGTTCCATGTGCTCCATCCGCTCCAGGTAATGTCCGGCGTCCAGGCCGGGCAGGTGCTCTCCGGCTTCCACCAGCTCCTGACACAGGGCGTGGGTGGTGGCCAGGTTCTGCTGCTGGCGCTCCAGGTGAATCAGGTGGCGCCGCAGGCCGTCGGTCAAGGTGAGGGCGCCCTGCTGCATTCTTCGGATTTCCTCCATTGGGACGTCCAGCTTGCGCAGGAGCTTGATTTGTTTTAAGGTCTCCACCTCGGCCTCCCCATATTCGCGGTAGCCGTTGTCCGAATTTCGGCTGGGGGAGAGAAGGCCCTCTTTTTCGTAAAAGCGGATGTTGCGTTTCGTGATGCCTACAAGCTGCTCGACTTCGTTGATTTTCATTGCGTCTCACCTCTGACAAGGGTAGCATACACCTTCTACTTGGTGGAATGTCAAGGGGGGGTGTGTTTTCTTTGGGTTTTTGCCTCTTTTTCGTTACTCTGGTGGGGGTCGTTGGCTGGGCCTGCCTTTGTTGGGGGCTTTTGCCTCTTCCTCGGTTCTCCCTGCGTTTCGTTTGCTGGTCCCGCCTCCGGCGGCCTACTTTCCAGCGATGGAAAGTAGGCAAAGATCGCCGGGCCTGCGGGCCCGGACCCGGGGTCGGGGGGCGGCGGTGGAGATACGGAGCCTGCAAATCCTTTGGTTGCTACCCGCCGTTTCAGCCTCCGCCCTCAACACTTCGGCCATTGGCCCCTCGGGCGGATATCCCCCTTGC
>CAJUDT010000009.1 GCA_910585415.1 uncultured Flavonifractor sp.
AGAGTCCAGAGAAACCGTAGGTTTCTTTGGTGATTCTTTGGTTACTTTCTAATCACTTAGAAAGTAACCCGCCGGAGGCTGGACCAGAAAACGAATCGCAGAAAGTACCGAGGAAGAAGCACCAACCCCCAGAAAAGGAAATCATTTCAAAGGCTGATACGCCTCGATTTTAGTCCCTTCAAACGTCGGCATCCCGTGATAAACCTCCAACCCCATGTCCAAAAGGGGCATAACCGCCACCGCGCCGGTCCCCTCTCCCAGGTGCATCCCGGCCCTGAGGAAGGGTTTCAGCCCCAGCGCCTCCAAGACAAGCTCCCCGGCAGGCTCCCCAGAGGCATGGCTGGCCAGCATATAATCTACCGCCGCCGGACACAGCCGCGCCGCCGCCAGCGCCGCCACAGAAGAAATCAACCCATCAATCAAAACCGGCACATGCAGGGCCGCACCGCCCAGGTACACCCCCACCAACCCCGCAACATCCAGCCCCCCAACCTTACTCAGCACATCCAAGGGGTCCTTGGGGTCGGGCCGGTTCACGGCAATCGCCCGCTTTATGGCGTCAATTTTCCGCTCCAATCCCTCGGAGGACAGCCCCGCCCCCCGGCCAGTCACCTGCTCCACCGGCACATCCAGCAAAACCGCCGTCATCGCGCTGGATGTAGTGGTATTCCCAATCCCCATCTCTCCGGTGGCAAAAAGCCGATACCCCTGCTCCTTCAGGTCCCGCACCAAATCAATGCCAACGGCAACGGCACGTTCCGCCTCTTCCCGGCTCATGGCGGGCCCCTGGGTCATATTGGCGGTGGACCGGCGGATGTTCCGCTGCAAAATCCGCTCCCCCGTCACCGGGCGGGCCACCCCGATATCCACTGGAACGACCTCCGCCCCGGCCCGCCGGGACATGAGACACACACTGCTTGCCCCCTTGGACATGTTCTCGGTAACGACGGCTGTGACCTCCTGGCCTGTCTGGGTAACGCCCTCGGCCACCACGCCATTATCGGCACACATGGCAACCACCACGCGCTTGGACAGGCGCACCTCCGGGTCCCCCGTCATGCCCGCAATCCTTACAATGGCATCTTCCACGGCCCCCAGGCCCCCCAGAGGCTTCGCCAGGGCATCCCAGTGCCGCCGGGCCGCTTCCATAGCCCCCCGGTCCGCCGGGACAATGCGCTCTACCGTTTCCTTCCACGTCGTAAGGGACATATGTACCGCCTCCTAAATTGATGAGTAGGAATAGGCCCCGCAGGCCGACACAAAACGCTCCGCCGCCTGGGGACAGCCCCGGAAATGAAAATGCGGAAACCCCGCGTATAGCGTAGGCGTATGAAACCCGCACGCCCACCCCCGGCTGCTCTGGGGCTTTTGGGCCGAAAAGGCGTCTCCGGGCCGGGCGCTCTCCCAGTAGTGAAACTCATGGGCGGGAATGCGCTCCCCCGCTTTGCACAAGAGCCCATCCTCTGCCGCCGTCAGGGTCACATAGCCGAAACGGCTCAATTTACCGCTGTTCCAGGCCCGTTCCGGGAATACCCCAACCATGGGCCAATCCCGCCCTTCGGCGTCCTGCAGCCTTTCGTGCAGGTAGAGAAAACCGCCGCACTCGGCCACAGTGGGCATTCCGCTTTCCACCGCCGCCTTGACGGCTCCCCGCATAGCGGCATTGGCGGACAATTCCCGCGCACAGAGCTCCGGGTAGCCACCGCCCAGGTACAGCCCTTGCGTACCCTCCGGCAAAGCGGTATCCGACAGGGGAGAGAACGGGACCAGCTCCGCCCCCAGGCGCTCCAGAAGGGCCAGCGCGTCCTGATAATAAAAGCAAAACGCCTTGTCCTGGGCCACCGCGATTCTGGGCCGCTGGCCTGTAACTGGCCCCCGTATTTCCGGCGGGGCCTCCAGCTCTGGGGCCGTTTGGGCCAGGTTCAGCAGGCCGTCGATATCCACGGTCTTTTCCGCCTGCCGGGCCAGGGCGGACAGCTTGCTTTTCAGGTCCGCCACCTCGTCCGCCGTCACCAGGCCCAAATGACGGCTCTCCAGGGCGCAGTCCTCTATGACGGGCAGGTAGCCGTATACCTTCACCCCCGCATAGCCCTCCACCGCCTCCTTCAAGCGGGGGTAGAGCATGGGGGAAATGCGGTTGAAGATAACGCCCCGCAGGGTGCAGTCTGGGCGAAACTCCCGAAATCCCGCCGCCTCGGCGGCAATGGACAGGGACCGTCCCCGGCCGTCCACCACCAGCACCGCCGGGGTCCGGGTCACCTTGGACACCTCGTAGGCGCTGGCCTTCCAGCTCACACCGATGCCGTCATAATATCCCATGACCCCCTCAATAAGGGACACCCCTGCCGCCTGGCTGTTCTCCGCCAGGACGGCTCGGGTTCCCTCCGGGCCCAGAAAGAATAAATCCAGGTTGCGGGATTTGGCCCCGATAATCCGGCTGTGAAACATGGGGTCGATATAGTCCGGGCCGCATTTGAACGCCGCCGGGGTCAGCCCCCGGTCCTGAAACGCCTGGAGCAGGGCACAGCTCACCGTCGTCTTGCCGCCTCCGCTGGCCGGGGCGGTGATGAGCAGACGGGGGCTCACGTTCTCCCCTCCCCGGAGAAAATCCAAACCGGATTCTGCGCGTCCATCAGATGGTAGCGCCCCGCCTGCCGGGTATGGGTCACCGACAGCTGCACCATATCCGCCTCCCCCAGGCCGGAGAAGTACCGGGCCGCCTCCCCCACCGTCTCCAGAGTGACGGCGGTACACACCACCCGGGCCTCGGGATTTTTGCAAAACACCAGCCGAAGGATTTCCTCCAGACTCCCGGAGGTGCCGCCCAAAAACACCCGGTCCGGGGCGGGCAGTCCCTTCAGCGCCTCCGGCGCGGTCCCGTCCACGATTTCCAGGTTTTGCACGCCAAAGCGCCGCTTGTTGCGCTTGAGCAAATCCAGGGCCTCGGGCTTGCGCTCCACGGCGTACACCCGCCCGGCGGGACAGGCTAGCGCCAGCTCCACCGACACCGACCCGGTCCCCGCCCCCACATCCCAGGCCACATGCTGGGGCTGGGGCCGCAGCTTGGACAGGACCAGCGCCCGGACCTCCTCCTTGGTCATGGGCACGTCCCCCCGCAGGAACCCCTGGTCCGGCAGGCCGGGGGCGTTCCAGGGGCGGACCAGGGGGCTGGGGTTCTCTGCCAGCAGCACCGCCAGACTGTCAAACTCCTCCCCGGCCAGCTCCGCCGCCGGGCCGGTGACGATGCGCTCATCCGGGTAGCTCAGACGCTCCCCCACGGAAATCCGCACCTCCCCCAGGCCCCGTGCGGCCAGCTCCTTGCAGATATCCTGGGCCCTGGCATTGCCGCCGGTGAGTACGAAGGTCTTTTCATGGCACTGAATCTCCCCCGCCGCGTTGTGCGCACGGCCGTGGGCGCTGACCACCGCCGCGTCCTGCCAGGGCGTGCGCAGGCGGGCGCAGAAATAGGACAGACTGCTGATGCCGGGGAACGTCTCCACCTCGTACCGCTCCAGCAGGGGCCACAGGCTTTTGGCCCCGCTGTAAAAGCCCACGTCCCCGGACAGGAGCACCCCTATGGGCCCCTCCTTCCGGGTGCCCATGAACTCGGCAATATCCGCGGCGGCAATCAGGGGGACGCACTCGTGCCCCTCCTGCCAGGGCTCCAGGAGCCGGGGGGCCCCCACCAGCACGGGGCATTCTCCCACCGCCGCCAGGGCTCCGGTGGTCATGGTTTCCCGGTTGCCCATGCCCACGCCAATCAAATAGACCTTCACAGCCGTCCCTCCTTGATGTGCCGCTGAATTTCCTCCAAAGTCTGTCCCGTCTCCTGAACGGGCCGCTCCACCACCAGCAATGTACAGCCGGTCCCCTGGGCCGCCTGGGCCTTTTCCCGAAAACCGCCATAGCTGCCGGTATCCTTGGTCACCAGGGTTCGGATGGAATACTGTCCTATGAGGGCCTCGTTGAGGGCCTGAGAAAAGGGGCCCTGCATACAGAGGATATGGGCCGGGGGAAAGCCCAGGCGCAGGCACCGCTCCAGGGAGTCCATCATGGGCAGAACCCTGGGAAAGCACCGCTCCACCAGCCCCGGCACGGCAAAATGGTGGAGCTCCTTGCTCCCGGTGGTCAGCAAAATATTCCCCGGCAGGCGCTGGAGCATCTCCGCCGCTTCCGCCATACTCCCGGCCTTGTGGCAGGCGTCCTCCCCGTCGGAGGTCCGCAGCAGGCGCACATAGGGCACCCCCCTGGCCTGAGCGGCCTCCTGGAGCTGCCGGGTGACCTCCACCGCATAGGGGTGGGTGGCGTCAATGACGCAGGTATAGGGCCGGCGGACCATCAGGGCCTCCATGCCCGCCCGGTCCAGCCGTCCCGTATGGGCCACCACCCCTGGAGGCAGCAGGGTGCTCCCGTAGGCGGTGGCCACGCACACCGTCACCGGGATTCCCTCGTCCCGGAGCCACTCCGCCAGCGCCCGGCCCTCTCCGGTGCCGCCGAACAGCAAAAGCTCCATCATCCCTCCCGCTGGAGGTAGCCCCGAGGGGTGACCATTTTCCCGTTGATGTTCCTGGTCTGGCTGTTGCCCACAAAGACGGTGGTGAACATGTCCACCTCCGCCTCCCCCAGCTCCGCCAGGGTACAGAGCCTCGCCGTCTCCCCCGGCCGGCCGATGCTCCGCACGGTGCCGCAGAGGGTTTCCGGGGCCTTGTGCCGCAGGAGGATGTCGCAGGCCCGCTTTAAGTAGTCCGGACGGCTGCGGCTGGCGGGATTGTACAGGCAGAGGACAAAGTCCGCCGCCGCCGCGCCCGCTAACCGGGCCTCGATTTTCTCCCAGGGGGTCAGCAGGTCGGACAGGGAAATCACCGCAAAATCGTGGGTCAGGGGAGCCCCCAGCACCGCCGCGCCGCCGCAGGCGGCGGTGATGCCGGGAATGACCTCGATTTCAATGGGCGGGTACTCCTGGGCCACCTCGTACACCAGGGAGGCCATACCATACACCCCCGGGTCCCCGGAGCACACCACCGCCACACGCCTGCCCGCCGCCGCAGCCTCCACCGCCGCCCGGCACCGGTCCACCTCCCGGCGCATTCCGGTGGACAGCAGCTCCTTATCTGGGAACTGGTCCTTAACCAAATCAATATAGGCCGTATAGCCCACCAGCAGCTCGCAGCGCTCCAGGGCCGCACGGGCACGGCCCGTCATATCCGCCCCGCCGCCGGGACCCAGGCCCACCACACTCACCTTCATATGTCCAACCTCCTGGCCACCGCCACGGTGACTCCGTTCTTTGCCCGCTTGGGCACAATCAATCTGCCGCCCCCTAAGACTGCGGCCCGCTCGCACACATTGTCCACCCCGGTCACCGAGGCCACAAAGGCCGACGGGGTAAACTCCCCCTCCGCCTGGGCCAGCGCTCCGGCGGAATAGACGGTCAGGGGCCAGCCGTAGTGTTGACAGAGCTCCATCAGCCCGGCCTCGTCCTTTTTCAGGTCGATGGTGGCCACACCCGCCACCGCCCAGAGGCCCAGGCCCTCCAGGGCCTCCATGACCGCCTCCTCGATGGCCTCCGCCGGTGTGCCCCGGCGGCACCCGATGCCCAGAGTCAGACTCTTGGGGACCAGCCGGAGGGTTTTCGGAAAGGGGTCCTCTCCCCACTGGTCGGTTACCCAGATTCCAAGGTCCGGGGCTCCGTCCTCCGAAAGCCCCGGCGGACAGGGGTGGCCGAAATTGCTCCGAAAGCCCACAGGCTTTCCCTCCAGCAGGGCGGCGGAAATCTCCTTCGCCAGGGTGCGGCTGGAAATGGTCATATCCCTCTCCCGGGCCCACACGTCCACGGCAAAGAGGCCGTTCACATCGGTAGCGGTGGAAATAGCCGCCTGTCCTCCGGTGAGAGCGGCCACCTGGAGAGCCAGTGCGTTGGCTCCCCCCACGTGGCCGGACAGGAGGGGGACCACGAACCTCCCCGCCTCGTCCACGCTCACCACGGCGGGGTCGGTGAGCTTGTCCCGCACATAGGGGGCGATAGCCCGCACGGCGATGCCGCAGGCCCCCACAAACAGCAGGGCGTCCGCCTGTCCGAAGCGCTCCCCCGTCCAGGCCCCCAGGCTGTCATAGCCGGTCACTCCCTCCGCCAGCCGCCGGGGGACAGCCAGGGCGCAGGTATGCCCCGCGCTCCCCAGGCCCTCCGCCAGCCTCTGGGCCAGCGCCAGCCCCCGGCGGGTAAAGGCCGTCAAAGCCACATTCACGCCTTGCCCTCCCGGTAGCCGTGGGTAAACGCGGGGTCGTAGAGCTTGGAGCGCTCATACCGGTCCCCCAGAAAGCCGCCCACGGTAATGAGGGCGGTCTTGGTCACGTGATGTTCCCGCGCGGTCTGGGCCAGGGTGGCGACGGTACAGCGGTACACCCGCTCCTCCGGCCATGTGGCCTTATAGACAATCGCCGCCGGGGTGTCCGGGGCGTAGCCCCCCGCCAAAAGCTCCTCCTCCACCTGCTCCAGCAGTCCGGTGGACAGGAAGAGCACCATGGTACAGCCGTGAGCGGCCAGTTTCCGCAGCTGTTCCCCCTCGGGCACCGGGGTGCGCCCGGCCATACGGGTGATAATCACCGACTGGGACACCTCCGGCAGGGTATACTCTGCCTGAAGAGCCGCCGCCGCCCCGGAAAAAGCCGACACGCCTGGGGTCACGTCGTAGGCCAGCCCCAGCCGGTCCAGCTCGTCCATCTGCTCCCGAATGGCCCCGTAGAGGGCGGGGTCCCCGGTGTGGAGGCGGACGGTATCTCCCCCCGCCGCCTCCGTCTCCCGCATGACAGACAGCACTTCCTCCAGTGTCATGCCCGCGCTGTCGTGGACCACACAGCCCTCCCGCTTGTACTTCAGCAGGGCCGGGTTCACCAGGGAGCCCGCGTAGATGATGACATCCGCCTCTCCCAGGAGGCGGGCCCCCCGGACGGTAATCAAATCCTCCCCGCCGGGACCCGCGCCAATAAAGTGAATCATACCTTATTCCTCCTCCGCCCGGTGGAGGGCCAAGAGGTCCTCCGCGCCGGGGGTACTTCCTAATATGCCGTACTGGTTGGAAAAAAACAGGGCCTCCACGCGCAGCTCCGGCCCCGCCCGGCGCTGGAGCTGTTCCTCCAGGGCCCTCCCCAGGGCGTCCATGACCGGCTCCCGCAGGCCCGCCGCCGTCAGCAGCTCCACCGCGGCGTCGGTGGTGGGGCAGGCAAAGAGTTCCTGCAAAAGGGACCTCTCCCCGCCGCAGAGGGCCGCGTGGGCGGTCAGGACCTCCCTCCGGGCGTCGGAGACCTTGGAGTGGGTGTTCATGTTCCCCGCCGCCGCCTTGCACAGCTTCCCCAGGTGCCCCACCAGCAGCACCGTGCGGAACCCCAACCCCGCCGCGTGGTCAATGGCCTCCCCCAGGTAATTGCTGCACAGGCACCAGCGGTCCAGCCGCAGGCCCAATACATTTTGGCAAAAAGCCTCGCCGTAATTCCCCGGTGTAATCAGCACGTCCTCCGCCCCGGAGGCCCGCAGGGCGTTGAGCTCCAGCTTGACCGAGTCCACCAATGCCGCCTCGCTCATGGGGCGGACAATGCCGCTGGTGCCCAGAATGGAGATTCCCCCCACAATGCCCAGCCGGGGGTTGAAGGTCTTTGCGGCCAGCGCCTCCCCGCCGGGAACCGACACCACCGCCCGCAGGCCCCCGGTCCAGTCCGACGCCGCCAGGGCTTCGCGCAGCTGTTCGCCGATCATCCGCCGGGGGGTGGAGTTGATGGCCGCCTCCCCCACCGGCTGGTCCAGGCCGGGGCGGGTCACCCGGCCCACCCCCTCGCCGCCGTCGATTTCAATCCGTCCGGGGACCGCCAGCCGCTCCACACGGACCAATACGAGGGCTCCGTGGGTTACGTCCGGGTCGTCTCCCCCGTCCTTCTCCACCGCGCAGGAGGCCCAGCCCGGCCCGGCGGTGTGGCTCAGGAGCTCCGGGTGAACCGGGATGCCCGCCGGGGTCTGGAGCTCCACGGCGGGCAGGACCTCCCCCCGGAGCAGCAGAGCCGCCGCGCCCGCCGCCGCCGCCGCCGCACAGGTCCCCGTGGTGTACCCGCACCGCAGGCGCTCCCGGCCCACGTTGACATATTCCTCCAGCCTTGCCGTATCCGCTCCCTCCCCTCCAAACAAAAAAGGACTCTCCCCAACATGTAGGGAGAGTCCGCACACAGCATGAGCACGGCGCACCTCTCCACCTCAGAGTTACGCATAGCGCCGTACAGAAGGTTTCCTGGCTTGCGGGACAGAGCCCCGCTTACAGTAGAGGTAAGACTGCGCCGGATTCCACACCGGCTTCCCCTTGCACCGCTGCGGGGCGGGACGCGCCCATCCCCTGCGGCCTTCCTGCGGTACGCCCGCAGCTGTACGGTCTTATGTTAGAATGACAGACCCAGTATAGCAGACCAACGCCGGAATGTAAAGCCCTGCCCGCCCCTTCCGGTAAGAAATCACCGGCACACAGCGAAATTTTCCACCACTCCGGCCCCCGCCGTCCGGACCTATTGCTCACCCCCCGAACGGTAGGCCATCACCATGTATTCCCAGTGCTCCCCCTTGTCCCTGGCGGGCTGGTCATGGGTGGTCAGATAGTTCCGAACCAGCTGGAACAGCTCTTTCCGCTCCCCCTCCTCCAGGTGGAGCACACCGGAGAGCAGCACGCCATAGGCCTCCGGCTCACGGGGCTGGGCGCGGGCCCCCAACGCCTGCATGTATTTGCGAAAGGTACCGTCCACCAGCTGGGTGGCCACCGTCTCCGCCTCCTCTGCGGGCATACGAAGCTCTACGTCCGCGTCCCGGTAGTGAACGGCCTCCACGCCCCGGGAGCGCTCCACATGGTCGGCCTCCACCAGCCCCAGCTCCATGAGCTTGTCCACATGATACTGCACCGAGGTGGGAGAGGCCATCATCTGATCGGCCAGCTCCATCACCGTCACCGCCCGGGGGGACAGGCGCAGCAGGCGGAGAATCGCCTGCCGCGTGGGGTTGGCCAGACTCCGAAGCTGCTTGCGCTGGTCCATGACAATTACTTTTTTCTCCACGGCGGAACACCTCTTTTTTTGCTGCCCGCCCAACAGACGCCAGACCCGGCGGCCTCTTGGGCCGGATTTGCAGGCTTTTCCTTTTATTATACCGGCATAGGGCCGGGACAGCAAGTATTTTTTTGCTCCAGAGCAAAAAATTCCCCCTGCCGTCCGTCTGTGCGGCAGGGGGCTGTACCCATCACTCGGCCGCCAGGGCCTGAAGGCCGATTAAATCCTCCACCGGTAGGGCGAACAGCACGCCCCTGGCCTCGGTGGTAATCCCCGCCGCTTCGCTGATGGCCTCCATCAGGGGGCGCTTGTGCTCCTGCGGCGCCAGAATGGCCACGATTTCCTTTTCCGGCTGGACCGGGAAGCCCAGCACCTTTTCCATGTCCTCCATCCCCACCCGGCGGGCGTGGAGCACCGTGCCCCCCCGCGCCCCACGGCTCCGGGCGGCATCCATGACGGCATCCACATTCCCCCGGTTCACAACCACCACAATCAGCGCCCAGCGGCCGGCAGTATCCACGTTGTTTTCCTCCTTTTTCACCTCCGGCCCCCCCTCCTTGCAGAGCACCCGGGGAACCTGTCCGCTGACGGCGGAGAGCGGTACGGTAAACAGAATGCCCCGTCCGGGCCGGTCAAAGTGAAAGCGCTCGTCCGCCAGACGGATTACCTCGTTTACCCTGGGGGCGGGGACCAGGGTGAGCACCACGTCCTTCTCCGTCTCCGACAGGCCGAAATAGTCCAGAATCTGCGAGTTGGCGGTCCCGCGCCCCATGCACAGAAAGTCGAAGTAAAGCCCCTCCTGCTGAAAAAGTCCGGCGGCGGCCTCCCCCTTGTCCCGGTCCACAATGGCCGCCAGCAGCTTCAGCCGGGGCAATGTCGCCTGCGCCATCAGCGCTCCACCTCCTCGTCGTAGTCAATGATATCGCTGACCAGCTCCAGGGTCTGAATCTGGACCTCACCGGCGGCGGTGCGGCGGAGCTTGTGCTGATAGAGCAGCCCCAGCAGCTGAATGGTAATCAGGGGGGTCATGGCCACCATGGCCACCACGCCGAAGGCGTCGGTCAAAATGTCCCGCCCCAGGGCCTCGCAGGCCCCCATGGTCAGGGGCAGCAGAAAGGTGGCCGTCATGGGCCCCGAGGCCACGCCGCCGGAGTCAAAGGCGATGGCCGTAAACATATTGGGCACGAACCGGGTCAGCAGCAGGGCCAGCCCGTAGCCGGGGACCACCAGGAAGTAAATAGGAATCCCCAAACACACCCGGATCATCGCCAGCCCGATGGACACCGACACGCCCACCGACATGGCCAGTCCAATGGCCCGCTGGGGAATCGCGCCGCTGGTCACGTCCTCCACCTGCCGGTTGAGCACATGGACGGCGGGCTCGGCGGCCACGATGAACCAGCCCACCACCATGCCGATGGGCACCAACAGCCAGTATTCCGGCAGTCCGGCCAGAGTCCGCCCCAGGAAGGAGCCCGCCGGCATAAAGCCCACGTTGGCCCCGGTCAGGAACAGGACCAATCCAATGTATGTATAGCCCGCGCCCACCAGAATCTTGATGACCGAGCGGCGCTTGAGCCGGATGGAGGCCAGCTGGAACACCGCGAAAAACACCAGAATGGGCAGCAGGCCCAAGGCCACCTCCTTCATGTAGGCGGGCAGACCCTGGAGGAACTGCTGTCCCACCTCCTGGGAGTCCCGCACAAAGGGAATGGCAAAAGGGGTGTAGGCAATCTCGGTGGACTGGTAGCACACGCCCAGCAGCATGACCATCAAAATCGGGCCCACACTGCACAGGGCCACCATGCCAAAGTTGTCCCCGTCCTTCCCCTGGACCCCCGCCATGCCGGAGCCCAGCGCCATCAGAAAGGGGACCGTAATGGGTCCGGTGGTGACGCCGCCCGCGTCAAAGGCCACCGCCAGAAACTCGTTGGGTACAAAAATGGACAAACCAAAAACCAGCGCATACAGCCCCACCAGAGTGGGGGCCAGGGGCAGGCCAAAGCGGGTGCGCAGCATGGACACCACCAGAAACAGCCCCACCCCCGCCGCCACCGACAGGATAATGACCGCGTCGGGCACCGAGGGCACCTGCTTTGCCAGCACCTGAAGGTCGGGCTCCGCGATGGTGACGACGGTGCCGATGAGGAAGCAAATCAGCGCCACCGAAGCCAGCCGCCAGCCGCCCCCCAGTTTTCCACCCATCTGCTCGCCAATGGGCATCATTGCCATATCGGCCCCCAGGGAGAAGAAGCCCATACCCACAATCAGCATCGCCGCCCCCAGCAAAAAGAGCATCAGGGTGCCCGTGGGCATGGGGGCCAGGGTGAAGCTCAGGAGCAGTACAATGACCGTCACCGGCAGCACCGAGGTGAGAGACTCTGAAATTTTTTCCTTCAGCTTTTTTTGCACGGCGCCACCTCACCCCTGGGTCAAAGCGATGGTTCAATCGTTTGATTCCCTAATTCTTAAAGCATAGTTTACCATATTTTTTAAGCCTTGGCTATGAACAAACTGTGAAATGTTTGATGCGAAATAAAAATATTCAGGGGCCCCGCAGACGCCGTCCGCTCCGTTTTTCCGCGCCCTCCACCAAAATCACATCCTCCCCCACCCGGCGCACCGCCGTCCAGGGGAACACGATGTCCTCCTCCCGGCCCAGCAGGCCCAGCAGCCGGAGCCGCCCCGGTACGATCAGCGCCTTCACCTGTCCGCTGTCCAGGTCCACCGCCACGTCCCCCACATACCCGAACCGCCCGCCGTCCCGTACGTCGATGATTTCCTTACAGCGCAGCTCTGACACGCAGCATTCCCGCATGGTTCCTCCCTCCTTTTCCGTTCAGCCTATGCGCCCCCGCGCCGGTTCTATGCCCAGGACCTCCATTGACCTTTTTCCAAAAATCCGATATAATCCAGATATCTCTATACAGCCAAAGGAGGTTATGCCGGTGCTTGGACGTATCTTTCATCCCGAAAACCGCTTCTTTCAAATCACCGCACGGCTGGTGGATCTGGTTTTGCTCAGTCTGCTCTGGCTGGCGGCCAGCCTGCCTCTGGTCACCCTGGGCCCCGCCAGCGCCGCCCTGTATGACACGGTGGTCAAAACCTTCCGCACCAAGGAGGAAACCACCCCTTACCGGCGCTTCCTCCAGGTGTTCCGCCGGGAACTCCGGGTGGGGATACCAACTTCCCTCGCCGTTCTGGCTATCGGGTTTCTGATGTACTGCCTCTACGTGTTCTTTCTCCTGTCCGCTCCGGCGAGTCCCATGTGGTACACCCTCTTCTTCACCTTCCTGGTGGTAGTCCTGCTGCTGATTGGCATCGTGAGCTACCTGTTTCCGGTGCTCTCCCGGTTCACCTTCGGGGTGGGCGGGCTGATAGGCACCTGTATCAAGCTGGCCCTGGCCCATCTCCCGGTCACCGCCTGTCTGGCCATTGTGACGGCGGCAGGCGCTTGGGTCTGCCTGCGCTACTGGTGGCCGGTGCTCTTTGTGCCCGGTGTCCTGGCCCTGTTGGCCTCCCAGCCGCTGGAGCGCATCTTTCAGCCCTATGTGGACCAGCAGCGCTCCGCCGGGGAAGCGCCGCCAGAGGATTGACCGGCATATATCCCCCGAAAAACAGTCCGTACCGGACCCCCGCTGACAGGGAGCCCGGTACGGACTATGTTTTATTCCATTTTTCCAAACCGTGCCGCTCTGGTCATATTTCGCCTTGGTCCTCCGGGCAGCCGGAGGAAAGCGCTACGTCATACCACTGACTTTTGACCTTCAAAAACTGGAAATCCTCCGCCAAGTAGAGCCCATAGGCGGTTGGATTCCCTGTGGAGACGGTCAGGCGGCACCTGGAAGCCCCCTCCTGAAACAGCAGCGCCAGCACACCCCGGAGCAGCGCCCGCCCCAGTCCCCTCCCCCGAAATACCGGGGCCAGGGCAATGCCGGAGATTTCCGGGGGCTGGCAGGTAAGGTCCAGCTCGTACACCCCCACCGTCTGCCCCTCCGCCTGGGCAAAGCCGCACAGCCGCCCCTCCGTCCGGAGGGTGTCCAGGTCCGCCTGCTCATAGGCGGCCGCATTGGGCACATGGAAAAAGCCCGCATTGTATAACGTCTGCCACTCCTCGTCCCGGTCCGCCTCCAGGGGGACCAGAGCCACCGCCCCGGCGGGCGGGCATGTCTCCATTTCCCGCTCCAGCAGGTGCATGTCGTGTACGTGGGTCAGCCGCAGGCCCTCCCATTGGCCCTCCGACAGAGGCGCGGATGAATCCAGGGAAGCCGCCAGCAGCCGCTTGGCCCCGTACCCTGCCGCCGCCCCGGCGGCCCGTCTCAGGAGCTCCCGCACCCCCTCGGGCTTACAGCGCCGGATGAGCAGGTAAGCCGTCCCCTTATGCGCAATCTCCCGTGTAATTAGCTGGTACTCCGTCTCCAAATCTGTTCCCTCCCGGTCATGGAGCTTTATTGGAACGCCCGCGCCTTACAGGAGGATTGGGACCGCCCCGGTAATTTCCAATGTGTCCGGCGTCACCCGGCACTCCCGCGCCAATACCTCCACCCCGCTCTTGGCGGCGCTCCGCAGGGCCTCGCCAAAGGCGGGGTGCGTCTCGTCGTTGGGCGAGAAATCCCGCATCCCGGCCATTTGAAGGACAAAACACAGGTACGCCTCAAAGCCCTCCCGGCGGCAGGCTGTCAGCTCCTCGATGTGCTTGACGCCCCGCTCGGTGGGGGCGTCGGGAAACCGGGCGTGTCCGCCGCTCTCCAGTGTAACCCCCTTGACCTCCACAAATCCCCGGCGGGCTCCGGCCTCAAAATAAAAATCAAAGCGGGAATTGCCCCAGCGCTGCTCCGGCTTCAGATACGTCAGTCCCGGCAAAAAGCCGCCCGCCTGGGCCCACTCCTGAAAGACCCGGTTGGGGGCCTGGGCATCCATGTTGACCAGCAGCGGTTCCGGCTCACCCGGTTTTTCCACGCCAATCAGGTCAAAGTTGGTTTTCCGGCCAGGGCGGCAGGCCGTCTCCAGATAGACCACCGCTCCAGGCGTCAGCAGCTCCCGGCAGCGCCCGGTATTCTTCACATGGCACACCACCTCCCCGCCGTCCAGCGCCACATGGGCGATAAAACGGTTCGGGCGGCGGAGAAAGCGGCCCTGCCGGATGGCTTGATATTGCATGGTCCTGTCCCCCCTGGTCCCGCGGAGCATAGCCGCAGGCGCCTATTCCATTTCCTCCACCACTACATGAAACCGGGCATTTTCCTCCTCCGCCCGGCGGAGAACCCGGAGCAGGGCATGGGCATAGGGCCCCAGCGCTTCCTCCAGGGCTTTTCGGCCGGTGAGGCGCAGGGTGAGCTCCTCCCCCAGGTCGGTGAGACAGTCCATCAGCGCGTCCAGATTGCGGCCATACCACTCCGGCAGAGGGAGGGCCTCCGCCAGGGCGGTATGGAGGGCCTCACGGCTCGATATCCGCCCGCCGTCTAAGACCGCTTCTCTCACGGGTCTACCTCCCCATAGAGCAGCTCAAAGGACTCGTAGTGGTCCCCGGTGTAATAAATCAGCCCGTCGTTGGAAAACACAATCCGCTTCGCCCCCCGCTTGGAGGCCCCCAATGTGTCAATATCACATTCGGTATAGCTGCGCCCGTCGGCCTCG
The DNA here is from genome assembly GCA_910585415.1 of uncultured Flavonifractor sp. Taxonomy (GTDB): domain Bacteria; phylum Bacillota; class Clostridia; order Oscillospirales; family Oscillospiraceae; genus CANAAV01. Next base: position 14,710 of record CAJUDT010000009.1, read on the forward strand.
GGCAAGAGGCCCTCGTAGTTGCCAAAGCGGTTGCCGCCGATGCACATGCCGGGGGCGTAGGGTTCCAGTGAGCCGCCGGACCACCCCAGCTGTTCGGCCTCCCGCTTGGTGATGAAATTGTCCGGCAGGCGGCCATACAAGTGGATATACAGGGCAACGTCCTCTTTGGTGGTATAGCTCCCGTCCTCCGAGAGAGCGGCCTCCGTGGGCGTCTCCGCAGGGGGTGTCTCTACCGGTGCGGTTTCAGCCGGCGGTGTCTCAGCAGAGGCCGGGGGCTCTTCCGCCTCCGGGGTGGGGGTCACGGCCTCCAGCACCGGCGTGCTTGTGGGAACTGCGGGCGGCGGGGTCTGCACCGGGCCGCAGGCGGTCAGGGACAGCGCCAGCAGCGCCGTCAATAAAATGGAAAGTTTTTGTTTCATAACGTCCTCCTTGGCCGTTCTAACCGCCCCGGTTATTCCGCTGCCCTGGGGCGTCAGGCCGCACTGTTGTATTTCTTCTCTGAAAACCGGGTCCACAGGCCCCAGATGATCTGGCTGCACAAAAATCCGATGCAGCTCCCCGCCAGGACATCACTGGGGAAATGCACCCCCACGTAGAGCCGGGAAAGGGCCATCGCCGCCGCCAGACCGAGGCTCAGGCACTTCCCCCACCGGCACGGCAGGGCCCGCGCCCATACACCCGCCGCCGCAAAGGCGGCACAGCTGTGCCCGGAGGGGAAGGAATTGGGGTCCCCCTCGGCAATCAGGGGAATCAGCCCCTCCACGGTCAGCCAGGGCCGGGGCCGGGCCACCAGATGCTTCAAAACCACATTGGTACACAGCATACCCAGGAGCAGGGCGCACAGGCTGAGACACCCCGCCCTCCGGGTGGACCGGAAGGCGAGCATTGCCAGCGACACAGCAATCCACAGCATCCCCACGTCTCCCAGATGGGTGTAAAGTATCACAATCGGGTTGAGCACCGCCCACCGCAGTGTGTCTTGTATCCACAGGAGCGCGCCGCCGTCCGCCGCCAAAAACCATGCAGGCACACAATTCCCCCTCTGTCAAACATCTCTAAAACCATCGTCCGTCACCGGGCGGAGCATGGAAGGACCGCACCGGGCCGGAAGCGCTATGGAAGTTCTTTTTGTTTCTTTTTCTTACAAGAAAAAGAAACAGGCGGCAGATGTGCCCGCCGCCCGCTCTGTCTCATTCCGTCTCGGAATCGGTTCCCCATTCGCAGTCAATAATGACGCCGCTGCCCAGCTCAATTTTATCCGTTTTGACGATGTGGTTCTTGCCCACCCGGACCTCCTGGGTGCCGATTTCACTGGTGATGGGGTTGACTACGTTGCACTCAATGGTAAAGGTCAGATTCAGATTGCCCTGGTTCACCGGAATCACCAGCGCCGTGCCGCCGGAGGTGCTCATGTTGACCTGCTGCTCACGGGGCTCGGCGGTCACTGCCACCACCTGGCCGTCCAGCATCTCCCCCGCGGCCATCAGGGTGGAGGGAATGTACTTCTGGACATTTTCATAGACCTCCGGCCGGACGTTCTCCACCAGCACCTGATAGGTCAGGTGGGTTTTGGAGCTCCCGCCGCCGCCGGCTGTCGTATTGGGAAGAACGAATTTTACCGCCACCACCACAACGCCAATGACCACCACCAGAAGAACCAGCAGGTCTACAATATTGATTTTACCAAACAATCTTCCTTTTTCGTCTATCATCTTTTGCCTCCACGGTTGTAAATTCATGTCGTTCTTGGTACAATGGGACACAGGAAACCATTTCGCCATATTGTACCACAGATACCCCGTGTTCTACAAGTCTTTTTTGGAGGTTCCTTTCATGAAAGTCCTTCACCTGATTTCCGGCGGCGACAGCGGCGGCGCCAAAACCCACGTTCACTCCCTGCTCCAGAACCTCTCCAAGCGGATTGACATTACCATGGTCTGCTTCATGGAAGGCCCCTTCTCCCAGGAGGCGCGGGAGCTGGGTATTCATACCATCGTCCTCCCCGGACACAACCTGCTGCACAATCTGCGCACTCTGAAGGAGTTAATCCGCACCGAGGGCTTTGAAATTCTCCACTGCCATGGGGCCCGGGGCAATATGATGGGCGCTCTGCTGCGGCGCTCCACCGGCCTGCCCGTGGTCACCACCGTCCACTCCGACTACCGCCTGGACTACCTGGGCCGTCCCTTCTCCCGCATCACCTACGGCACCATCAACACCCTGGCCCTGCGTATGCTGGACTACCGCATTGGCGTGTCCGATTCCATGACGGACCTGCTCATCGCCCGCAAATTTGACCCGGACAAGCTCTTTACCATTTACAACGGCCTGGACTTCACCCCCCGTACCCCCGCCATGGGCCGGAGCGCGTATTTGCAGCAGCTGGGTCTGGACTGGCCGGAGGACTGCGTTATTGCGGGCATCACCGCCCGGCTCAACCCGGTCAAGGATATCTCCACCCTGATTCGGGGCTTTGCCCTGGCCTGGAAGGAGCAGCCTCAGCTGCGGCTGCTCATCGCCGGGGACGGACCCCAGATGTCCATGCTCAAGCACCTGGCCCAGGAGCTGGGGGTGGAGCGGCAGGTGTGCTTTACCGGCTGGATTCAGGACACGGACACCTTTTACCACGCCCTGGATATCAACACCCTCACCTCTCTGTCCGAAACCTTTTCCTACTCCCTCACCGAGGGGGCGCGGGTCCACCTGCCCACGGTGTCCAGCCGGGTGGGGGGCGTGCCCTACCTCATTGAGCACGGGGTCCACGGCCTGCTGTTTGAGGCAGGGGACGCGTCCACCCTGGCCCGGCACCTGTCCACCCTGGCGGCGGACCCCGGCTTGCGGCGCCGGCTGGGGGAGCGGCTCTATCAGCGGGCCGTGGCCGACTACTCTCTGGAGAGCACCCTGGAGCGGCAGCTGTCCATTTACGAGACCATCCTCCGCCGGAAGGCGCGGGGCATGGGGCGGCGGGACGGCGCCCTGGTCTGCGGGGCCTATGGCCGGGGCAACGCCGGTGACGACGCCATCCTGGAGGCCATCGTCACCGAGCTGCGGCAGCTGGACCCGGACCTGCCCCTGTGGGTCCTCTCCCGCCGGCCCGACGAGACCCGGCAGACCTACCGGGTCAACGCCATTTACACCTTTGCCTTTCCCCGGTTTCTCTGGCGCATGATGAAAACCCGGCTGTATATCAACGGCGGGGGCTCCCTGATGCAGGACGTGACCAGCCACCGCTCTTTGTGGTTCTATCTGTTCACCATCTCCGCCGCCAAGCGGCTGGGGAACCGGGTGCTCATGTACGGCTGCGGCATTGGGCCCATCCAGTCCGCCGCCAACCGGAAGCGGGCTTCCAGAGTGCTCCAGAAGAGCGTAGACGCCATTACCCTGCGGGACACCCACTCCGCCGCCGAGCTGGAGGATATGGGGGTCACCCACCCGAAAATCATCCTCTCGGCCGACCCCACGGTCATTCTCCCCCCCGCGCCGCCCCAGGTCATTGACGGCTTTATGGAGCAGCTGGGGCTGGAGCCCAAGGAGAAATACATCGGCTTTACCCTGCGTCCCTGGCCCGGCTTTGAGGAAAAGGCGGCGATTTTCGGCGCGGCGGCGGACTACGCCTATGAAACCTACGGCCTCACGCCGGTGTTTCTGCCCATCGAGCCCCGGCTGGACGTGGGCGCCGCCCGGCACGCCCTCCGGCACATGAAGGAGTCCACCCCCCGCCACCTTCTGGAGGACACCGGCGGCTCGGACCACACCATCGGCCTGCTCTCCCGGATGCAGGTGGTGGTCTCCATGCGCCTGCACGCCCTGGTATTCGCCGCCGGACAGGGGATTCCCCTGGTGGGGGTGGTCTACGACCAGAAAATCAGCTCCTTCCTCTCCTATATCGGACAGGATTTGTATACCGATTTGGAACAGCTCACCCTCCCGGCGCTGACCGCCCAGATTGACGCCGCCTGCGGCCGCATTGGGGACACGGACTTCCTCGCCGGCGGTGTGACCCGCCTGCGCCAAATCGAGCACCGCAACCAGGAAACCGCGCAGGCGCTCCTTGGCGGCCTCCCCTCATGAGCGGCAGGGACCGCCTCCGCAACCACAGAAACGGGGTGAAGGAATGCCCTCCAATCAAATCATCTGTCTGTCCCACGCCCCCTGGCAGGCCGTGCCCACCCGCACCCAACAGCTGCTGCTCCGGCTGAAGGGAGCTCACATTCTCTACTTCGAGCCGCCGGGCCCCAACTGGCGCAGGCCGGGGCGCAGGCTCCGTCCGGGCCTGACCCTGTACACCCTCCCCCCGCTGGCGGAGGTGGAGGAACGCTACCATATATTTTTTCGCCGCCGGTACCGGCGCTTGGCCCGGTTCATCGCCCAGCGCATGGACCGCCACCGCTTTCGGGAGCCGGTGGTGTGGACTGACACGCCGGAGAGCGTCCACCTGTTGGAATTTCTCTCCTTCCGGGCGCTGATTTACGACTGTGACCGGGCCTGGTCGGAGTTTCCCATCCGCTGGGAGAGCGACCTTGCCCTGTCTGCCGACGTGATTTTCGCCGCCTCCCAGGGGCTGATTGACCACCTCTCCCCATGCAGCGACAACATCGTTTTGCTGCCCAATGGGGTTAATTACTCCATGTTCGCCCAACCGAACCTCCGCTGTCCGCCGGAGCTGCGGGACATTTCCGGCCCGGTGCTGGGGTATGTGGGCACCCTCTGGCGGGATTTGGACTTGGCCCCCGCCCTGCTGTGCGCCCAGTACATGCCCCGGTGGACCTTCGTGTTTCTGGGGCGGCGGGAGCGCAACCCCGCCTTGGAACCCCTGTCCGTCCTGCCCAATGTGCGTCTGCTGGACCCCTGCAATCCCGGGGAGGTGCCCGATTTTCTCTCCCGCTTTGACGTGTGCATGAGCTTTCCCCGGATGCGGGACCCGGACAACGACGTGGTGCCCACCCGCATTTATGAGTATTTCGCCGCCGGAAAGCCGGTGGTGGCCTTCTACCGCCGGGGGCAGGTGGAGCCCTTCCCCGACGTCATCTATGCCGCCTACACGGCCCGGGAGTTTGCCCGGCTGTGCCGTCAGGCCCTGTCTGAGGCTGGAGACTGGTTTCAGGCCCGCCGCCGGAGCCGGGGCGAGGTGGCCTCCTGGAGCCACCGGGCGGAACAGGTCCAGCAGATTTTGGAAACCGTGGGGCTCTTTGATATGCCCCTCCTGTGAAACCTCCGGCTCCCCCCGGCGGGCAGAGCGATGAGGGCGAGCGGGCTGTTTTTGCAACCTTTGGACGGAACTCCCTCACCGCATTCCAAAAAAACAGGAGCCGGAGGATAAATCCGGCTCCTGTTTTCTCTATCCTGCTCAGGAATGGGCGGCGCTGTAGGCCAGCAGGCGGGACATGGCGGCAGCGGCCTCCCCGCGGCTCATGGTGTCCGCACCGGCGAAGCGGTTGCCGCTCTTGCCGGTGAGCACACCGGTGGCCATCACATAGGCTACGGCATCCCCGTACTCCGCCGGGACCTGCTCCCAGTCGGACAGGTAGCTCTTGTTGATCTCGGCGTCCCGCTCGGTGCCCAGGGGGAGGCCCTTGGCCCGAAGGACGTCATAGAGCATCCCCGCCATATCGTACCGGCTCAGGGGGGAGGTTACCTTGGTTCCGCCGGCCTCCGCAGCGCTGAAATCCGTGTCAATGGAGGTGCTCTTGAACCCTCCCTGCTGGTAAATGGTCTGCACCGGGCCCAGCCACCAGGGGGAACCGGCGGGCGCCTGAGCCGTGTTTGCCTCCAGGGCCTCCGGCCAGAAGGCGCGGGCCAGCATGGCGGCGAACTCCGCGGCGGTCATGGTCCCGTCGGGGCTGAACTGCCCGTTGCCGGTGCCTTTCATAATCCCCGCCTCGGATACCTCCTCCACAAAGGGGCGGGCCCAGTGGGTCTCCGAAACGTCCGAGAACGTCGCCGCCCAGGCCGGCACGGCCAGCCCCAGACTCAGCGCCAGGGCAAGAAACAGGGTACACAGCTTTTTCATGCGAGAGAACCTCCATTATGTCTGATTGCCCCCATTATACACCACGCCCCCGGACGGTGGCAAGCCCTTTACGCTCCAAAATGCAGATATGCCGCCGTTCGGACCTGTAGCTGGAGCGCGTAGCTGTTGTCTCCGCCGATGTAACTTCTTTGGAATGTATCGTGGTAAATATAGAGCTTTGACTCACCGGGATTGCTGATTTTATATGCAATTCTGGGCTTCGTTGTGGCGAAATACACACTCCCCTTCGGGGCCTCCAGGGTTATCGAACCCATGAACGTCCCCCCGGCTGCCAAGTCCCCCGACTTGTTGACCAGCTCCAGTGTTCCGGTCCGGCATCGCTCCAGGACCAGCGCTGTGCTGTGTCCCTCCGCCAGCACGTCGGGGGTGTGCTCCTCCAAGGGGGCATAGTCCCCAAGCTGCCTTACGGACGCTTTCAGGCTTTCGCTTGCCACCTGAGTCAGGTACAGTGTCCCTGTGCCCACCTCCGCCTTCAGGACGTCTGCATTCAGCCGCTCCAGACATACTTCTCCTTCGTCGAGGGCAATATCCAGTTTCTGGGTGTCCAGACCGTGTATGGAGATGGAGCCTTTGCCCAGCTTCAGGTCCATCCAGAGCAACTCCTGAGGCAGGTAGAGATACACCGTTCCCCCGGAGGGCTCTGTGTCCTCTGCCTTCCAGTCTTGGGTCCAAAGGCGCAGAGTGCCGTTCTCCACATCGTAGTATAGCGTGGGGTTGGATTCTTCCCACCGTTCCACAAATATTCCTGTTCCCTCGGTCTCCGGGGCAATGATGACCGACGCGGCAGGCAAGTCCAGCTCCAGCCGGTGAATATCCCCCATATCCATATCCATCATAGCATCCGAATAGGCTTCGCTTCCAGGAACGATACCCAGGTCAGGATAGTTATCCTCCCCCGGCCGCAGGCATATCAGCAGCCCCGCCGCCAGCACACTGCAGGCCAGATATATCCCCAGCCCCCACAGCAAAACCCGTTTGGTTCTGGACTGGGGCTTGCTGGGCTTTGGCTCCCCCTGGTCCTCCAGAATTTTGGCCGCTACGGCGGCAGGGCTTCCCAGCTCCCCCAAGACAGCCTCTTCCTGGTCCTCCCCGGCGTCGGCAATGTATTCCTCATAATAGGCCAGCACATCGGCCAGGTCCTCCGCCGGGAGCCGGGGGGACAGCTCCCCCTCCAGCGCCTTCAAAAATTCAGCTTTCCCCATGGTCCCCGCCTCCTTCCTCCGGTTCCTCCGGGAACAGCAGTGTTTCAATCTGCCTCCGATACGCGCTCCACGCCTCCTGGTAGCCGCTGAGAAGGGTCCGGCCCACAGGCGTGATGGCGTAATACCTCCGGTTGCGGCCCTGGTAGGGCTGGTCATAGACGCTCAGACACCCACCCTGCTGCAAGCGCCGCAGGACCGGATACAGGGTGGATTCCGACAAATCCACCACCTCCTTCATCCGCTGGGTGAGGCTGTACCCATAGGCGTCCCCTTGGGTCAGCACACCCAGCACACACGCGTCCAGCAAGGGCGCGCCCAGTGGAAAGGTCATATCGAAACCCCCCTTCTTTTTTGGTCTAATAATATTATATGATAAATAGTATTGTCTGTCAATACCCATTTGTATCAGGGCGCATGGTACAGAAAACCCCCCTGGATTCCCAAAAAAGAGAATCCAGGGGGTTGCATAGTAATGGGAGGCTTTGCCCGAACGGCATTCCGGCAACCCTCAGCGGCTGCGCGGGCTGAGGCGAACCCCTTGGGCCTGGAGGGCGGCGCCGTTGATGAGCAGGCCAAATATGGTACACACGCCCGCCGCAGGCAGGAGGCCCGCCCCGCTGCCTCGAAGCACCCGATAGAGCAGGTCCACACAGGCCCCCATCAGCAACGCCGCCAGCCCCGGCGCCGCAAACCACAGAAATATGCGGGCCTCCACCCCGGCACAGCGCCGGATGGAACGCCAGTTGAGCAGGGTCCCCAGAGCGGAGCTGACCACAAACCCCGCCACATAGCCCCCCAGCCCCACGCCGGGCAGGCCCATCAGCAGATAGGTACACCCCAGCTGCACCGCCCCGGAGCAAATGGCGTTCCAGGCGGCGTCCTTCTGCCGCCCCACGCCGCTGAGGGAGCCGGAAAGCACCGCCTGCCAGCAGGACAGAAGCGTGCCCGCCGCCAGGGGGAGCATATAGGCCCCCACCGTTTCCTCCCGGAACAAAAGCCGCCCGATGTCCGGCCCCAGCACCGCCAGCAGGGCCATCGCCGGGAACATGGTCATGGACGCGGCCTGCATGGCCCGCTGAATGCGCCGCTGAACCAGGGCCCTCTGGCCCAGGGCGGAGGCGTGGGCCAGCTTGGGCACCAGCACCAGACCCATGGCCCCGATAAAGGCGGTGGGCAGACTGAGCATGGGGGCCGTCATGCCGCACAGCACGCCGAAGGCGCTCATAGCCTGGGAGACCTCCGCCCCCGCGTGGACCAGCCGCTGGGGAATCAGCACCGTATTGGCCGAGGCCATCAGGTTGCCCAGCAGGGAGGTGGCCGCAACGGGCAGGGCAATGGCGGCAATCCTCCGGTCCAGCTCCCGCCGGGGGAGGGGGGCTCCCATCCCGCCGCCCCAGGCGTTCAGCCTCCGCCGGGCCAGCAGCAGGAGGGTGCTGGCGGAAAAGACCTCGCACACAATCATACCGGCCACAATCAGGCCCACAGTCCGCTCGGGGTTCTGGGGGAGAAAGACCGCCAGCAGGCCCAGCACCGCCCCGGTACGGATGAACTGCTCGCACAGCTCCACCGCCGCCGGAGGGCGGATGCAGCCCCCGCCATAGAAGAAATGCTTGTGCAGATTCTCCACCCCGGTGAGGGCCGCGCAGGGCAGCAGGAGCAGCAGCCCCATCTGCGTACGGGCGTCCCCCAGCAGATAAACGGAAATGGGGTCGTAACCCAGGACCACCACCCCCGCCGCCAGGGTGATGAGGGCCAGAAAGAGCCCCAGGCACCGCCGGAGCACCTGAGCCACGGCGGCCCCGTTGCCCTTGGCGTGGAACTCCGAGGACAGGTTGGACACCGCCACCGTCAGCCCCACGGCGGTGAGGGCCATCAGGACGGAATACACCGGCATAATGAGCTGATACAGCCCCATGACCTCCGCCCCGATGAGCCGCGAGAGGAAAATGCGGTAGACAAAGCCCACCGCCTGGGAACACACACTGGTACAGGTGAGGACCAGTGTGCCGTAGACCATGGACGTGCGTTCCAGTTTCAAAGTCCGCCCCCCTTTTCCCTACAGCTTATTCGGGAACGGGCCCTCTGAGAAGGGGGGACAGGCTGGATTTTAGGGGGATACGTCCTCCAATGCCTCCAGCAAAAAGGTCACCGGCCGGATGCCGTCGGTGCAGCAGACCACGTTGACCCCCTCCCGCTTCTGCCAGGGGGTGAAGGTGGACCCGGTGGCCAGAGCGTTTACACTTCGGTAAATGTCAATCCACGCCCAGGGACAGAAGCCCTCGGGCCGCTCCGCCCCGCCGGTGTAGAGGAAGCTCTGCCCCTCCGTGTAGAAATCGCAGGGGCACACCCCCTCGGTGAGAAATTCCTTTGCCAGGTCCTCGTACATCTGCATCCGCAGGACGGTAATCTTGACTGGTTTCATGCTTGCAGCTCCTTTCTCCCCGGCTCCGCCGGGCCGGTCTGAAATTCCGTCATGGTCCCCCAATAGCGCTTGGGCATATGGGTCATGCGGCATTTGGGGTTATACCGCTCCTGAATGGCAATGGTGTCATAGAATTTCCGCCAGAGCTGGCGATACTCCCGCTCGGTCTGTCCGGGGGCGGCCAGACGGAAATCCTCCAGGGGCACAATGGCCCACTGACCCCGCTGGTGAAAGAGGGCCTCCCGGTGGGTGCGGTCGTAGATGGCAAAGCACTCTTGGGGGAAGCGCTGGCAGAAATGCACCCGCAGCAGGGGGAGCACCCGGTTTTTGGGCTCGATTTCCGCCAGAAGCAGCCCCTCCTGCTCGGAGAAGCGGACAAAGCCCTTATACATATGGGCCTCATGCTCGGCGTGGTAGACGGCCTTGTCCAGCGCCGCCACCAGAGGGTGGGCCAGATTCCGGCAAAACCCCCTCCCCTGGGCAAACCCCAACCGCAGATACCGCCAGAGCTGAACCTCCTTTTCCTCCAGGCAGGTGAGGAAGCCGTGAACCACGATTCTCCTCCCCTCGGGGCCCAGCCTGCTCAGGGCGCGGTACACCCGAAGGGCCAGCTCCCGGCTGGCCTCCACCTCCCGTTCCGGCCACAGGGAGAGCCGGCCGTCCTCCGGGCCGATGAAGGTCATGGGCTCCTCCCGCTCCGCGTAGCTGTAAAACACGCAGGTGAGAAACCCCGAAAAACTCCCGTCATAGCGGTAGGCCGCTTGTGTCCAATCCATAGTACACCCCTCCCTCAGCCGGTCTGCTCGAACAGGGACAGCTGCTCCGGGGCCCCCTGGGCCAGCATGGGGCGCTCCTGGGCCACCAGATGCCGCAGCACGCCGTCGGGGCTCACCCGCAGGCCGGAGAGCATTTTGCCCCGGCAGGTAATAAAATACTGGGCCCGCTTGAGGACCACCCCCAGGCGCTTGAGCCCCTCAAAATCCAGGGAGCCGCACCGCCGCACCGAGACAATCCGCCGGGCGGATTTGGGCCCGATGCCCGGCACCCGAAGCAGCTCCTCCAGCGAGGCCCTGTTGACCTCCACCGGGAAGAACTCCATGTGCGCCAGGGCCCAGGAGCACTTTGGGTCCACCAGGGGATTCAGGTTCGGGTGGACCTCATCCAACAGCTCCTCCACCCGGAAATGGTAGTACCGCAGCAGCCAATCGGCCTGATACAGCCGGTGCTCCCGCAGCAGGGGCGGCTTGAAGCCCGCCGGGGCGGGGAGCAGGGCGCTGTCGGACACCGGCATATAGGCCGAGAAAAACACCCGCTTGAGCTTATATTTGTCATAAAGCCCCTGGGTCAGGAGCATGATGTGCCGGTCGCTCTCCGGGGTGGCCCCCACAATCATCTGTGTGGACTGCCCCGCCGGGGCGAAGCGGGGGGCGTGGCGGTACCGGGCGATCTCGTGCCTGGACACCTGAATACCGTCCCGAATCTGGGCCATCGGGGTCAAAATATCGTGCTTCCCCTTGTCGGGGGCCAGACGGTTCAGGCTGGCCTCGCTGGGGAGCTCGATGTTTATGGAAAGCCGGTCGGCCAGCAGGCCCAGCCGCCGGGTCAGCAGGGGGTCCGCGCCAGGGATGGCCTTGGCGTGGATGTAGCCCCAAAAGTGGTACTCCTCCCGCAGCAGGCGGAGTGTGGCAATCATCTCTTCGGTGGTCCGGTCCGGGGAGCCCCAGACGGCGGAGGAGAGAAACAGGCCCTCGATGTAATTCCTCCGGTAAAAGCCGATGGTCAGCTCCGCCAGCTCCCGGGGGGTGAAGGCCGTCCGGGGCACGTCGTTGGAGCGGCGGTTGACGCAGTACTGACAATCGCAGATACACCGGTTGGTCTGGAGGACCTTGAGCAGAGTCACGCACCGCCCGTCCGCCGAAAAGGTATGGCAGCAGCCGGAAAACATGGCGGTGCCAATCCCCTGCCCGCTGGGGCGGGCGGTGCGGTCCAGACCGCTGGAGGTGCAGGCGGCGTCGAATTTGGCCGCGTCGGCCAGAATGGCGAGCTTGTCCAGAAGCTCCACAGTGGTCCGCCTCCTTTCACATCGAACTGGTGTACCACATTATACATCGAACATCTATGCGAGTCAAGAGGAAATTCAAAAAAACGTTCGATTCGGCAAAAAAAGAGCGCCCCGTCTGACCGTCCATCAGACCAGGCGCTCTGGGGCGCGCTTATACTAATTCTTCATAAATAGTATTATACGGGGGCCTCCAGGCTGTAGCCGCAGCGGTCCTCCACCTGGAGCGCTGCGCAATACCGCTCCTCCAGGGGAATCCACTTGTCATAAAATACCTGGACGCCCTCCGCGCCCTCCCGCATCAGGAGGCGCTCCCGCTGGAGGGCGGGGCTGACCGTCAAAAAGACGCGCACATCATAGCTGGGCCACAGGTGCGGGTGGCAGGCGTAGGAGCCCTCCACCAGCACCACCGGGGCGGGGGGAATGGTTATGGGCTCCGCCAGCCGCTGGGTTTTGCACACGAAGGGCCGGTAGACCGCCCCCTCTCCCCGGCGGAGGGGGGTGAGGACCTCCGCCTGTACCCGCTCATAGTCCACGTTGCCGCCGGGCTGGGCCAGACGCTCCGGGGTCCTCTGCTCCGGGCGGAGAAAAAAGTGGTCCATGTGTACCACGGGAAACCCGTATTCCCGGGCCAGCCGTCCGGCCAGGGTGGTCTTTCCGGCGGCACAGCGGCCGTCCAGGGCCACCAAAACGGGGCCCTCTCCCCGTCCGGCCCTGGCGGAGAGCTCCGCCAGACACAGGGGCAGGGAGAACCGGCGGGCAATCACCCGGTAGGCGGGGCGGTAAGCGGCGCGGTATTGGGGGCTGTGGGAAACCGGGGGACAGCCTGCGGCCTGATAGGGCCCCAGGTACTCTTCCAGGTCCTGGGCGGAAAAGCCAAAGCTCCCTTGGGCCGTCAGGCTCCGCAAGACCTCCAGCCGCTCCAGAAGCTCCGTCCGGGTCCCCTTCTGGTTTTGGGCGGAGCGGACAAAGGCCCGGTTCAGCCCGTCGGGCGTATCCCCCCCGCCCGCCAGGGCCCGGAGGGATATCCGCACCAGCCCATTGCCGATGTCCTCCGCCAGAGGGGCGGCAGGGTCGGGCTCCACCTGGGCCAGCTCCGCCTTTAAGCGGTCCAGACTGGCGGCAGGGTCGGAAATCAGGTGCCCGCCGCCGAAAGTCGCTTGATAGGCCAGCTTTACCCCGTCACAGGGGGCCATCCTGGGATAGCGGGCGGCGTGGCAGGCCAGCACCTCCCGAAATTCAGCGGCGGCGGCGATCATACGGGCTCCAGGGCTTTCCCATCCGCGCCGTAGCGGGCGGGAATCAGCTTGGCACGGGTCAGCACCAGCACCAGGGCGGGCAGGAACACCAGCTGAAGAATGGCCCCCGGCAGAGTCTCCACCACGTAGGCCCCCACCCAAAGGGCCAGGGAGTAGCTCTCCGCGTTATAGAGGGCGAACATGGCGCGGGCCGCGCCGCCCACCACACGGCCCAGCACCATGGCGGGGACTAAGGTCAGGTACAGGTCGGCGGTGGTCCGCCCGGTGCGGATGAAGCGCAGGAGCAGGCCGCAGAACAGGCCGTAGGCGCACAGCTCCGGGGCCATATACAGCAGCCGGGCGGCGGAGGGCATCCCGGTGGTCAGGCAGGAGAGCAGCGGACCGGCCACCCCGCAGAAGGCCCCATAGGGCCACCCGCACAGCAGGCCGCACAGCAGCACCGGCAGGTGCATGGGGGAAAACACCGCGCCCAGCCCCACCGCGTGGAAGGCCGGGGGGAGCACGCAGCAAAGGGCTATACAGAAGGCGCAGATACAGATTTTTTTCACATTTGACATAGACGAACATCCTCCTTTTTGTCGGTTGGCAGTCGAGGGGGAAGGGCGGCGGACATACAAAAAAGGTATGCGCTCTCTCACGGGAGAAAGTGCACACCTTCATGGCATACGTCCATAAAACATTGAAACACGCGGGGATTAAGCGCAGGCGCTTCGGCGCCCTCCAGCGGCTTCGTGCCGGCGGAGCTGTGGGGTTATTTTACAGGAAACCGGCCCCCTTGTCAAGAGAAACGGCTTGGGCTTCCAGAAAATGTCTTGCACTTCTCCCCGCCCTCGTGTATAATTTTCCTGATATTTCTGCACTCCAGGCAGAAAGAGGGGAGAGAACCGGCATGGATGTTTTTGAGACAATTACAAAACTTATCAACGATTTTGACGGCTTTTTATGGGGGATCCCCATGATTGTGCTCCTGCTGGGCACCCACATTTTTATGACCTTCCGCACCGGTTTCATTCAGCGCAAGACCTTTACCGGCATCAAGCTCTCGGTGACCCGCGACCCGAACGCGCCGGGGGATGTGAGCCAATTTCAGGCCCTGACCACCGCTTTGGCCTCCACCATCGGCACCGGCAACATCATCGGTGTGGGCACCGCCATCTTCCTGGGCGGACCGGGCGCGGTGTTCTGGTGCTGGATTACCGGCGTGTTCGGTATCGCCACCAAGTACGCAGAATCCCTCATCGGCGTCAAATACCGGGTCAAGACGCCCGACGGGAAAATGCAGGGGGGCGCTATGTACGCCCTGGAACGGGGTCTGGGCCTCAAGTGGCTGGGGGTGCTCTTCGCGGCCTTCGCCGTGGTGGCCTCCTTCGGCATCGGCTGCGGCACTCAGATTAACGCCATCGCTGAGGTCATTCAAAACAATGTCCCCGTAAAAATACCCGCCCTGGCCATCGGCGTGGTGGGGGGACTCTTCACCGGCATCGTTATCATCGGCGGCATCCAGTCCATCGCCAGTGTCTGCGAGAAGCTGGTGCCCTTTATGGCCTTCTTCTACGTGCTGGGGTGCATCGGCATCCTGGCCGTCAACCGGGATTACCTGGGCGCGGCGCTGACGGCCATTGTGCAAATGGCCTTCGTGCCCGGCGCGGTGGCCGGCGGTCTGGTGGGCCGGGGCATTATGATGGCCGCTCAGTTCGGCGTAGCCCGGGGCCTGTTCTCCAACGAGTCCGGCTTGGGCTCCGCGCCTCTGGTGGCCTCCGCCGCCCAGACCCGCAACCCGGTGCGGCAGGCGCTGGTCTCCGCCACCGGCACCTTTTGGGATACCGTGGTGGTGTGCGCTATGACCGGTCTGGTGCTGGTCTCCACCATCATGAAAAACCCCGACATCAATATGGACATGATCGAGAACGGCGGGCAGCTGACCACCGCCGCCTTCAACCAAATCCCTGTGCTGGGGCCCCTGATTCTGGTGGTGGGGATTATTACCTTCGCCTGGTCCACCATTCTGGGCTGGTCCTACTACGGGGAGCGCTGCGCCCAGTACCTGTGGGGCAAGAAGTCCATTCTGCCCTACAAGATTCTCTTTGTCCTGGTTGTGGTCATTGGCCCCGTGATGGCTCTGGACCTGGTCTGGACCATCTCCGATATTCTCAACGCCTTTATGGCCGTCCCCAACCTGATTGCCGTGCTGCTGCTCTCCGGGGTCATTGCCAAGGATACCAAATACTATCTGGGCCATCTGGACGAGCTGGACACCACGGAAATCCCCACAGTGGACCGCTGACAGGAGGAAAAACGATGTTTATCAACGCAGTTGGAAAAGCCTGCCCCATTCCTGTGGTCATGGCCAAGAAGGAGCTGGACGGCGGCTGTACAGATCTCGTCGTGGCGGTGGACAACGCCATCGCGGTGCAGAATCTCACCCGTCTGGCCTCCGGGCGGGGGCTGAACGTCTCCTCCGAGGAACAGGACGGCGGGTTCCATGTCCACATCTCCGGCACCGGCGCTCCGGCGGCGGAGGGGACGGCCCCTCCCCTGGCGGCCTGCGGTCCCCAGGGGTGCGGCTATACGGTGTTCATCGGCAAGGACCACCTCGGGGAGGGGGACCAGGAGCTGGGCTATAACCTGCTTCGCATGGCCCTGTTTACCCTGTCCCAGGGGGATACCCTTCCGGCCAGTGTGCTCTTTATGAACGGCGGCGTACGCCTCCCCGCCGGGGAGGACGCCCAGGTTTTGGAGAGCCTCCAAGCTCTGGCCGGGCGGGGCGTCGATATCCTGGTGTGCGGTACCTGTCTGAATTACTACGGCCTGACCGACCAGCTCAAGATTGGAACCGTCAGCAATATGTACGACATTCTGAGCCATATGCAGGAGGCCGGAAAGGTCCTCTCTCTATGAGACAGGTATATATCCTCCTGGTGTTTGACTCCACCCACACGGCCCTCCGGTCGGAGGAGCTCCTAGCGGGGCTGGATGTGCGGATGATGCCCACACTGCGGGAAATCAGCGCCAGCTGCGGCATTTCCCTGCGCCTGCCCCCCCACCGGCGGGCGGAGGCGGAGCGCCGCCTACAGCAGGCCGGTCTGCGGGGCTGGCGGTCCTATCAGGTGTGCGCCGAGGGAAAAAAGCCGGTGTGTACTCTGCTCTATGCCTCCGGCGGACCTGGAAAGCCCGCAGAAAACCCTTGACAGCGGGGGAAAGATTTGGTATAATCAGCACCATCATGAGAAGTGTCCGGCAGCTTTCAAGGCCAGGGCTCAGGCCCCGGGCTTTTGAGAGGCGTATAATTGAATACTTTCAGGGTGACAACCCAGTTGTCATAATAGGGAAGCGAGGTGCGAAGCCTCCACAGCAGCCACTACTGTAAACGCGGACAAGGAACAAGCAGCCACTGTGCAAACGGGAAGGCGTTCCAAGGGTGATGCGTAAGTCAGGAGACCTGCCCTGAGAGCATGGATGTTTTCTGGGTAGCGGGGAAAGAACACCAAAGGTGAGGGCCTTATTCTGCTTATCAGAATGAGGCCCCTTTTCGTTTGCCAGCCGGGCCACAGGAGCACTCTATGGAACGACAAAACCACCATCGCGGGCACCGGCACGACGGCGCGGTGCTCTCGATTGACTACTGCGCCTACGCCTCCGCCATCCGCGGCTGGAACCCCTATTACAAGACCGCCTTCTCCGCCGCCTGCCTGATCCTGTGCGTCGCCTGTGACAGCCCTGCCGTGTCCCTGGCGGTCATTCTGACCATGGGGGGCATCTCGGTGGGCCTGGGGAGGCTTCCGCTCCGGCGGTACCTTTCTCTGCTGTCGGTTCCCCTTCTATTCATCCTTTTGAGCGGCGCGGCCATTGCCCTGGGTGTCTCCCTCCAGCCGGCGGGGCAGTACTCGGTACATCTGGGCTTTTTTTACCTGTATCTCACCCAGGGGGGGCTGACCCAGGCCCTGGGGCTGATGCTCAAGGCCCTGGGCGCGGTCAGCGCGATGTACATGCTCACCCTGTCCACCCCGGCCAGCGAGGTCATTCAGGTCCTCCGCTCCCTCCGGGTCCCCAGGACCCTTTTGGAGCTGATGAATCTCATTTACCGCTATATCTTCATCCTCATGGATACGCAGTGCCGAATGAAGCACGCGGCCTCCGCCCGGCTGGGGTACTGCGATTACCGGACCGCCCTCGCCACCTTCGGCCGGACGGCCTCCAATCTGCTGGTCGTGTCCCTGAAAAAGGGGAGCACCTACTATCAGGCCCTCGCCTCCCGCTGCTACAGCGGGGAGCTCCGGTTTCCGGCCGGGGAAAAGCCCGTCCGGCCGGTGCAGGTCCTTTTGGCGGTCGGGTTTCTGATGTTTTTAATCCTGCTCTGGCGGATAACGGGGTGAGGGAATGAAACGGGAATTGATATTGCAGGCGCGGGACCTCCGCTACTCCTATGACGGCGAGCGCATGGCTCTGGACGGCGTGAGCATGGACATCGCCCAGGGGGAGAAAATCGCGGTGATTGGCTCCAACGGCGCGGGGAAGTCCACCTTTTTCCTCCACCTCAACGGAGTCCTCACCCCCCACGGCGGGGAAATCCTCTGCCACGGTACAACAATTACGGCCAAGACCGCAAAGGAGCTGCCCAGGTATGTGAGCATCGTCTTTCAGAATGCCGACGATCAGATTATCGCCTCCACCGTCCGGGACGAGGTGGCCTTCGGACCGATGAACCTGAAGCTGCCCAAGGACGAGGTGGCCAGCCGGGTGGAGGAAGCGCTGGAGTACATGAACCTGTCCGGGTACCAAGACCGGCCCCCCCACTACCTCAGCGGCGGGGAGAAGAAGCGTGTCAGCATTGCGGACATGATCGCCATGCACCCGGAGATTATCATTTTTGACGAGCCCACCGCCTCCCTGGACCCCCAGAACGCGGAGCTGCTGGAGGGGGTGCTGGACCGGCTCTCCGCCGGAGGAAAGACCATTCTGCTCTCCACCCACGATGTGGATTTGGCCTACCGGTGGGCACAGCGCCTGGTGGTCTTTCACAACGGACGCATTGTCGCGGACGGGGACCCCCTTCAGGTGTTTCAGGACCGGGACGTGCTGGCCCAGGCCAGCCTGAAGCGCCCGGTGCTTCTGGAGGTCTATGAGGGCCTGACAGCCAAAGGGCTCACCGGCGGCGGGGCCTGGCCTCGCACAGTGCATGAACTTCTGGCAGACTGCTCATCATCTGACAAAGACCGGTAAAGGCAACCGTATTTCGTTTCTAGGGCGAGATATTTCATATAAATGATTCAAAAAAACAAAGGAGGCGTATTTCATGTCTCAGAGACAACGGAAGCTGTTCGCGTGCTTTACCGTGCTGTGTATGGCGGTGGCCTTTGCTCCTACGGCGGGCGCGATGCACATTATGGAGGGCTATCTCTCTCCCCCCCTGTGTATCGCCTGGGGGGCCGTGTGCCTGCCCTTTCTGGCCCTGGGACTGCGGAGCATCCGGCGAAAGACCGGCGGGCAGAGCCAAAATCTGCTGCTGCTGGCCCTCTGCGGAGCCTTTGTGTTCGTGATTTCCTCCCTGAAAATTCCCTCGGTAACGGGGAGCTGCTCCCACATGACGGGCACCGGCCTGAGCGCCATTCTCTTCGGGCCTGCGGTCACGAGCGTATTGGGACTGATTGTCCTGATTTTCCAGGCCATCCTGCTGGCCCACGGCGGGCTGACCACCCTGGGGGCCAACTGCTTTTCCATGGCCATCGCGGGTCCGTTGGCCGCATATGGGCTGTACCGGGGACTTCGGGCGGTCAAGGTTGACCGGAAAGCCTGCGTGTTCCTGGCGGCGTTTTTAGGCGACCTGTTTACCTACTGCGTCACCAGTGTACAGCTGGCCGCCGCCTATCCGGCGGCAGAGGGGGGAGCTGCCGCGTCCCTGGTCAAATTTTTGGGCGTGTTCGCGCCGACTCAGCTGCCCCTGGCCGTAGTGGAGGGGATTTTGACCGTGGTGATTGTCATTGGCCTGGAGACTTACGCCTCCAGAGAGTTGAAGGACATCGGATATCTGGGAGGGAATGAGGTATGAAGCAGCAAAGTCACAAAGTCCTTGTTGTTGCGCTCTTGGCCGCCGCCCTGTTGATCAGCCTGCTTCCCCTGTTTCTCCTGCGGGGGGCGGAGTTCGGCGGCTCCGACGACGCGGGCAGTCAGATGGTGGCGGAGGTCACCGGCAGAGAGTACGAGCCCTGGTTCACCCCGGTTCTGGAGTCCGCCCTGGGCGGCGAGCTCCCCGGCGAGGTGGAGAGCCTCATGTTCTGCGTACAGACCGGCATCGGCGTGGGCGTGATTGCCTTCGTTCTGGGCCGCTGGGTGGAGCGCAAGAAGTGGATGGACAAAAAGGAATAAACAGACGTCCCCCAGACCGCTTGGCCTGGGGGACATTTTTATGGGAGCGTGCGCTGCTCCGTGCGGCCCATGAGCCAATCCACGGAGACGCCGTAAAAATCGGCGATACGAAGAAGCGTATCGTACTGGGGCTTTCGCCCCAATTCCAAATCCTGATAACCCCGCGCCGAAAGTTCGACCTCCGCCGCAACCTGGGCTTGGGTCAGGCCCTTTTCTTTTCGTAACGCACGGATTCTATCTGCAAACATTTTGATTTCCCCTTGATGCACAGTTTGTTGCGTGTTAATATATATATATACAGTTGACTGTGTATCAAAACAGACGTTCCCCAGACCGCTCGGCCTGGGGGACATTTTTATGGGAGCGTGCGCTGCTCCATGCGGCCAAACAGCCAGTCTGTAGAGACATCGTAAAACACAGCGATTTTCCGTAAATTATCAAATCCCGGCTTTTGTTCACCCTTTTCAAAGCGGAAATACTGCCGCAAGGTAATATCCAGATGCTTTGCAACCGCTTCTTGGCTTAGGCCACGCTCTTTGCGCAGCATCAGAAGTTTTTCACAAAAATCCATAAATCCCCCTTGATATTGACTTACCAGTCCATTGTACTTGCTTTGACGAATTAGTCAAAATATGAATTGGAGGTGTTTTTATGTATCCCGCCGCTGAACAGCTCTACGACGCCCTGATTGGCCCGCCCAACCCCGAGCGCTGGCCGGAGTCCATGCGGGACCGGCCCGTTGAGGCCCAGGGCCGGTACGCCTTTCAAGAGGGGCTCCGCCTGGGAATCCAGCTAGCTATGGAGAGCCTGTTTCCAGAGTTTGAGCTGTGGAACCGCTATTGACGCCTTCGACGGGCGGTACCTTCTCGTTACCGGGCGGAGGGCCAATGACAGCACAGAGCCGGTAGCGCGATGGAAGTTCTTTTTGTTTCTTTTTCTTTCAAGAAAAAGAACCCTCTCCCAGGTTGCCTTCCTTCCAGTGCTTCCGGCACAGGCCGATATACCGGTCATTGGCCCCCAGCACCACCTGAGCCCCCTCCTTGAGGACCCGGCCCTGTTCGTCAAAGCGGGCGTTGCAGGTGGCCTTTCGCCCGCACCAGCAGATGGTCTTGATTTCCTCAACAATGTCCGCCCAGGCCAGCAGCGCCGCCGAGCCGGGAAACAGATCCCCCTTGAAGTCCGCCCGCAGGCCGTAGCAAATTACCGGGACATTGCCTCCGTCCACCAGATCCGTCAGCCACGCCACCTCCTCCGCCGTCAGAAACTGCGCCTCGTCCACGATAACGCAGGCATAGGCCTTGATTTGCTCCAGGGGCATGGCCGTCAGGTCGGAGAAATAAATACACGGGCTGCTCAGGCCCGCACGGGAGGCCACAAACCGGGCCCCGTCCCGCTGGTCCACCGAGGGCTTGACCAAGAGGGCCTCCTGCCCCCGTTCCTCGTAGTTGTAGCGCACCATCAGGGCGTTGGCGGTCTTGCTGGACCCCATGACGCCATATCGAAAATAGAGCTTTGCCATTTTGTCCTCCTTTTGGGCGGCATTTATGAAATACGGCCCTGTACATAGGCCCCAAAGGTGCGGAAGGCGTTGGGCACGGCGTACCGCTCCCGCAGCTCCTCCCGCCCGGCCCACACCCAGCCCTCCGGCAGAGCGGGACCGGCGGCCTCCACCGCCGTGCTGGTCATGCGCCATTCCATGTGCGTAAAGATGTGCTTGCCCGTGGGGCCGGGCTCCAGGGTACGGGCCTCCACCGGGCAGGGGGCGGGGGCCAGTTCATTGGGGTACTCCCACAGGCCCGCCAACAGACCCCGGTCCGCCCGGCGGCGGAGGGCCACCCGTCCGCCGTGGAAAATCAAAAACACCGTCCGTTCCTCCACCCGCCGCTCCGCCTTGGGCGGCTTGACCGGGAGCTCCCCGGTCCGCCCCTGGAGCCGGGCCTGACAAAAGCCCTGCGCCGGACACCGGCCGCAGGCCGGGGCCCCGTTGGGCAGGCAGACGGTGGCCCCCAGCTCCATGAGGGCCTGATTAAAGTCCCCAGGGGCCTCCAGGGGCATGGCTGCCCGCAGGCCCTCCCGTATCCGGTTCCGGGTCTGGGGCCTGGTGATATCGCCATCGTCCCCCGTCATGCGCGCAACGACCCGCAGAACATTGCCGTCCACCGCGGGAACGGGAACGCCAAAGGCAATGGAGGCGATGGCCCCGGCGGTGTACTCCCCCACTCCGGCCAGCTTCAGCAGGTCCTCATAGTTCTCCGGGAACCGCCCGGCCCAGCCGTCCACGATTTGTCGGGCGGCTTTTTTCAGGCTCCGGGCCCGGTTATAATACCCCAGGCCCTGCCAGAGCTTGAGCAGCTTGTCCTCCTCCACCGCCGCCAGGTCCTCCACTGTGGGCAGGGCCTCCATGAAGCGCTGGTAGTACCCCAGCACCGCCGCCACGCGGGTCTGCTGGAGCATGATTTCGGACACCCACACATGATAGGGGGTGGGTGCGCTCCGCCAGGGCAGGACCCGGGCGTTTTCGTGATACCACTGCAGCAGTGGTATGGGAAGCTGTTCCAAGGGATTCAAGGGTGTACCTCCCGCTCGAACTTTGTTGTATTTCATTATATAATGGAATCGGCTTTTTTTCAATGGTTGAAATCCGGCGGAGGCGTCTTGCCCAGACCATATAAAAATCCAGCCTTGAAAAAAGCCAAAAACTTTTTTCAAGGCTGGAAATGAAAATGGTCCGCTGGTTCATCTAATGGGCAGAAGAGAGGGAGCACCGCCCGCCGCCAACGGACCCCGGACCTTGCGGGCGCTTACACCAGAGGAAATTCCAGGGCTCCGGCGGCTCTGGCGGCAATGGAGCCTCGGGGGAACACCACGACGGGCACGCCGTCCGCACGGATATAAAAAGCCGTGTTCTCGTCCACCGTGGTAAATCCCCCCTCTGCCGGCGCGAAGAACAGGGCAGAATCCCGGCTCTCCCCTATCTGGCGCCGAATGGCCTCGTTGCAGATGTCAGCCCAGTTCTCCCCCAGCAGGTCCCGGAGGGTGATGGTCTTGTCCCCGGCCAAATCCAGGTTGTAGCAATACCACTCCTCCTGAGCGGCCACCCAGCACTCCGCCATGGTGACAACAAAGGAAACCTGCGTCTCGCTCTGGTACTTGACCGCGTAGTCGATGATAACATCCATCTCCCGGCCAGCCCACTCTTCTTCGGTACCGCCAGTGGCAAAGAACGCCTCCTGGTAGTCCGCCCAATCCCGGCGGGCCTGCTCCAGACGGCGCTCCATCTCCGTCTGAATGGCCGCGTTGACTGCGGCGGCGGTGTCTCCCTCCGCCTCGACCACCGGAACATCCACGGTATAGTTGACACCGTCCTCCGAACGGTCGTAGCGAACCACCGTCAGCACCTGGAACAGCCCGCCCAGAACCGGCACACCGGCGGCGGCGTGGGCGACGGTGGGCGAGAGATTCAGCCCCATAAACAGTACGGCAAAGCAGGCGGCGGCGCCAAACCAGCGCTGAACCCGGCGCCTCCGGCGGGCGGCGCGGGCCGCTCTCCCCTGACGGACCCCCTCCCGCACCCGCTCGTCCAGGTTATCGGGAATGGGGATGCGCTCGTAGGCCTCCCGTGATTGCTGTATCTGGTCCAGTTGTTTCATACCAAATCCGCTCCTTCCAATGAGAGTTTCAGCTTTTTCAGACCTGAGTAGAGCCGGCTCTTCACGGTGTTGATGTTGCAACCAGTGACAACGGAGATTTCCTTCAGGGAGAGATCCTCGAAAAAGCGCAGCTTGATGACGGTGCTCACCTCCTGGGGAAGCGCGTCAATCTGGCGAAAGAGCAGCTCGTCCGCCGGAGGCGGGTCCTCTCTTCCGATGTCCATCAGCTCTGTGAGAGGCACAAATCTCCCCCGCCTGCGCAGGGCGTCCAGGCAGACGTTTACCAGAATCCGATAAAACCAGGAGCGGAAGAACGCGGGATTGCGCAGGCGGTCCTGCCGCTCGATGGCCCGGCACACGGCGGTCTGTACCGCGTCCATGGCGTCCTCCGGGTGCCTGAGGTAGCTGTAAGCCAGCCGGTAAAACCGGTCCTGATGGTCTACGAGGAAGGTTTCCAGGGCGTTGTCTGTTATGGTTGGCATAGGTGGTGATGTCCTTTCTGAACGGTGGCAGGCCTGCCGGTGTACGGTTTGACGTCTGTTGTTTAGACGCATTTGATAGGAGGAAAGTTGATGCCGGAAAAAATTATTTTGCCGCCCTGGTCCACGGGGACCAGCACCCCGGTTTCTGACGGGAGGCCGGGCACAGAGAAAAGGAGGGGCACGCCCTTGAGTGAAGAGGAATACGCCGTCCGGGCCGACGGCATGAAGGCCAAGCTCTACCGCACCGCCTTCCTGTACCTGGGCAGCGAGACGGCGGCGGTGGACGCGGTGGATGAGGCGGTCTACCAGGGCCTGCGGGCCCATAAAAAGCTGCGGGAGCCGGGATTTTTCGCCACCTGGCTCACCCGCATTTTAATCAACGTGTGCAAGGGGGAGCTCCGCCGCCGGAAGCGGGAGCTGCTGGTGGAGGAACTCCCCGAGACGGCGGTGGAGGAATTTGACGCCCTCCCTCTGAAGGAGGCCCTCCGCCGCCTGCCCCGGGAGCTGCGGGAGGTGGTGGTTCTGCGGTACTTTACCGGCCTGACCCTGGCGGAGACCGCCCAGGCCCTCAGCATCCCGCCGGGAACCGTATCCACCCGCCAGCGCCGGGCTCTGGCCCTGCTGCGCCTGGATTTATGCGAGGAGGAATGAACATGGACCGTATGGAAGAATATCGTGCCCTCCAGCGGGAGCTGGAGCAGACCCCGGCGGCTCTGGAGGGAACCCTTCAGCGGGCCAGGGCCCGGCAGAGACGGGAACGCCGGGGCTGGCGGGCCTTTGGGGCCTCCTTCGGGGGGGTGGCCGCTGTGTTCGCCCTGTTTGTGGTGCTGGTGAACGTGTCGGGGCCCTTTGCCGCCGCCTGTGAGAGTATCCCCATTTTGAAGGACCTGGCCGCCGCCGTGTCCTTCTCCCACTCCCTGTCCTCCGCCGTGGACCACGGGTATGTCCAGACCATCGGACAGAGTCAGAGCGACAACGGGGTTACGGTGGACCTGGAATACATGATGCTGGACGGAGGGCAGATTGTATTTTTTGGCCGGGTGGACGCCCCGGAGGACGTGACCTCGTGCATGGTCGTGGCCGACCTGCCCGCCGATGACGGCGGCAAAATTCAAGGGTGCGGCCTCACCTCCCAGTCCATCAAGCCGGGGGAGCTGACCACCCTCTTCACCATCGCCGTGGACCCGGAGGTGTTCGTATTCCCGGAGGTCCTCCATCTGGCGTGCAAGGTGGAGCTGAGGCGGGACGGCGGAAACCTGGCCCCCACCCACACCAACGCGGATAGTCCGGAGGAACTTCCCCCCGATGCCGAAGTCTCCTTCGACGTGCCTGTGGACCGGGCCCTCTTGGGCCAGAGCCGGAGCGTCCCCGTGGACCGGTGGATTGAGCTGGAGGGCAACCGGTTCTATATCTCCTCCCTGGAGCTCTACCCCACCTCCGCCCGGTTCACCCTGGAGGCCGACGAGAGCAACCCGGACACCCTCCAGACCCTGAGCTACTACGTGGAGGACGAGCACGGGAACCGCTACGAGAGCGGCTCCGCCAGCGGGGTGTTTGCCATGGGAGACACCTACTGGTTTGAGAGTCCCTATTTCCAGGAGCCGGAACACCTGACCCTCCACATCACCGGCACCGTCTGGATGGAGAAGGGCCGGGAGCGGGTGTCCATCGACCTGGAGACCGGCGAGGCCCTGGGCCCCCTGCCGGTGGGCGTCCGCCCCTTTGTGGACACCTCCGCCGGGACAGAGGTGGGTCTGACCGCCCCCCTGGGCGCGGGCTCCACCGAAAACCACAGCATTCACTATCAGGTTATGGGCCACCACTACTACGCCCCCGACGGCACGGAGTTTGAGATTAACGGTATCAGCACCGTCTCCGGAAACCCGCACATGGGCCCGGTGGATGAGGCCCAGGAGGCGCACTACAAGGGCACCTTCACCCAGACCATTTTCCTCCGAAATTGGGAGTGGGATACGGTGGAGCTGGAGCTGTACTACTCCAGACGGGCAGATTATGTCCAGTCTTTGAGTTTTGAGCTGACTTGAACCCTCGGCCAAATGTTCATATGCAGTAAAAACTCTGTTGATTTGACAGTCATCCCCCCATTCCGATTCAAAATTAAAAAGACAACCTCCTTGAAATTAACCAGGAAAGTTGTTACAATCAAATTCAATACAATAGAAAGCCAAAATGGGGATGATACTACGGAACAATTCAAAATTATTGGGTATTATATATGCGAAGTAATAGACACACCGGAATGGCTGCGTGATGTTGGAAAACAAGTTCTGTCTGTCAGCAGCTGCATAGGGGAACAGCATCCAAAGCAGGAATGTTTTATGGGCGGATGGTGCAAGGGAGAACGTCAAGAATATCAGAAACTTTTGAAGATGAATGACGGGCAGTATAAAAACTTTTTAGATGCCGCCACTCAACTCTTTGACCTCAAACGACTGGATATAGATTGCAGATTTCTCCAATTATCGGATGCACAAGGTTTTTATAAAAAAATCCGTTCAGAAATTAACTGCCGCATTGTGAGTATTTCAACAATCCCAAAGTATTATGAAGTATTGGAAAAAGAGTTAAAAGGCACCAATAGCCATGGGTTGATGAGCGGAAGTGCGGATAACAGTTTGTGGGTTGGAAACGATATTCTCGGTTGGGATTTAGCCGGATTTCACTCCTTTCTCTGCAATTCTTTACAGGTTGGTTTGCCTGGGGTAAAGTTTAATAATATGGGGCTGTTGGCAAATGATTTCCAAGATGTAATCAATTATGCCGGGCAAACGAAAGGTTTGGGAGAACCTGTTGAATGGCTTCCATATAGGCTGGGGATATATGAGTAAACAAAGGCCGTTTCTGCAATCGCCGCAGAGCGGCGCACCCGCCGAATTGTAACGGTAAAAATATTAACCTTGCTTCTTGGTGAGCCAAACAAAAGGGCCTGCCGTCTGGGAAACCGGACGGCAGGCCCTTTTTTCTGTTTGACAGGATTCGCCGATGAAAAACGCACCTTCGTCACCGGGCGAACATGTAATGATAGCAGGGGGGCGGCAGCGCGACGGAAGTTCTTTTTGGTTCTTTTTCTTTCAAGAAAAAGAACTCAGGCGGAGGCCGCCTCCACGCCCTTGGTGGCGATGATATCCACTCCGGTGCCCGCCGCGTCGGACAGAATCACATCGCCGATGTGGACGGGGGCCTGGACGGTCAGGCCCTTGAGGGCCTGGACACATTCAAAAATCTTCCCCTTGGGCACGTCGTCCCGGGTCTTGACGGACACCATGTCCGCCGTGCCCCCCTCCACCATGACGGTAGAGGTGACAATGCGGGTGGGGTTGGTGACCTCCTTGCGGGCGTACACGTCCCCCCGCTTGCAGGTGTGGCCGGTGACGTTGACAATCTCGCCGCCCTCCAGCTCCACCGTCACCGGACAGCCCATAGGGCAGCCAATACAGATGAGTTCTCGTTTTTCCATGGTCTTACGCCTCCTCCACCTGGATGGTGATGGTTTTCAGCCCCGGATGGGCCAGCAGCTTGGCCTTCTCCAGCTTGACCTCCTCCATCTCGCCGGGGGCCATGACCTGACGCCGCCGGTGCTGAACCTGCTCGCCGTCGAAATATACACCGATGGCCATATTCTTATAGACATTCCCCACCCGGAAGCGGACAATCTGGGTCTCGTCCATCTTCTCCGGGTCGATGGTGCAGGGCACTGTGTAGCGCACCCCGTTCACCGGCTGGAGCTCGATGACCTGTCCGGCGCTCTGGGGCTCGCCGCCCTGGACATAGCGGGCGGCATTCCGTCCGGCGGCGGCGGCTTCCTCGGAGACGAAGTCCACCAAGTCGTGGACGTGGAGCACGTTGCCGCAGGCAAACACGCCCTCAATGTTCGTCTCCATCCGCTCGTTGACCTTGGGGCCGGAGGTCACGGGGTTCATCTCCACCCCCATGTCCCCGGACAGCTCATTTTCGGGAATCAGACCCACAGAGAGCAGCAGGGTATCACAGTCGTAGTCCTCTTCGGTGCCGGGGATGGGCTTGCCCTTGCCGTCCACCTGGGCCAGGGTGATGCCCTCTACCCGCTCCTTGCCGCGAATCTCCACCACGGTATGACTGAGCTTCAGAGGGATGCCGTAGTCGTCCAGGCACTGGACAATATTCCGCTTCAAGCCGCCGGAATAGGGCATGAGCTCGGCCACGACTTTGACCTTGGCCCCCTCCAGGGTCATGCGGCGGGCCATAATCAGGCCGATGTCGCCGGAACCCAGAATGACCACCTCACGGCCGGGCATATACCCCTCCATGTTTACCAGCCGCTGGGCGGTACCGGCGGAGAAAATGCCCGCGGGCCGGTAGCCGGGGATGTTCAGGGCTCCCCTGGAGCGCTCACGGCAGCCCATGGACAGCACCACGGCCTTGGCCTGGATAGAGAACAGGCCCTCCTCCCGGTTCAGGGCGGTGACAATCTTTTCGGGGCTGATATCGGTGACCATGGTGCGCAGCTTGTATTCAATGCCCAGCTCCGCCGCCTCGTCGATGAACCGGGCGGCGTACTCCGGGCCGGTGAGCTCTTCCTTAAAGGTGTGCAGGCCGAAGCCGTTGTGGATGCACTGGTTGAGGATGCCGCCCAGCTCCTTGTCCCGCTCCAGGATCAGGATGCTGTCCACCCCCGCTTTCTTCGCGGCGATGGCTGCGGCCAGACCGGCGGGACCGCCGCCGATGATTACAATGTCATAGGCTTTCATCTGCGTCACTCCCCCTCTTCAAATCCGGTCCTTGTTGGTGCCCACCGCCAGCTTGGAGGCCCCGCCGGACTTGGTGATCTCCAGCATACTCACGCCCAGCTCACGGGCCAGAATCTCCATGACTCTGGGGGAGCAGAAGCCCGATTGACACCGGCCCATACCGGCGCGGGTGCGGCGCTTGACACTGTCCAAGGACTTGGCCCCCAGGGGGCGGTGGATGGCGTCCAGAATCTCCCCCTCGGTGACCATCTCGCAGCGGCAGATGATGTTGCCATAGGCGGGATTTTTCTGAATGAGCGCGTTGTATTCCTCCGTGGTGAGGGTGTCCGGGTCCAGGATGCCCTTGCGGGTTCCGTTGAAGTCCGGGTTGTCCTCCAGCTGGAGCAGGTCCTTTACAATTCCGGCCACCATGACGCCAATGGCGGGGGCGCTGGTGAGGCCGGGGGACTCGATGGCGGCGCAGTCCACGAAGCCGGGGGCCTCGGGCACCTCGCCGATGATGAACTCATGGCCGTCCTCGTGAGCCCGCAGGCCCGCAAAGGAGGTGATGACCTGCCGCATGGGCAGATTTTTCACGTTGAGCCCGGCCTTCTCAATGAGCTCGTCCAGGCCCGCGCGGGTGGTGGCGGTGGCCTCCTTGTCCTCGATGTCAATGGCGGTGGGGCCCACCAGCAGGTTGCCGTGGACGGTGGGGGAAACCAACACGCCCTTGCCGTACTTGCTGGGCAGGGCAAAAATGGTGTGCTTTACGTGCTTGCCCGCCTTCTTGTCCAGCAGGCAGTAATCGCCCCGGCGGGGGGTGATATGAATCTTTTTTTCGCTGACCATGTTGTGGAACTGGTCGGAGTACACCCCTGCGGCATTGACCACGCAACGGGTCTGATAGGCGCCGTTGTTGGTCTCAATCTCCCAGCCGCCCGCGATGGGGTGCAGGCCGGTGACCTCGGTGTCAAAGCGGAACTCCACACCGTTGGTGGCGGCGTTCTCCGCCATGGCGATGTTCATGCCGAAGGGGCACACAATACCGGCGGTGGGGGCGTAGAGGACGCCCACGGTCTTTTCGGACAGATTGGGCTCCAGCTTGAAAATTTCCTCCCGGTCCAGAATCAGCTGCATGTCCTTGACGCCATTCTTGACGCCCCGCTCATACAGGGCCTTCAAGTCGGGCAGGGAATCCTCGTCGATACACACCACCAGGGAGCCGCACCGGTTGAACGAAAAATCCAGCTCCTTGGACAGGTCCTCCATCATCTGATTGCCCTGCACGTTCAGCTTGGCCATCAGGGATCCGTTGGCGGCGTCGTAGCCTGCGTGAACAATGGCGCTGTTGGCCTTGGAGGTGCCGCAGCACACGTCCTCCGCCTTCTCCAGCACACAGATTTTGGCCTTGTACCGGGACAGCTCGCGGGCGGCGGAGCTCCCGGACACACCGGCCCCAATGATGATTACGTCATACATCGTCGTCGGTCCTCTCCTTTTGCTCGGAAGAAAGGAGCAGAGCGCACTCTGCTCCTTTCCCCTGTTCGGTTTTCTAGTTTCGGGATGCCCGCCCCTTATCTCACGGCGCGGCGGTCCCGCGGCAGACCGTGTCAGTCCTCTTTCGCCCAGCCGTAGGAGCACTTGACGGCCTTGTTCCAGCCCTTGCAGCGGGCGGCCCGGTCGGCCTCGTCAATGGCGGGCTCGAAGGTGCGGTCGATGGCCCAGTTCTTGATAACGTCCTCTTTGCTGGACCAGTAGCCCACGGCCAGACCGGCCAGATAGGCCGCGCCCATAGCGGTGGTCTCTACGCACATGGGACGGTTGACGGGCGCGCCGCTGATGTCGGCCTGCATCTGCATGAGCAGGTTGTTGGCGGAAGCGCCGCCGTCCACCTTGAGGGCCGCCAGATTGATGCCGGAATCGGCCTTCATGGCCTGGAGCACGTCGTTGACCTGATAGGCCATGGACTCCAGGGTAGCGCGGATGATGTGGTACTTATTCACACCGCGGGTGATGCCCACGATGGTGCCGCGGGCGTACTGGTCCCAGTGGGGAGCGCCCAGGCCGGTGAAGGCGGGGACCACATAGCAGCCGTTGGTGTCCTGGACCTTGCGGGCCATGTACTCAGAGTCGGGGGAGGAATCCACCAGACGCATTTCGTCCCGCAGCCACTGAATGGAGGCGCCGGCCACGAAGATGGAACCCTCCAGGGCGTACTCCACCTTGCCGTCCAGGCCCCAGGCGATGGTGGTCACCAGGCCGTTGTTGGAGAAAACGGGCTTCTCGCCGGTGTTCATGAGCAGGAAGCAGCCGGTGCCGTATGTATTCTTGGCTTCGCCGGGGGTGAAGCAGGTCTGACCAAACAGAGCCGCCTGCTGGTCGCCGGCCGCGCCGCCGATTTTGATGGGGCCGCCGAAGAACTGGGGATCGGCCTCGCCATAGATGCAGCTGGAGGGCTTGGCCTCGGGCAGCATGGACTTGGGGATGTTCAGCTCGGCCAGAATCTCGTCGTCCCACTTGAGCTCGTTGATGTTGAAGAGCATGGTGCGGGAGGCGTTGGAGTAGTCGGTGACATGGACCTTGCCCTTGGTGAGCTTCCAGATGAGCCAGGTCTCCACGGTGCCGAAGAGCAGCTCGCCGCGCTCGGCCTTCTCACGGGCGCCGGGGACGTTCTCCAGCAGCCAGCGGACCTTGGTGCCGGAGAAATAGGCGTCAATGACCAGACCGGTCTTGGAGCGGATCTTGTCTACCAGACCCTTGTCCTTCAGGGAGTCGCAATACTCGGAGGTGCGGCGGCACTGCCACACGATGGCGTGATGGATGGGCTCGCCGGTGTTCTTGTCCCAGACAATGGTGGTCTCGCGCTGGTTGGTGATGCCAATGGCGGCGATATCCGCGGCGGTGACGCCCAGGTTCTTCATGGCCTCCTGAGCGACCTCCAGCTGTGTGGACCAGATCTCCTCGGCGTCGTGCTCCACCCAGCCGGGCTTGGGGAAATACTGGGTGAACTCCTTCTGCGCGACGCTGCACATCTCGCCCTTTTCGTTGAACAGGATGCACCTGTTGCTGGTGGTCCCCGCGTCCAGCGCCATTACATACTTAGCCATGTACAATATCCTCCTTTAATTTTGGGCCCGCAGCCCTTTTTGTGGTGAAACCGCCGTCCGGAAACGGCGTTTCTGCTCTGGTTATCTGCCATAGGCATGGGAGTCTTGCGCGCATGGTAAGAGGGTAAACTTTATAGTTTCTATTATACAATTTTTGTGGTGTTTTTCAATAGACACCACCAGCGGTATTGCCTATTTTTTGAGCAGTATCACAAGAAGCTCCCGCCGAAAAATAAAACCGCCGCCCAGTAGGGTGACGGATTGGCTCTTCCTCGTTCTGTTCAGCGGCAGGACGGGGATTTTTTTGTGTTTTTATTCGCCATAAGTAGACAGGTTCTCTCATCTGTGGTACAATAAAACCGTCCTCGAAGTCCAGAGAACCAGGCGTATGCCAACATAAGCGGCGGGCGGTTTGGGCTACACTCCCGG
>CAJUDT010000010.1 GCA_910585415.1 uncultured Flavonifractor sp.
GTCTATTTTACCACTTCCTATATCTTTTTCCTAGATTGTTTTTTAGAAGTAATATAAAATCAACAAAGATACCATTTTCATTCGGCAAAAGTTCTATGATGCAAAAATACATTATAATGTAAATAGGAATTATCAACGCAGCCAATACGATGCACATTTGCATTACTTATTCTCCCTGCCCTCCCCACTCCAGCTGGAAACTCCTTGCATCCCAAGGGTTTCCGGCTTTTTTCATCACTTGGCATCACAATTGCTCTATTTGAAAACCGCAGAAACAAATAAGGAGGCAACGAATCATGACCCTTGATAACATCCAACAGATCGCCTGTGTCGGCGGCGGAGTCATCGGCTCCAGCTGGGCCATCCAGTTCGCCATGAAGGGCCTATCGACAACCCTGTATGACATCAACCAGGAACAGCTGGACAAGAGCGAATCTCAAATGCACAAAAGCCTAGACGCCCTGGAGCAGTATCAAGCCATTACTCCCCAGCAGCGCCGGGAGCTGACAGAGCGGATAACGCTCACCACTTCAATCGAAGAGGCCGTAAAAAACGCCCAGTTCATCCAGGAAAGCGGTCCTGAGCGGCTGGAAATCAAACAGAGCATCCTGGCCCAGGTGGAGCAATACGCCGCCCCGGATGCCGTCTATGCCAGTAGCACTTCCGGCCTGCTGATTACCGATATCGCCGCCAAGGCCGCCCATCCAGAGCGGTGCGTGGGGGCCCACCCCTACAATCCCCCCCACCTGATTCCCCTGGTGGAGCTGACCTCTGGGAAAACGACCAGTCCTGAGATTCTCACCCTGGTCTATGCCTTCTATCAATCCATCGGCAAGGAGGCTGTTCTCTTGCGGCGGGAGTGCCCCGGCTTCATCGCCAACCGGCTCCAGCTCGCGCTTTATCGGGAGGTCCAAGATCTGGTTATGCGGGGGGTATGCTCCGTGGAGGACGCAGACAAAGCCCTGGTTTACGGCCCTGGCCTGCGCTGGGCCATCTTTGGACACAACATGATTATGCAGCTGGGTAACCCTGGGGGCCTCACCGGAATGGTGCAGATGCTGGGCAGCTCTGGCGACCGCTGGCTGGAGGATATGGCCAGCTGGACCCATCAGCCGGACAACTGGGCAGAAGTAGCCCAGCCCGGAGTTGACCAGGAGATGGCTCATTTCCCTGACCATGTGGGCCACACGAATGTCGAATGCGCCGCCCATCGGGACCGGATGCTCATTGAGCTGCTCAAGCTCCACCGGAAGCTGTAAGAGGTGCGACCCATGGACGTGCAAACCTTTTCCCGCCGCCGCTGGGTGTGCCTGTGCGCTACACTGCTCATCTGCGTCTGCGCCGGGTTCGGGTACGCCTGGAGCGTACTGCAAAACCCCATCATCACCCGGTTCGGCTGGGCTGACTCCGGCGTTGCCCTGGCCTATACCATTACGGTGGTCTGCTCCACCATGGCCCCACTGATTTTCGGAAGTATCATCCGCCGCCTCTCCACCCGCCTGTGTGTCCTGGTGGGCGCAATTCTCTTCGGCGGGGGGCTCTTCGCCGCCGGGTTCATGCAGCAGCTGTGGCAGCTCTACCTCTTTTATGGCATCATCTCCGGCCTGGGGGTTGGCTTTATCTACCCCAGTATGATGGCATATGTGGTGCGCCTCTTCCCCGACCGGTCCGGTATGGCCTCCGGCCTGGGTACGGCGGCCTATGGCTCCGGGGCCATTCTGTGGGCTCCTGCCGCCGCCGCGCTCATGGGCGGTATCGGCCTGGACAGCGCCTTTCGGGTGCTGGGCCTCCTGTTTACTGTGGTCATTTTGATAGGCTCCTTCTTCCTGGCCGACCCGCCGGAAGGTTTTCAGCAGACAATGGCCCCCGCTGCCCAAAAGAGCGGCGGCAGCGCCAGCGACCTGAACCGGGGGCAGATGGTCCGCACCGGGCAGTTTTACTGCATGGTGGCGGTGTTCACCTGCGGTCTGGTAGCCGGGGTCATCATCATCAGTCAGGCCTCCCCCATCCTCCAGTATTCTCTGGACTACGCGCCCGCTCGGGCCGCAGTGTTTGTCAGTGTTTTTGCCGCCTGCAATATGGCCGGGCGGTTCCTGTGGGGGAGCCTGTCCGACAAACTGGGCCTGCGCAATACCGCTTCTGCCGTGTTCGTATTCTGTATCCTGTCCATGGTCCTCCTGGCCGCAGCAAAACAGGAGGTACTCATTCTGGTGTGTATGGGCCTGGCCGCCTCCTGCTATGGGGGTATGGCCTCCATTCTCACCCCCCTGACCGCCCAGATGTTCGGTCCCCGATATATTACAGAGAATTACGGGGTAATGTACGTGGTCTTTGGTCTGGCCAGCCTCATCGGCCCAAGTCTGGCCACCAGCTTCCGCACTCTGGGCGGCGGGAGCTACACCGGCGCTTATCTCACCGCCGCCGCGCTGGCCGTGGTGGGACTGGTGCTCTCCCGGTTCCTCAGACCCAAAACCAGCAAAGGAGTGTGACCCTATGGAAACCAGCAAAGTACGGGCGATAGAAACCATTATCGCCCAATTCAAGGACGGCCAGACCCTGGCCATTGGCGGGCAGACCGCGACTTTCATGCCGGAACGCTTAATTCAATGCGTCCTGGACAGCGGAGTCCGGCACCTGACCGTATATTCCATCGACTCCAGCGACCCCGGCGTCGGCGTTGGAAGGCTCATTGATGCGGGGATGGTGGACCGTATGATTACCACCCATGTGGGAACCAACCCGGTCACCTCTGCCAAAATCAATTCCGGGGAAATGCAGGTGGAGCTGTGCCCTATGGGCAGCTTTATTGAGCGCGTCCGCTGCGGCGGCCTGGGGCTGGGCGGCGTGCTCACCAAAACCGGCCTGGGGACTCTGGTGGAGGAAGGCAAGCAGCTGGTCACCGTCAACGGCGAGACCTACCTGCTGGAGACCGCCCTTCGGGCGGACATCGCCCTGACCCGCAGCCGCCGGGCGGACCCCATCGGCAATCTGGCCTATCGGGGCAGCTCCGGCCGGGCCTCTCACCCCATGATTGCCACCTGCGGCGCGCGGTCCATTGTGGAGTGCGACCACCTGTGCGACCTGGGCGAGCTCCCCCCCGACGAGGTGGAGGTCCCCGGTCTGTTCATCGACATGATTCTGGCATAAGGGAGGAACGGGGGCAATGGATAACCGAATCGTCATCGCCAAGCGGGCGGCCGCCTATTTTCAGAGCGGCGATGTGGTCAATCTTGGCATTGGCATACCCAGCATGTGCGGGAATTTCGCCGTCCCCGGCGTGCTCTTTCAAAGTGAAAACGGCTACATCGGCGTGGGCCCTGTGGCGGAGGGGCCCATGGTCAACGAGTGCTTCCGCAACGCGGGAGGGGTTCCCTTCCTGCCGGTACCTGGGGCCTCTGCCTTCGACGTGTCCATGTCCTTCGGGGTCATCCGCTCCGGGCGAATGGCCGCCACGGTGCTGGGGGCCCTTCAGGTGTCCGAACATGGGGACCTGTCCAACTGGGCCTCCCCTGGGCGCTACTTCGGCATGGGTGGGGCAATGGACCTGGTGAACGGGGCCAAGCGGGTCATTGTGGCCATGGAGCTGTGTACCAAGGACGGCAGGCCCAAGATTGTCCGGGAATGCACCTTTCCCTACACCGGCCGGGCCTGTGTAAACCATATCGTTACTGAGCTGTGCGTCATCGACGTGACAGCGGAGGGTCTGGTTCTGCGGGAGCTCCGCCGGGGCCATACCGTAGAGGAAGTGCAATCGAAGGTAGAGCCCACCCTGCTTGTGAGCCCCGATTTGAAGGAAATGGAGGAAGCGTAATATGGCAAAACCGTTGAGTAAAACGGTGGTGGTGGCCTATGGCCGCTCCGCCGTGGCAAAATCCGGCAAAAAAGGGGCCCTGCGGGCCCTGCATCCCATCGACATGGGGGGACTGGTCCTCAAGGGCGTGATGGAGAAGATTCCCCAGCTGGACCCCAGGCTGGTGGAGGATGTGATTCTGGGGTGTGCCATCCCGGAGGCCAAGCAGGGGCTCAACCCTGCCCGGCTGGTGGCGGCCCGGGCGGGCCTGCCCTATACCGCCTGCGGTCTTACCGTGGACCGCTTCTGTTCCTCGTCTCTCCAGGCTGTGGCCCTGGCTGCCTGGCAGATTGAGGCAGGTCAGGCGGACTGCATCGTGGCCGGAGGCATTGAGTCCATGACCGCCCTGCCCATGACTCAGGACCGCAGCGGGGACCGCTGTCCCTGGCTGATGGAGCACGACCCGAACCAATACATCTCCAACGGCGAGACAGCCGAAAATGTGGCCGAACGCTATCACGTCACCCGGGAGGAAATGGACGCCTTGGCCCTGGCCAGCCACCAGAAGGCCGCCGCCGCTCAGGACGCCGGGTGGTTTGACGAGCAGATTATCCCCCTGCCCGGCCTGGACGCCGAGGGCAATGAGATGGTATTCGACAAGGACCAGGGCATCCGCCGGGACACCAGCATGGAAAAGCTCGCGGCCATGAAGCCCTGTTTTCGGGAAAACGGGCGAGTCACCGCCGCCACTTCCTCTCAGACCAGCGACGGCGCGGCCTTCCTGGTGCTCATGAGCCGGGAAAAGGCCCGCTCCCTGGGCATTTCGCCCCTGGCCTCTTTCCTGGGCTTCTGCGTGGGCGGGCTGGACCCGGCCTACATGGGTCTGGGCCCCATCTACGCGGTGCCCAAGGTAATGGAATATACCGGCCTCACCGTGCAGGATATGGATGTGATTGAGCTCAACGAGGCCTTTGCCGCCCAGGCGGGCCCCTGTATCAAGGAGCTGGGCATGGACCCGGCCAAGGTCAACCCCTGCGGCGGAGCTATGGCCCTGGGGCACCCGCTGGGAGCCACCGGCGCGGTGCTCTCCTGCAAGGCCATTTCCCACCTGCGCCGCACTGGCAGGAGGTACGCCCTGGTAACCATGTGCATCGCCGGAGGCATGGGCGCTGCCGGCATCTTCCGGGCGGAATAATCGAATTTTCTGATAACTCCCCGTTCTGTTTATTATTTCTCGGTATTTCACAAAAAGGAAACCCTGTTTTATACTGTCCCCAGAGCATCCCACTAGGGACGGAAGAACACATCCCCTACATAAAAATTTTTGGAGGTAATGATTATGGGAACCCCGATGGCCGATTATGTGAAGCTGCCCCAGCTGGACGAGTACAAAGAGTGGTTTAAGGATTTCGCCGACCTGTACCGGGAGGACGGCATTCTTCAGGTGACCTGGAAAACCAAGGACGGCCCCATGCACCACAGCGGCATGTCCCACCGGGCAATCAGCCAGCTGGTCCGCATCCTCTCCCTGGACTTCAAAAATGAGATCATTATTTTCACCCACATCGGCGACACCTGGATGATCGAGTCTGACCCCGACGGCTGGGAAACCTACTCCGAGCTGCCCACCCAGCGCTTCCAGCACCAGTATTTTGACGACACCAACCTTATCAAGAATATGGTATTTGATCTGGACGTTCCCACCATCGGCGCGGTGCCCGGTCCCGGCTTCCACTGGGATTCCGCCTTCCTCTCCGATGTGACCATTTGCAGCGACGACTGCAAGATGGAGGTTCCCCACGCCCAGGGCGGTCTGGTTCCCGGCGACGGCATGGGTCTGATGTGCCAGCACTACTTCGGCACCAAGCGGGGCAACTACTACATGATGACCACCCGCCAGTTCACCGCCCAGGACATGCTGGACCATGGCATGGTCAGCGAAGTGGTGGCTAAGGACAAGGTCATGGACCGGGCCTGGGAGATCGCCCGGATGTGGAAAAAGATGTCTTACGAAAACCGGACCATTATGTCCAATCTGGCCAAGCGCCCCCTGAAGCAGCTGCTGGTCAACGACCTGAAGCTCCACACCGTCAGTGAGCAGTACGCCTCCCTCCTGCGCATCGCCGCCGGGGATCTGGGAGACGAGAACTCCGCCCAGCAGGACGAGAAGTACATCAGCCGTGTTAACGACTGGCGTTATGCCACCCGCGACATGGAGGCCCCCCAGACCGCCGAGTCCTGGGTTCAGATGCCGGCGAAAGCTGCCGATTGGTTCAAGAAGGTAGAGGCCGGTCAGGAGACAAACCCCTTCGCTCAGAAGCCCGTAAAGCCCTACCGTCCCAAGAAGGAGGGAGAGGAAGGTTGAGCCTCCCTCTCTCCCCAAAAAGGAGTGAAACACCAATGGCAAAGACAATCATCACCGCCGCCCTGACAGGCGCAGTTACCCCTGCGGGGTACAAAATTCCCGAGACGCCCCAGCAGATTGCCAACGAGGCCTATGACGCCTGGAAGCTGGGGGCCGCCGTGGTCCATCTGCACATGCGGGCCGACGATGGCCTGGGGGCCATGGATCTGGAAAAATTCCGGGAGACCATCCGCCTCATCCGCAGCCATAAGGACTGCGACGTGGTCATCAACTGCACCTCTTCCGGCGCCTCCCCCCAGCACCCCGCCACCGACGAGGAACGCATGGCCCACCATAAGGAGCTGGCCGGTATCGAGATGGGCTCCTACGATGCGGGCTCCTTCAACTGGATGCCCGGCGGTGTGTTTCTGAACACCCCTCAGTTTCTGGAGAAGCTGGGCGACCTGTACATGGAGCGGGGCATCAAGCCGGAAATTGAGATTTTTGACGCCGGTATGCTGGGTATCACCGACTATTTTGTGAAAAAGGGCCACCTGCCCACCCCCTGCCATTATCAGTTCTGCCTGGGCGTGCTGGGCGGAATGCCCGCCACGGTGGAGAACCTCATGTACCTGAAGGACCATATCCCCGCTGGTTCCACCTGGTCCGCCTTCGGCATCGGCAAGGGCCATCTGCCCATCATGTTCGCCGCTCTGGCTCTGGGGGGCCACATCCGGGTGGGCATGGAGGACAATGTGGTCTTTGGTGTGGACGAGAACGGCAAAAAGATCATGGCCGACAACCACATGCTGGTGGAACGGGCGGTCAACGCCGTAAAAGCCTACGGCAACACCCCCGCTACCCCAGCCGAGGCGCGGGAGCTGCTGGGCATACCCGCTTTCGACGGCGCAAAGGTACGCAAAGAGCTGGGCATTGACTGACCCGGATGTATTTGAGGAAAGGAAGTCTGCATCATGAGCTATAAAATCGTACGCAAGGACGAGGCCACCTTCTATGAGGCCCCCGGGCACTATGATATGCGCCCCACCCGCCTGCACAACCCCCAGGACGTCAACGACGGCAAGATGATTATGGGCCTGTCCCACTTCCTGCCCGGCGGCGGCTGTGAGTTCGGCGGCAACCCCCTGGAGTCCATCTACTACATCATTGAGGGCGAGATGGACCTTGAGGTGGAGGACGGCACCAAGACCACCCTCCATGCCGGGGATTCCTTCCACTGCGGTCCCTTCACCAAGAAGGGGATTCAAAATAACGGCTCCGTCACCTGTCAGATGCTGGTCTGCCTGGTGCCCCCGGAGCAGAAGTAAGCAGCCATTTAATCTCCAGAAAATCGGATAAACTTTGGAAAGGAAGTAATTTTCATGACCAATCTGTTTGATTTGACCGGCAAGAAGGCCGTCGTGGTCGGCGGCGCGGGCGGCATCGGTCAGGCCATTGCGGAGGGCTTGGCCGAGGCGGGCGCGCAGGTGATGATTTCCTCCCGCAAGGAGGACTCCCTGAAGCGGGCCCAGCAGGAGATTAAGGACAAGACCGGCCTGGACATCCTCTACTGTGTGGGCGACGCCGGTCAGGAGGCCGACGTGGAACACCTGCTGGCCACCGCCGTGGCGGAGATGGGCACCGTGGACATTCTGGTGAACTCCCAGGGCTTTAACAAGAAGTTCCCCGGCACCGAGTTCCCCTCCGATGTGTGGGACGATATGTTCAACGCCAATGTGAAATCCATCATGTTCACCTGCAAGCACTTTGGAAAATATTTTAAGGATAACAACGTCCACGGCAAAATTATCAACCTGTCCTCTGTCCGGGGCATCCGGGCTGTGGGCAACGGCGGCATGGGCAACGTAGGCTACTGCGCCACCAAGGGCGCGGTGGAAATGCTCACCAAGGCCTACGCCTCCGACCTGGGCCCCACCGTTCAGGTCAACGCCATCGGCCCCACCATCACCTACACCCCCATGATGGTGGGTCTGCTGCCCGACGATGAGACCGCCCGCAACAACATCGCCGCCGCCATGCCCGCCAAGCGCATCGGCTACCCCGACGACTGCAAGGGTCCGGCCATCTTCCTGGCCTCCGCCGCCTCGGATTTCGTCACCGGCTCCACCATTTACCCAGACGGCGGTCTGACCAACGTAGGCTGATTCTGTTTCCTCAACGAAAACGAAGCAAAAGAATTTCCACAGCGCTGCAATCTCTCTGCTATTCCAATCCTGGAAGGGCACGACGCGTTCCCCCGCTCACCGGCACGCCCCAAGCGCTGGAACAAAACCCGCGCCGGGAGCCTGCACAAGGCGGCTCCCGGCGCTTTCTGCACCCAAATTCAGATTTCAGCGAACTTTTCCGCCAGCATCTCCACGATTTCTGAAATCAACGTATTGGGGTTGTCCTCCCGCCAAGCGGCCAGGAAGTAGCAGGCCGCCGCAGGCGTGCGGAAGTGTAGGCATTGCAGCTCCGGGTTGCGCATCCCCTGGACAATGGCCAGAGGGAGCACCGCGGCCCCCTCGCCGCTCTCGGCGGTAAGCAGCATGACATCCTGATTCTCGCAGAAACGGATCTGGGGCTGTGTGTCCAGATCTCCCAGAATGCGCAGAATCTGGCTCATTCCAATCATCTCCTGCTTGAGCAGGTAGAGGCCCCGCTGCTTCAGGACAGCGCGGACAACTTCGGGAGAATCCTCCAGCGGATGGCCGCTGCGCAGGAGCAGAACCATTTCGTCCCGATAGAGCGCCCGGCTCTCCAGGCGGATATGGCCCCTGTTTTTCAAAACCGGGCACTCACTGCGGAAGAAGCCCAGGTCGATGGTGCCCATATCCAGGGCGTTCATCAAATCCGGGGGCTCGCACACCCGAAAAATGGGCCGCAGGCTGGGAATCTGCTGGCGCAGAGCGTACACCGACTCGGTCAGCAGGCTTCGGTACAGAGGGGAATTGCTCAAATCCACGCACTTGTCCACACCCAAGACCAGCTCCTGGTCGGAGCTGTGGGCCTGCTCTTGAGAGCGAATGAGGGGAGCCAGCTTCTCCGATTGATAAAGCAGCTTTTTGGCCTCCTGAAGCAGGAGGGCCCCGGCGGGGGTGAGGGATACCGCACGCTTGCTCCGCTGGAGCAGGAGGACCCCCAGTTCCCGCTCCAGGTCGGCAATCTGCTGGCTCAGGGCAGGCTGGGAGATGTATAAAATTTCAGCGGCGCGGCTGAAGTTCAGTGTCTCCGCCACGGCGGTGAAGTATTGCAGCTGGCGCAGCTCCATGGTCCCCGCTCCTTTCCAGTTTCTCACCGCTATTATAGCGAAAAAACGTCAAAAAGTAAATGAAAAATAAGGTACGGGAGGGTTCCTTTATGGCGGCACCCAAGGGAAAAAGCAAAACCGACCTCAGCACAGACGCAAAGAGCAACTTTGGCTCAAAGGGCTGGCTCATGGTGGTATTCGTGGGCGTTATGCTCTACCTGCAAAACGGTACATCCTCAGACGGCCCCAATATTGTCATTCCCTATATGGCAGAAGTCCACGGTTGGGACCAGGCCGCGCTGCTGAACGTCGGCACCATCAGCGGCCTAATCAGCATTGCGGCGATGTTTTTGTTTGGTATATTCTGCGATAAGAAGGGTGCAAGGCTGACCGCGCTGATTTCTCTGGTCATCGGTGGCCTTGCCTACATCTGGTACGGCAATGTGCAATCTGTGACTCAGTACGCCATTTCCTACACACTGATTATGATTACCTGCAATGTATACGCCTGGATCGCGGGCGGCGCATACCTGTCCTCCTGGTTTCCCAGGAAAAAGGGCTTGGCTCTGGGCTGGGCCACCATGGGCAACAATCTCTCTTCTGCAACCTTCGTCATCATCCTTTCCTTCATTTCGGCTAAAGCCAGCATGGGTGCGGCCACCGCCATTATTGGCGTGTTCATGCTGCTGGTGGCCGTGTGGAGCCTCTTCATGAAAAACAACCCGGAGGAAGCGGGAGCTACCCCGGACAATGTCCCTATGTCCCCCGACGAGATGGAAGCCTACCGGCAGGAGTCCAACTCCTATGTGAGCCCCTGGACTTACAGCAGGCTGGTGCGAACCAAGGAGTTTTGGCTCATCAGCATCGGTCTTGGCCTGTATATGCTGGTCACGGTGGGCATCATGAGCCAGCTGGTACCCCGCATGACCTCTCTGGGCCTGACTCAGGAGGAAGCCCTGGGCACCATGAGCATCTGCGCCGTGGTGGGTGTGGTCGGCAGCTACCTCTGGGGCGTGCTGGACCAGAAGCTGACCACCCGCATTGCCACCGCCATCTATGGCGTGTGGTATGCTGTGGCAATTATTTTCAACCTGATTCCCAACCGGGCCTGTCTGTATATCTCGGTGTTCATGATCGGCATCGCCATCGGCGGCAACGCCAACTGGCCGGTCTCCCTGGTGTCCACCGTGTACGGCCACCGGAATTTTGCCAAAATCTATTCTCTGGTAAATCCCTGTATTTCCATCATCCGGGTGTGCTGTTTCAGTGTGCTGGCTGTCTCCATCGCCCTCACCGGTTCCCTGGCCGGGGCCTATGGCGTATTTGTGGTGCTGGCCTTCCTCGCCGCAGGGCTGATTCTGCTGATTAACGACAAAAAGTACGCCGAGGACTGATTTTTCCAACACCGAAACCACACAGGCCGGTGGCCATTCCGGCTGCCGGCCTGTGCCCTTATTGAGAAAGGTCCCGTTTTCTGCTATCATAGTACCCACAACATCACATTTGAGAGGCGGGAGCTCCATGGAGCAGAACAGCTTTTGGGAGGTCGCATTCGACAACCTCAGTCAGGGCATTTACATCCTGGACCACGCGGGTAACTACATTTACTGTAACCGGGCCTTCTTGGACATGGTGGAGGCCGACCGGGAGGATATTCTCCAGCTCAACACCTTCCAGCTTGTGCCGGAGGGGCAGGTTTCCAAGAGTGTGGGGGCCTCTGCCCTGGAGCAGAAGCAGCAGCTGACCATCATCAACACCGTCGTCACCCCCAAGGGCCTGCGCTACCGGCAGTTAGCCACCGCCACGCCTATCTTTGACAACATGGGGGATGTGGTCTATGTTTTGGTGGAAACCACCCGCCTGGAGGAAATGACCCGGCGATACCAGACCGCCCTTCTGGTGGAGGACAGCAGCTGTGTGGACCTGTACACTGGGGCGTCGGTGACCCCCGCCCCGGCGGAGGTGGTGGCCGAAAGCCCCGCCATGCGTACTCTGCTGGCCCTGGCTGGGCATTTGGCCCAGGTGGACGCCACAGTGCTGCTCACCGGGGAGACCGGGGCAGGGAAAGAGGTGCTGGCTCAATATCTCCACAGCCACAGCCCCCGCTCGAACCGGGAGCTGGTGGAAATCAACTGTGCCGCTCTGCCGGAAAACCTGCTGGAGGCGGAGCTCTTCGGCTACGAGCGGGGGGCCTTCACCGGGGCCCTGAACACCGGCAGGCCCGGTCTGGTGGAGCGGGCCGACGGAGGCACCCTTTTTTTGGATGAGATTAACTCCCTCCCCCTGGCCCTCCAGGGAAAGCTCCTGCGGCTGCTGGAGTCCCGGCGGAGCAAGCGCCTGGGGGCGGTGACGGAACAGACGTTGGATTTCCGCCTGCTCTGCGCCACCAATCAGGATTTGAAGGCGCTGGTGGACGCGGGACGCTTCCGGGCGGACCTGTACTATCGCCTGTCGGTGGTCCCCCTGAACCTCCCGCCCCTGCGGGAGCGCCGGGAGGATATCATTCCCCTTGCCCTGCGGTTTCTGGAGCAGTTCGGCCAAAAGTATGGCCGCACCAAGGTGTTTACTCAGGGGGTATTCGACCAGCTTCTTGCCTATGACTGGCCGGGGAATGTGCGGGAGCTGCGCAATGTGGTGGAGCGTCTGGTGATTACCAGCTCGGCGGGCACGGTAGAGATTTATCAGGCCCCGGACAATCTGATATCCGGCGGCAGTCTGACCCCGGCGGCCGTGGGAGAGCTCCCCCTCTCCGGGGAGTGGCCGGTTTCCATGGAGGACGCGGAGTTCTCCCTGTCCGCCTATCTGGAGCAGTGCGAACGGGCGGTGCTGGCTCAGGCCCTCCGGCGGTTCGGCAGCACCTACCGGGCGGCGAAATATTTGGGGGTCAACCAATCCACAGTCGCCCGCAAAAAACAGAAATACGGCTTATAATTAAAAATTTTTTATTCATTAAAAAATATTTTTTGCTTCCCTTGACTTCTGAACACGCTATGATATGATGTTTTTGTTCAGAGGTTCTCATAAGTGTACATATCACCCATCTCATTCACAGAAAGGAGCGAACAAGATGAAACCATTTGATCCAACGCCGGATACCCTGACCCCGGAGGGGATGGCGGTGATCGACGGAATCATCCTGTCCCACGGCGGGGACTCCACCCAGCTGGTGGGCATCCTGCTGGACATTCAGGCGGCGGGAGAGCGGAAGTACATTTCCCGCTCTGCGGCGGCCTATACGGCCCGAAA
The DNA here is from genome assembly GCA_910585415.1 of uncultured Flavonifractor sp. GTDB lineage: Bacteria > Bacillota > Clostridia > Oscillospirales > Oscillospiraceae > CANAAV01. The sequence goes on from CAJUDT010000010.1 coordinate 12,631, forward strand.
ACTGGGCTTGAAGCTCACACAGGTCTATGACGTTATCACCTTTTACGCCGCCCTGTACGACAAGCCCCGGGCCAAGTACCCCCTGGAGGTGTGCAGCAGCGCCCCCTGCCGGGTCAACGACAGCGACAGCCTGCTGGACACCCTGCAAAACATCCTGGGCATCGGCCTGGGGGAGGTCACCTACGACGGGCGGTTCACCATCGAGCGGGTGCCCTGCTTTGGGGCCTGCGACGTGGCCCCCGCCGTGCGGGTCAACGGGGCAGTCTACGGGAATCTCACCAGCCGGGAGCGCATTCTGGATATGCTCCGGCAGCTGGATTAAGGGAGGAAGGGAAGCATGGGAAAGACAGTATCCTTTATCTCCCGGCGGTTCGGGCAGTATGACCCCTGGAGCCTGACGGACTACGAGGCCCACGGGGGCTTTCAGGCCCTGCGCCGGGCGCTGGCCATGGACGGCTATGACATTGCAGCCCTGCTCAGTGCCAACGGCATCCAGGGCCGGGGCGGCGCGGCTTACGACATGGGCCGCAAGTGGACCCAGGCACGGGACGTCATCGCCCCCGACAAGTGCGTGGTGTGCAACGCCGACGAGGGGGAGCCGGGCACCTTCAAGGACCGGGAGCTTCTGCGCAATGACCCCTTCCAGGTTCTGGAGGGCATGATAATCGCCGGTTGGTCGGTGAACGCCAACAACGGATACCTCTACCTGCGGGAGGAATACGCCCACCTGCGCCCCCTGATACAGAATGCCATCCGCCAGTGCCAGGAGGCGGGCTACCTGGGGGAGAACATTTTGAACTCCGGTCTCAATTACCGCATTCACCTCTACTCCGGCGCAGGGGCCTATGTGTGCGGCGAGGGCTCCGCCCTGTCTGAGTCGGTGGAGGGCAAGGCGGGCCGTCCCCGAATGAAGCCCCCCTACATCAAGCAGTGCGGCGTGTTCCATCTGCCCACCTGCGTCAACAACGTGGAATCCCTCTCCCTGGTGCCCAACGTGCTCCTGGACGACGAGGGGTTTTATAAAAAACAGGGTACCCCGGAGTGCCCCGGTACCAAAATGATTTCCGTCTCCGGCAACGTGAACCGCCCCAGTGTGTTTGAGATTCCCTTTGGCACCACCATCCGGGAGATCATCGAGCTGGCCGGAGGCGTCACCCAGGGACAGGAGCTCCAGCTGGTTCAGCTGGGCGGGGCCTCCGGCCGGGTGGCCGCTCCGGCACAGCTGGACACCCCCTATACCTATCAGGATATGAAACAGGCGGGGCTCACGGCCATCGGTTCCGGCGCGGTGCTGGTGGTGGACAAGCGCACCTCGGTCATCGGCTTTTTACGCATGACCCAGGAATTTTTCAGCCATGAGAGCTGCGGCCAGTGTACCCCCTGCCGGGAGGGCAACCGGCATATCACCCTTCTGCTGGACAAAATCGCCGCCGGGACCCATACACAGAAGGACGTGGACACGATGCTGAAGTTTGCCAACATCATGTGCGGAGCCTCCCTGTGCGGCCTGGGCGAGTCGGCCCAATCGGCGCTGCTGTCGGCGGCGGCCCATTTTCCCGAAGTATTTGCCGTAAAACAGGAGGTGGCTATCCGATGAGCAAGGTCCATATCAAAATCAATAACATGCCCCTGGAGGTGGAGGGAGGCACCCTGCTCATTGACGCCGCCCGCCAGCTGGGCATTGACATTCCTCACATGTGCTACCACCACGACCAGGAGTCCAAGGCCCACTGCCGCCTCTGCGTGGTGGAGGTCAAGGGTCAGCGGAAGCTCCAGACCTCCTGCACCACCCCGGTCAGCGAGGGCATGGAGGTCTTTACCGACACCCAGAAGGTCTACGACGCCCAGGTGGGCATACTGGAGCTGATGCTTGCCGACCACAAACAGAACTGCCTCAGCTGTGCCCGCAGCGGGAACTGCGAATTGCAGACCCTGTGCCGCCGGTTCAATTTGCTGGTACCCGACCTGCCGGATATCTCCAGCAGTGAGCCCCTGCGGGTGGACAATCCTTCCATTGTTCGGGACCCGGCCAAGTGTGTCAAATGTGGCCGCTGCGTCAAGACCTGCCGGGATGTCCAGGGGATTGCCGCCCTGACCTATTCGGGCCGCTCCGCCGGCTTCCGGGTGACCACCGCCTTTGACCTGCCCATGGCTGAGACGGACTGCGTGCTGTGCGGTCAGTGTTCCCTGGTGTGCCCTGTGGGGGCCATTGTGGAGGAGGACTCCACCGCCGCCGTCCGCCGTGCCATTCAGGACCCCGCCAAACATGTGGTGGTCCAGGTGGCCCCCTCGGTCCGGGTGGCTCTGGGGGATGAGTTCGGCTTTGCGCCGGGGGCCATTGTCACCGGCCAGATGACCACCGCCCTGCGGATGCTGGGCTTTGACAAGGTTTTTGACACCAATTTCGCCGCCGATTTGACCATCATGGAGGAGGGCAGCGAGCTTCTGGAGCGGCTGAACAAGGGCGGGAAGCTGCCGCTCATCACCTCCTGCTCCCCCGGCTGGGTGACGTTTGTGGAAAAGCACCACCCGGAGTTGATGGAGCACCTCTCCACCGCCAAAAGCCCCCAAGGGATGTTCGGCGCGGTGGTCAAGACCTACTATGCCCAACAGATGGGTTGGGACCCCCATGATATCGTGTCGGTGTCGGTCATGCCCTGCACCGCCAAGAAGTTTGAGGCCCGGCGGCCGGAGCTGGGCCGGGACGGGTATCAGGATGTGGACTATGTGCTCACCACGCGGGAGCTGGCCAAGCTCATTCGTTATGAGGGTCTGGAATTGAAGGTCCTGCCCGAGAGCGAATTTGACTCCCCCTTGGGCACCGCCACAGGCGCGGGGGCTATTTTCGGAGCCACCGGCGGCGTCATGGAGGCCGCCCTGCGCACCGCCTATGAGCTCTACACCGGAAAGACCCTGAAAAAGCTGGAATTTGAGGCGGTCCGGGGCTTTGACGGCATCAAGGAGGCCGTGATTGATTTGAACGGCACCCCCTTAAAGGTAGCGGTGGCCCACACCCTGAAAAACGCGGATGAGCTGCTCAAGCGGGCGCATGAGTACGCCTTTCTGGAGATCATGGCCTGTCCCGGTGGGTGCATCGGCGGCGGCGGACAGCCCATCGGCACCGACAACGCCCTGCGGCAAAAGCGTATTGACGCCCTGTACCGCCTGGACGCCAGCCTTCCCCTGCGTAAAAGCCACGAGAACCCGGAAATCAAGGCCATCTATGAGCGCTTCTTTACCGCTCCCCTGTCCCACAAGGCCCATGAGCTCCTTCACACCCACTATCAGGAGCAGAACACCGTTTCAAAAATCGGATAAAGAACAATTCGGGGCTGTATCGACACAGCCCCGAATTGTTTATGCTGTACCGCAGGACCAATCCAAACCTGCGGTACAGCGCTTTTTTCAACTTCAACCGGAGTTCTCCGGGATTGCCGGAGTCCAATAGTGCTGACCATACAGGTCCGTGAAACGGTACGTAGCCTGTGTGCGGCCCTCCAGGGGGACGTCACTGATTACCAGCGCCTCGCCGGTGACCGTCAGGGGCTCCCCCAGAAGATAGCTGTCCTGATAGTCCCCCTCGTAGCTGTAGTAATCGCACAAAAACTCCAGGGTGTCGCCGGGCTGGAGGCCGGTCTGACTTTTGGCGGCTGTGTCCGTCTCGCCGCTGTGGTAAACAGTCTGGACGCCCGCCACGTAGCCATACGGCGTCTCGCTGTCAAACACTAAAATCAGCTCCGCCCGGGTGCCGTTGTACAGCACCGGCACCCGGCCTGTGATGGTATAGCTGTCCCCGTCATCCACCGTCGCAGTATGGTAATAGGCCACGGGCTGTCCATTGACGGCCAGCCATGTGCCGTCGTTTTTCCCCAGCAAGCCGCCGCTGTTATCCCATTCATATACGGTATCCAAGCCCAGGTCGATATAACCCTCCCCGTCGTCGTAGAACAGATTCAGCTCCAGGGCCTGCACCAGCGCCCACTGCTCCTCGTCCAGCCGAAGCACCGGCACACCGTCCGGTCCGTCCTGCCAGAGCATCGCACCGACGGAGAAACGGTTTTCCTCCAAATATTGCACCATATCCGCGTCGCTCATCGCCCGGTCGCTCAAAAAGCCGGTGTTGTCCCCGGTGAGGCCGGCAACACGGCCAAAGCCGCCGTTGAGGAACTCCCCCAGCAGCGCGGAAACCATGTCCGCGCCAAGGCTCCCGCCAGAAGTCCCCAGCAGCGCGGGCAGCGGCGAGGACGTTCCGCCGGAAGCGGCCTGCCCGCTGGCGGCTATACTGGCATACTGCCGGATGCAGCGGGTATATGTCTCATCAATGCCAATCTGCCGGTAAGTAGACGCCGCCCGGTCCACCATAGAGAGCTTCTGACTGGGGAAGTAGATGGACAGGCCGTAGGAGTTGGTCATGTCGGAGGACGTGCGGTTGTATTTTACCGCGCTTTGCAGGATATCCGTCAGAGCTTTCCCCTCCTGGGTGCCCAGATTCTGGGCCAGATGGCTCAAATCCACCTGGTCAATCTGGCTGGACCGGGCAAATTCTCTCGCCCCGCTGCGGGCGTTGGCGACAGTCTGGAACTGCTTGCTCTGAAGCAGCTTGACGGTGGACTGAGAAAACTCCGCCAGCGCGTCGGGCAAGGTGACCTCCAGCTCCGCCAAGTCCACCACGGACAGGGTGGTGGACTGCCCCCGGCATTTCTGGGCGCAGGTTTCCACAAAGCTGTCCACGATGTTCTTTCCAATCTGAACGGTGGGCATAGAGGGGTCCGCGCCGAAGGCGGTGAGCCAGTCGGTGTAATACCAGCCCACACCCGGCTCCGTCTCCTCCGAGGCAATGAGATAATCCGCGTAGGGGGCCATGGTCAGAGCCGTCTCCACCGTGGCCATCAGGCAGGCGTCGAAGCCGATGAAGTCGAATTTCACCCCTCCGGCCTTGAGGGCGGCGTCCAGCCCCGCCAGGTCCATGGAGCCGCTGGAGGCAAATTTTTCGTCGTACCCATAGCCGCTGACCGAGCCGCCGCCGTGGTCCCAGAGAATCAGCTCGTACCGGCTGGCGGGATAGTTGGCGGCGCACCATTGAATATACCCGGACAGGGGCCTGGGGTCTGTCATGGAGACACTGCCCAGGTCGTCCTCCAGGCAGAGCATCCGGCCGTCTCTGACCTGCCAGATCTGGTTGGCGGAGCTGCTGACGGCATTGTTTTTCCAGCCCTTGCAGCCCCCCGTGTAGACCAGAAGGTTGATTTCACTGCCAAACTGGGCGTCCAGCATCTCCTGAAGGTCATAGGTGCCCATGCTGCTGCGGGACTCCAGGTCCGTGCCGCACATGTAGACCATGATGGTAGCCGTGTCCCGGCCATTGCCCAGCAGCTTGGTGTACTTATCCCGCGCGCCGGGGGCAACGGAGGTGTTCAATTTCCCTGTGTTGGGCTCGCTCTGCCAGCCAGAGGAAACACTGCCGCCGTTCAGCCCGCCCAGCAGCGCGCTCCATTGAATGCCGCCGCCCTGGGTCTGCTGCTGTCCAGAGGTCTGCCCGCCGTTCGAGGACGGCGCGCTGGACTGTCCTCCCAGCAGCGCGGTCAGACCTCCGCCGCCGCCCAGCAGCGCCACCAGCAGCAGGACAATCAGCTTCATGCCGCCCCCGCCGCCCGCACGGGTGCCGGAGCCCCTCCCCTGCTGTTTGCGGTCCTTGTATCCGCCTGCGTCCCCGACCGGGCCGGCGCCCAGGCCCTCGCCGCGCTTCTCTACTGTCTTGCCGGGACCGGTCACATGCTTCTCCCGGCCCCTGGGGCGATTATGCTCCATACAAATTACGCTCCTTCTCTAATCAATGTCATTAAGTTAAGGATTTTGCACAGTGTGAAAAAGTACCCACCCCCATTTCTGAGGGGTGGGTACTTTACCTTCTGGCTTATTCATATTTATGAGGAGTACTCTATTAAAAATCATTTTTCAATAGCCCTCGAATGAAGCCAAAGAAGAATCCTACCAAAAATTTGAACATTAATTTTTATCTCCCTTCAGTTGCGGCACGGAGTTTCTCTTGATAATTGGTAGTCAATACTAATTCTCCACGTTCGTTGCTGGCAATTCCGGCCCACTCTAAAACAGCAGCCAGCACAAATACGGGATCAGGAACAGACTTTCCTGTATCATAATGAAAATAATTATAACCTATGAATCCAACAACTGTTGTTTCATTGCAATCTGGAGCTCCAAGTTTATGTCGTCCGTTTCCCTTTTTGGCACGCCCTCCTTGAGAAATCAAAAGATCTACAATCTTATCAAAAACTTCATATTTATAGGGTGGCTTAATAGGGAGTTCCTTACAAAGAAAAGAAATACCATCTGGCGCAACACGAATCTCACGGGGTAATCCTTGCGCAGTATGGACGATTGCCCGTCCTCCGTTCTCTATAAGCATTTTCTTGATAATATCTGATGCCTTGTTACTGTCTTTTGGAATAAACCAGTCTGACATATCAACGAGCTCCTTCTCTTTCTCTACTTGCACAATGTTATCTGCTAACTTTAACACGGTCAATAGATCATCTAACTTTTTCTTAGCTGTTGGATAAGAAATTCCAAGTTCTTCCTGTAAAGAACTCATTTTGCCCCGTTGCCTCAAAAAGGAAATAAGAAATTCTGTTTGGTCAGCAGTTAAGGAATCAAAAGGACCTCGCTGAAAGTCATTGTGCAGTTCCATCCCACAGTCTGAGCAGCGCAAAACCGCAATTTTCAATGCTCCCCCGCAGGATGGGCATTCAGAAATTACTTTCGCCATACAATCATCGCCTCGAGAAAATAGTATCATAGAACAAATTATTTGTCAATATAGAATTTCAAAAATTAATATCTAATTTGAAATAGATGATATACGAATTGGGCAAAACAGTAAAACGTACCACCGATATAGAGTATGGATAACTCCCCAATCATTTTACATCTTATAGGTTTGTTACATTTTTAAATGTTGCTTTCCGCATATATTTTGGATAACTTTTAGTGCATTGCAAAGATGCGTTGAAAGTATTATTTTTTCTCAACTTTACGGTTGACTTTCTGTCAAAATTTTCAAAAAATGACCATCCCGAAAAATTCACAGGATTGGTTTTTAATACACAGTCCGGACAAGTTGAGATTCTGGGGCAGGCTGTGTTATTACTTAAAATGAGGAATTATCTTGTTTTTTTACACATATGCAAGGCTTGTCAAATTTTCAAAACACCATTTGCTGTTTTGCCTGTTTTTTATTCCGTTAAGTTAAGCCGGCTTTTCTTTTGGGAAAACGTCCGTTTTGAGCCGCAAAAACGGACGTTTTCAAAAAATATGGTGACCGAGGGGGGCGGGTAAGTAAAACCCGCCCCCCATTTTTTCAGGCTGCCACATAAGCTTTTTGAAATGTCAAGAAAGTCGGCGATTAGCTTAATAAATCAGAGTAAATAGGCCCCGCCATTAAGGGCCAGACTGGGTAATTTGGCCCTTAGCGGCGGGGGGTGGGGCTTAACTTAATGACATTGCCTTCTCTAATCCATGTTTTTGCGCCCCTATTTTACCAGACTATAGGGCGGATGACAACCATATTTTACACCGAAACCGGCCATTAACCGCTCAACAAGCAAACCCATGGCCCGCCCCGCCATACGGCGTTTTTTGAGCCGTTCAGTTTGAAAAAATGACCGTCCGTTCAATTGCTGGAATGGTGGTAAATTTCCCGTTTCTCCGATAAAAATTCATCTTTAACCATCCAAAACGTTCAAAAGATTCAGTTTTAAGCATCTGTACAGGCTGTGTGAAACATCCCCTGTTTCCTGGCAAAAAACACTTCCCTTTACAGGGAATCTGTGGTATACTGAATGAAAGTCAATCGTCCGCCAGTTCTGTACAGCAGTCCCTTTCTGTCTGGTGGAATGAGCGGCTTTTATTCTGCTTATAGACAAAAATCATCGGGATAAGGAGCGATCGGAACGTGACAAAACTACGAACAAGCCCCCGCGCCGGTCGGGAGATGAGAGGAAGTCTAAACCGAAGGATATTAAGGAGTACCATCCTTAATATTCTGATTTTGGTGGTCATATGCTGCGTGTTTATGGCCCTTTCCATGCAGTCGCTGGCCAACAGCATTTTGCTGGACAGCCTTCAGCCCATGGCCCGGCAGTCCGCCAAGACCGTCGAGGCCAACATACATATGCTGGCGGACCGCATGATGACCATTGCCAGCGACCCCGGATTGGACCCTGTCCTCACAGCGGAGCCGGACGGGGCCGGGACGCCCCGTTTGGATGCTGCGGCAACACGGGAAAGCCGTGCTGCGGTGCTGGTGGAGGCCGCTGAAATCTACGAGCTTTACACCATCGCCCTGTACAGCCTGGACGGGCGTCTGGTGCAGGGCATTGACGGCGCGCCGGAGAGCCTGGACAGCGGCTTTTTCACACTCCTGCGGGAGACGGACAATCTGACCACCGATGCCTCCACCCTTTATCAGGGAAAGCTGGGCATTACCATGGGAATGCCGGTGAAGGAGAATGGGGAAACGGTCCTGTACGTGGTGGGCGTCTATAAATATGACACGCTAAACGATGTTATCAGCAGCATCAATTTGGGAAAAACCGGTATGGCTTATATGGTCAACCAAACGGGCATCGTCACCGGGCACCCAGACCAGTCCCTCGCACTGAACCAGAGCACGTTGGCCCAGCTCAGTGACGGCAACCAGGACGCGGTGGACCGGGTCACCACCGGCGAAACCGGCGCCACGGAATTTCCCATCGGCGGGGAGCTCATGCTGGTCGCGTTCTCCCCCATCCGGGGAACCCAGTGGTCCCTGGTTATTCAGATTCCCAAGTCCGATTATAACAGCTTTATCAACAAGGCCATGCTGGTGGCCGTTTTGGCCACTCTGGCGGTCCTGGTCCTGTCCATTTTGCTGGTACTGCGTCTGTCCCGGTCCATCTCTCAGCCGGTAAAGCGCGTAACCGAACGTATGGTAGCCCTCTCCAACGGCGACCTCCACACTGAGGTACTCCCCGTTCACACTGGAGATGAACTCCAGGTCATGACCCAGACCCTGGATGCCACAGTCGAAATCGTAAAACAGTACATATCCGACATCCAGCAGGTTTTGACACAGGTTGCCTCCGGCGACGTGCGCACCGAGCCCCAAGTGGACTACAAGGGCGATTTTGTGCTGATTCGCAGCAGCCTGCTCACCATTACCGCGTCCATGAACGAGACATTGCTCGGCTTCCACGCGGCGGCCTCCCGCCTGACCGACATGGCGGAGCAGCTGAACGGACAGTCCGTACAGCTCCACCAGGCCTCCCTGGAGCAGAACCAGTCCGCCGATGCGCTGGTCCACGAGGTAACCCACGTCAAGGAGCGGCTGGCCGATGTTACCAAGAGCAGCGGCCAGACCCGGGCCCAGACCGCAGAGATTACCCAGCGGATTCAGAGCGCCAACGAGCAGATGGCGGCTTTAACCTCCGCGATGGACGACATCAGCGCCAACGCCATGCAGATCACGAAAATCGCAAAGGACATCGAGGACATCGCCTTTCAGACCAATATCCTCTCCCTCAATGCCTCTGTGGAAGCCGCCCGGGCCGGAGCCGCCGGAAAGGGCTTCGCGGTGGTGGCCGACGAGGTCAAGCAGCTGGCGGCCAAGAGCGCGGAGGCCGCTCAAAGCGCCACCGAAATGGTCCGCAACACCCAGGCAATCATAGAGACCGGCGTGGCCCTGACCGCCGACACCGCCGGTTCCCTCCACGCCATTTCCGACGTCTCCACACAAATCAGCGCCATCTCGGACCAGCTGACCACGGCGGTGCAGGGACAGGAGGCGGCCCTAGCCCTCATGGAGGAACGGATTGACGCCATCTCCGCCATTGCGGACCGCAACCTGCAAAACGCCGGGGAAACCGAGCAGTCCAGCGGCTCCCTGTCCAGGGAGGCCGAGGCGCTCCAAGCCCAGGTGCAAAAATTTACCTTAAAGGAGCCGTGAGGGATATGAAACGGATTTCTGTCATCCTTTTGAGCCTGCTGCTGCTGGCGTCGCTGCTGACCGCCTGCGGCAGTCCCACCGGCCTCCAGGACGGTTACTATACCGCCCAGGCCGCTGAGTTCAACTTTGGATGGAAAGAATATATTACCATCCTGGTAAAGGGCGGGCGCATTATCTCTGTAGAGTACAACGCAGAAAACGCCAGCGGCTTTATCAAGAGCTGGGACAACGCCTATATGCAGACCATGCTGCACAGCAACGGGACCTATCCCAACCAGTATACCCGCAACTACGCAAACCAGCTCCTGGAGGGCCAGAGCGCAGACGGCATTGACGCAATCACCGGGGCGACCTCCTCTTGGGGGTCCTTTCAGAAGCTGGCCCAGGCGGTGCTGGAGCAGGCCCGGCAGGGGGATTCCAGCATCGTGTATGTGGACACAGCGCACTAGGCGGCTGACTGGCCATGCTCGAACGGAACCTGTATGGAGCACAAATACAAGAACGAATTAGGAGTGAACGATAATGGCACCTATCGCAAGCAGCAGAAATGATAAACTGTCGGGCAAACGAATTGGCCGCAAGGTGGGAAATCTGGTTGCGGCCATGCTGGGCGTGAGCATTGTTCTGGTAGTCGTGCTGTGTGTTCTGATGTTCTACCGGCTCACCATGTCCATGATGCAGAAGGAATGCGTCAGCGGCACCAACGTACTGGCCTATGAGCTGGCCTCCTATACCGGGGACGACGACAAAACGGCCCTCCTGGATGCCCTCAAGCGGGAAATGGGATGTGAGTTCACCATTTTCCACGGGGATGAGCGGGCCTACACCACCATACAGCAGAATGGACAGCGGGCTGTCGGCACACGTCTTTCCAGCGAGGTTGCGCAAATTGTGCTCCAGCAGGGGGAGAGCTACGTGGGGCAGGCCACGATTTTAGGGGAAAAGCACCTCTGCTCCTATGTCCCCACCTACAATGCCGACGGGCAGATTGACGGCCTGATTTTCGCCGGTATCTCCATGTCCTCCGCCACGCGGCAAATCGCTCTGACCGTTGTGCTGTCCTGTCTGGCCGGTCTGGTGCTGATTATCCTTGGAATCCTGATTATCGGGGCCTACATCAAGCAGAAGGTCTCCTATCCCCTCTTCCGCCTGACCATACTGGCCCAGACCCTAGAGCAGGGCGACCTGGGATTGAACCACCACGAAACCATGACGGCGGATATCGACTCCGACGACGAAATCGGCGTCTTGTCCAATAGCTTTGACAACACCATCGGCCGCCTGAAAAATTATATCGGAGAAATCTCCCATCTGCTGGAGGCCATCGCCGGCGGCGACCTGACGGCGCAGATTACACAGGAGTATGTGGGCGACTTTGCCGCCATCCGCACCTCTCTGAACGACATTCTCCAGAGGCTCAACTCCACGATTGGACAGATTGTGACCAGCGCGGAGCATGTCTCCGGCGGGGCGGAGCAGATGTCCACCGCCGCTCAGGCCCTCAGCCACGGCTCCGCCGAGCAGTCCAGCGCTGTGGAGGAACTGGAGGAAACCATGCGCTCTGTCACGGATAGTGTCAAGCAGACCGCCGAAAATGTCCAACAGGCACGGGAGCAGGTCGGCGGTATGGACACTCAGCTGACCGAGGGCAACCAGCGGATGCAGGAAATGATTTCCGCCATGGAGGAAATTACCGACAGCTCCAAGGAGATTGAGAAAATCATCAAGACCATCGAGGATATCGCCTTCCAGACCAACATTTTGGCCCTGAACGCCGCCGTTGAGGCCGCTCGGGCCGGAACCGCCGGAAAGGGCTTCGCCGTGGTCGCCGACGAGGTCCGCAATCTGGCGGCCAAGAGCGCGGAGGCCTCCCAGTCCACCTCGGCGCTGATTGGACGCTCCATCGCCGCGGTGAATCAGGGAACGCACATCGCGGACGCCACCGCGCGGCAGCTGGAGCAAATCGTAGCAGGGGCCCGCGCAATTGTGGATACCATCAACGAGATTGCCGCCGATGCCCAGACCCAGGCGGAAGCGGTGGAGCAGATTCAGGATCAGATTGGACAAATTACCAGTGTGGTCCAGACCAACTCCGCCACAGCCGAGGAGAGCGCCGCCACCAGCCAGGAGCTCAGTGCTCAGGCCAGTGTACTGCGCCAGCTGGTCAGCTCCTTCCAGCTCCGCCAGCTGTAACTGCCCTCTGTCCTGGCACCATCTCAAGGCAAACAAATCAAATCCCTGGCAGAAGCCCCCGCTTTCTGCCAGGGATTTGTTGGTTATCCCCGCAGCGCCTCCATTAAGGCCTCTCCAGCGGGCATGATGGTGCAGCCGCTTCTCCCCCGGCCAAAGCTGATACACCCCAGCTGGTTCAGACTGCTTAAAATCGCCCGAAGGCGGTATTCGGTCATATATCCCCCGTTCTCCAGCAGCACCTGAAGGAGCGCACGGCGTCCCATGGGCCTGCGCTTCAGCAGAGAGAGGATATCTGCCGCCGCCTGACGGTCCGCGGTGCTCATCATATCCAAACGTACCTCCGCCTTTTCCCGGGCCGCGGCGGCCTGCCGGTACTGGGTACGGATATAGTCGGGCAGGTGCCGTTCGCTGATGGGGCCGCTGGCAATGTGGGCCATATACTCCACACAGTTGCGCAGCTCCCGGATGTTGCCCTTCCAGGCGTACCGGGTCAAAAAGGACTGGACCGCCCCATCAATCTGCATATGCTCCTTGTGCTCCTGGCGGAGAAACTCCTGAACCAGCGGCAGGATATCCGGCCTGCGCTCCCGCAGAGGGGGTATGTTGATGGTGAGGGTATTCAGCCGGTAGTAGAGGTCCAGGCGGAAGGCGTTTTCCTCTGTCAGGACGTTCAAGTCCCGGTTTGTGGCGGCGATAATGCGCACATCCACACTGGTGAGCTCCCCGCTGCCCACCTTCATGACCTCCTTTTCCTCCAGTACCCGCAGGAGCTTGGCCTGCGTGGGCAGAGAGAGCTCCCCAATCTCATCCAAAAACAGTGTCCCCCGGTGGGCCATCTGAAACAGACCCTCCTTGCCGCCCTTTCGCGCCCCGGTAAAAGCTCCTTCCTCATAGCCGAAGAGCTCCGACTCCAGCAGGGTCGGGGGAATGGCCGCGCAGTTCATGGCCACAAAGGGAAACCGGGCCCGGCTGGAGGCGTTGTGGATGGACTGGGCAAAGAGTTCCTTGCCGGTGCCGCTCTCCCCGATAATCAGAGTGGGCTTGTCGATTCCGGCAATGCGCCGGGCCTTTTGGACGCACACCGTCGCCGCCGGACTCTCCCCTTTGATATCGGCGAAGGTATATTTTGCCACATGTCCCCGCTTCGCGATCTGCCGCCGAAGGCTGGCCTCCAGATTGGTGACCTCGGTGATATCCTTGACCCGCAGCAGAAACAGCGCGGGCCCGCTCCCCCGGCGGCGGATGTGCTCCCGTGTGAGCAGAACACTGCGGCCCGAGGTCTTTAGGCTGCACAGCTGGTCTTTGCAGGGCTCCGGGGAGAGCAGGGCGGCGGCCAGCTCTTCCTCTAAATCCGACTCATCAAGCCGCTGGCCAATCAACCCCTCCGGCAGGCCCAGCAGGGCCGGGAAGCTCCGGTTCAAATTCAAAACCCGAAACTCCTGGTCACAAATGGCAAGCCCGTCGTCCAGACTCTCCATTACCGACCGGAGCTGGAGGGCAGCGGCGGCGGAATTGTGGAAAAAATAGGTGAGGTAGTCGTCTGGAGTGCTAATGTCTGCGCTATACTGGGCAATGGTTTCCTCCAGCCGGTCGTCCAGTATGTCCGCCTTTACGGCGATATCCAGCAGGGTGGTCAGAGAAATCCGGCGGTCCCCCAAATCAAAGACCTCGTCCACATCCGGCGGAATCCGGTCTGTCTGCCCGGCAATCAGGGCAAGCTCCATATGCTTGCCCTCCAGATTGCGGTTTCCGGGGTAGTCAATGTAAAGATTCAGATTGGTGACGCCCGCCTCGTAGAGCGCATTTACCGCCTGATGTGCGGAGGAATAGTAGTTGAAGCAGGCCACCGTCTCGGTGCCCGCCGGGTAGCGTTTGAGCGCCTCCACCCGTGCCCGCGCAAAAGCAAAAACCAGATTGATGATGCTGGCGTCCTCCCGCATCTGCCGCCGGACCCTGGGGAAGGAGTAGGGATTTGAAATGAGAACCAGGTCCGCGCCGGCAATTCGGGTATCCGCCTCTTCGTCCCCGCCGGCACAGACCCGGATACAGAGCCGGTCCCCAAATATCTTCTCCAATTCGGCGGCGTACATCTGCTGAACGGACTTTCGTTTTGTCACTAATAACAATGTCTTTTGCTTTTTCATCCCAATACACCCCAAAAACGCCCGTTAATCATCCCATAACTGGAGAGATTTTTTCATCTATCCTCTATTCTGACATAAAAAACGGTCAAAAGCAACCGTCAAATCCATAATTTTTTTCTTTATGCCAAATATAACAGGCATTTTCACCGTTTGATACGCTCATCCCGCAAAAACATCCCATTTATCCAGACTCCCGCAACACCGGCACATATCCCCAACGGCTTCTGAATACAAATTTCCTTACAGCTCCAACTGTTTTCAAAGAAAATGCCCTCTCATCTCAAAAATTGGCACGCCCCTTGCTTATTTATCAGGCTGAAGTGCGGCGGTGCGCCGCGCAATTTTGAGAGGAGGCTCTACTTATGAGTACGCAACCCCAAAAGAGAGTGCAGCCCTGGCAAGCCCTGCTGATGCTGGTGGTAGGTATCGCCATCATCATCGTGGGACTACTGGTCCTGAAGGTCAACAACCGCATCGTGCTGGCCCTGGACGGCGTCATCATGTGCGTGATGGCCGTCTGCTTCGGCATCCCCTATGGAGAACTGCAAAAGGGTATCAAGGACACCATTTCATCCATGATCGTCGCCATGCTGATCCTACTGGTGGTGGGCGTTCTGGTGGGCACCTGGATGGCCTCCGGCACCGTTCCCGTCATGATTTACTACGGCATGAAAATCATCACTCCCGGCCTGTTCCTGCCCATCACCTGTATCCTCTGCACCTTTATGTCCACTCTGGCCGGTACCTCCTGGGGCACCCTGGCCACCGTCGGCATCGCCTGCATGGGCGTGGCCCAGGGTCTGGGCGTGCCTCTGCCCGCCGCCGCCGGTGCGGTGGTGGTCGGCGCCTTCTTCGGCGACAAAATCTCCCCCCTGTCGGACTCCCCCGTGATTACCTCTACCGTCTGCGACGTGCCCATGATGGAGGGCATCAAGCACGCCCTGATTTCCACCGGCCCGGCCTATCTCGTCTCTCTGGCTTTCTTCCTGATTTACGGCCTGCGCTTCTCCGGCGGCACGGTGGGCGGCGAGGTGTATGAGGACATTCTCTCCACCGTCTCCGCCAGCTTTGATTTGAATCTGCTGATGCTCATTCCTGTGGTGGTGGTCATTGTTCTCATCGTCCTGCAAAAGCCCACACTGCCCACCTTTATGGCTGGTATCGCCGTGGGCGCAGTGCTGGCTATGGTATTCCAGCGCATGAGCCTTGTGGATTTGCTGAACACCATGTATTCCGGCTACACCATTTCCTCCGGCTCCGAGGTGGTGGACTCCATGCTCAACCGGGGCGGCTTTACCAGTATGCTCTCTACCATCGGCCTTTTGATGGCCGCCGGTATCTTCGGCGCTCCCCTGCGTACCGCCGGTGTGGTGGACGTACTGCTGGACTTCGTGCGGAAGGTAGCCAAGAACTCCCGGACCATGGCCACTGGGGTTATGCTCCTGCACACCCTGTTTTTCTGCATCACCGGCGCTTACTACGTGACCTACCCCGTCATTGGCGACATGACCAAGGATATGTTCCCCGAGTACGGCCTGGATAAGAAAAATCTGATGCGCACCATGCTGGACACCGGAACCGGTCTGGCTCCTCTGGTCCCCTGGTCCACCACCGGCTCCTACACCGCCACCACCCTGGGCGTGGCGAACGTGAGCTTTGCCGCCTTTGCCCCCATGCTGTGGCTGTCCATCCTTCTGTCTTTCATCTACAATCTCACCGGCATCGGCACGGCCAAGCTGAAGGCGCAGGCCGAAAACAAGGACTGAGGCACAACCTCGTCTCAATCATCACAGGCCGCCCATCTCCGGCGGGGCGGTACGGAATTTAGGAGGCATCTATGGAAAAGCTCATACAGCGATGGTATGACATGATCGCCATCAACTCTGTCAACGGCCGCGAGGTCGATATGGCCGACTATGTGGCCAGCCAGCTCCGGGCCATGGGACTGGAGCCCCACTACAGCTATTTCCCCGAGGACGCGGAGCAAAAGGTCCGCCCCTCAATCTGGACCGTATTGGACAGCGGCCGTCCAGGTAAAACCCTGATGCTCATCGGACACATTGACACGGTGGCCGTTTCCGACAGCTGGGACACCGACCCCTTCACCCCTACCCCCAGCCCGGACGGCGACAGGGTCTACGGCCGTGGGGCCATGGACATGAAGGGCGGTCTTGCGGCCATCCTGGAGACGATGGAATACTACTGTGCCCATAAGGAGGCGTTCACCGGCTCCATCATGGCCTGCTTCGTGGCCGACGAGGAAGGGCTGTCCAAGGGTACCTATCAGCTGGTGGAGGAAGGCCTCGCCGCCGACTGGGCCATCATGGCCGAGTGCCGCTATGATAATGTAGCCATCGGCTTCCGGGGCCGGTTCAGCTTTGAGGTCACTGTCCGGGGCGTGGCCGCCCACAGCAGCCATTATCCCGCCGTGGGAGAGAATGCCCTCATCTCCGGCGGACGCCTGGCCGCCGCCATTGAGGCCCTTCCCACCCAGACCCACCCCAATCTGAAACACGGTACCTGGTGTGTGCGTTATATGGAGGGTGGAAACCTGGGGACACTGGTGGTTCCCGACCGCTGCTTCCTCTTCGTGGAGCGCTACGTGGTTCCCGGAGAGGATGAGGCCTCCTGCATTCAGCAGATTCTGGGCGCGGCCCGGGAGCTGGGGCTGGAGGACAAGGTGGATGTGCGCCTGAAACCCCGCTCTTCCCCCTACATGAAGTCCTTTGCCCTGGAGCCGGAGGACCCCCTGGTCACCACCCTCCAGGAAACCTTCCAGGAGGTCACCGGGCAGACCCTCCCTGTGGACTATGACCCTTCGGTCTGTGACTCCAACATCCTGGCCGTGAGCCTGGGCATTCCCACGATTACCTTCGGCCCCTCCGGCGGCGGAATGCACGCCGACAATGAGTACGGCCACCCCTGGCAGGTACGCAACTGCGCGGAAATCTACCGCCGCATGGTGGTAAAGCTGCTGGGCTGATTCAAATGCGGATGCCCTTTCGTGTTTTGATGCGGGATACAATCAGCTCACTGCTGACCCGCTCAATGCCGGGCAGAGTGTAGAGCTTCTCCAGCATAAAATGCTCCAAATCCTGGTTGAGCTCCAGCACTGCATGGACATGGAGCCGGCCGGGGCCGGTCATCAGGTAGATATCGGTCACCGCCGGCTCGGCGGAAAGGGCATCCGCCACCTTTCGCAGGTAGGCGGGGGCAACCTGAAGGTCAAAGAATACCGATACATTCCGGCCGATTTTTTCCGGGTTGAGTATAACAGTATACTGCTCAATCACGCCGCTGCGTTCCAGGGCCTCAATGCGGTTTTTCACCGCCGTCCGGCTCAGTCCCACCTTTTCCGCAATCCCCAGCAGGGACGCATGAGAATTGGCGGTCAGCAAATCCAAAATCTTTCGGTCAATTTGGTCCAGGGTGTTTTCTTTCATCGGGTACTCCCTCCGTCCGTATGCCGTTCTTGATTCTATCATTATATTCCCCTCGGGGGCAAACTGCAAGAATTGTTCCGCTTTTCTCATGCAGGGATTGACCTAAAATCAATAGCAAAAGGAGATTGTTCTTGTGTTTTCCAAACTGTTCGACCTTTATCTTCTGTTCTTTCGTATGGGCGCCGTTACGTTTGGCGGCGGTTATGCCATGCTTCCAATCTTACGTCGGGAAATTGTGCAGGCCCGCCAGTGGATGGACGAGGAAACCATCATGGATTTCTACGCCCTGAGCCAGGGCTTGCCCGGTATCATCGCAGTCAATGTCTCGGTCTTCATCGGCTACCGTCAACACAAGACGCCCGGCGCGGTAGCCGCCGCTTTGGGCATGGTCTCCCCCTGTATCTTCATCATTTCCATCATCGCCTTTCTGCTGGCCGGATTCCAGGATAATCCATATGTGCAGCACGCCCTGGCGGGTATCTCCGTCTGTGTGGCCGCGCTGATTCTGGACGCGGTTATCAGCATGTGGAAAAAGGGTGTCAAGGATGTCTTTGGCGTCCTCGTGTGCTTAATCATGTTGGCCCTGAGCGTATTTACCAAAATTTCTCCCATTCTGCTGGTCATCGCCTGCGCTCTGCTGGGCGTGGGGGCAAAAATGGCCTTTGGGAACAAGCAGCAGGATGCTTCTGGGAAGGAGGGGGAATAACCATGATTTATTTGCAGCTTTTCTGGGAATTTTTCAAGATAGGACTCTTTGCCGTCGGCGGAGGAATGGCAACCCTGCCCTTCCTTCAGCGGCTGGCGGAAACCAGCGGGTGGTATCCCCAGTCCCTCATTACCGACATGATTGCTATTTCCGAGTCCACCCCGGGGCCCATCGGCATCAATATGGCCACCTATGTAGGGTGCAACGTAGCGGGCGTGCTGGGCGGCATCACCGCCACTCTGGGTACGATTCTCCCCTCCATCATCATCGTGGTCACGGTGTCCCGCTACCTGGAAAAATTCCGCGGCAGCAAAATCGTGGACTCCGCCTTCTACGGACTCCGGCCCGCTGTCACCGGACTGATTGCCGCCGCCGGGCTCAGTGTGGTACAGGTTTCTATGTTCCACCTGGACCTCTATCAGCAGACCGGCGTTCTGCTGGACATGTTTGATTTCAAAAAGCTGGCGTTTTTCGTCATCGCCTTTGTTGCTATCAAAAAATTCAAGCTCCATCCCATTGTCTACATCGCCTGTGCCGCCGTAGTGGGCCTAGTGCTCCAATTCTGAAGGCGGGCTCCCCAACAAGAAAAAGCACGGCTGGAGGAAGCCGTGCTTTTTCCTGCTCAAAGAGGCGGGGTGGGCATTCAGGGGCCATGTTGTAGCCCCAGTTTGTTTCACAGCGCGTACCCCGGTCAAATTATTCCTGTCTCAAAGCACAGAAATCGCTTTTCTTTCCAGGTGGAATCGCGTAGAATGAAAGTATCTCTATCAAAATCAAACGAGGTGGACCAAATGCGGCCTGACAACGACAAACGGCTCTACCTGGTAGACGATTCCCCCGAAGTGGTTTACCTGAAAAACGTGGTAAACGACCCGGACATTCAGGTGGGCGTACATACCTACTACCACGACGACCAGAATGACCCCCGTGATTTTGTGAAAAACAACGTTCTCTACCACTTCCCCGGTGTGGGGGACCATATCCGCATCGGCTCTTACTGCTCCATTGCCAGCGGGGTCAAGTTCATGTGCTCCATCTGCCATCATGACCCCGGCTCTCTGTCCTGGTACCCCTTCGGCTGGCTCCACGACCACTGGGACAGCCTGGATTTTGAACGGGATTTCACCTGGGGCCACCGGGGAGAAGGCATTGTAGTGGGCAGCGACGTCTGGATTGGCCGGGAGGCCATCATCATGCCCGGCGTTACCATTGGAGACGGCGCCGCCATCGGCACGCGCAGTATCGTCACCCATGATGTTCCGCCCTACACCGTCGTAGGCGGCGCCCCCGCACGGTTCCTCAAAAAGCGCTTCGACGACGCCACCATTGAGCGGCTGTTGGAGCTGAAGTGGTGGGAGCTTCCCGAGGAAGAGATTAACGTCCTTCTCCCCTCCCTGGTCCACGGGGACTTGGAGGGCGTCCTTCAGCGGAAAACCATTTACGAGGCCGCGCAGCGCGCCTTGGGCTGAATGCTGCACGCTTTCGGCTTGTGACAGTTTTCTTTCACACGATTTTTCCCTTTGAACCCTTTGGTCTAAGCGGTTTTTCAACTATCTAAAAGGCGTCTGTCCCGGTATCGGGACAGACGCCTTTTCCCTTGATTCCCCTGCCCTGCCATTGGGCCTGGGGCGTTTTTCCGCTGGGTCAGATATCCTTGGGCAAGGTGAACTCATCCACCAGCTGCTTCAGAGCCACAGCCTCGGCGGACAGCTCCTGGCTGGCGGCGGCGCTCTCCTGGGCGGTGGCGCTGTTGGTCTGGACGACACTGGAAATCTGGTCGATGCCCTCTGTGACCTGGGTAATCGAGAGGGTCTGATTCTCCACCGCCTTGACCACAATATCCATCTGCGTGGTCACATGGCCTGCGTAAACGCTGGTCTGCTCCAGGGACTCCGTGACCATCTCCACCACATGTCCGCCCTCCGTGACGGCGGCGATGGAGCCCTCAATGAGCTCCTTGGTGGCCTTGGCGGCCTCGTCGGACTTCTGGGCCAGATTGCGCACCTCGTCGGCCACCACCGCAAAGCCCTTGCCTGCGGACCCTGCGCGGGCGGCCTCCACGGCGGCGTTCAGGGCCAAAATGTTGGTCTGGAAGGCGATGTTCTCAATGGCCGCGATGATTTTGGAGATTTCCTCCGAGGAACTGGAAATTTTCTCCATGGCCGCATTCAAATCATTCACATAACCCACACTGATCCCCAGCTGTGCGCCGGCCTGATTGACATACTGCCCCGCCTCATCGGCGGCGGCGGAGGTCTTTTTGGCGCTGACGGAGATATCGTTGACGGTGGCGGCCAGCTCCTCCACGGCGCTGGCCTGCTCCATGGAGCCCTGGCTCAGAGTCTGCGCACCGGTGGACACCTGCCCGCTGGCGGCTGACACCTGTCCGGCGGCGGATTCAATCTGGTGCATGGTGTCGCCGAGCTTCACCTTCAGGTTGCGCATGGACTGCAAAATACTCTGAAATTCGCCCACATAGGCCTCTTTTTGGGAGGACTGGATGTCGAAATTCTGGTTGGCCATCTCATTGAGCAGATAGCTGATATCGTTGATGATGGTATTCAGACCCGTCACCATCTCCGCTGTGGCGTGGGTGAGCTCCGCCGTCTCGTCCTGGCCCCTGGTCTGGGGGACGGGGGAGTTCAAATCTCCCTCCACCAGCAGCTTCATCCGGGCGCACACCGCCCGCATGGGCACACTGATATTGCTGGACAGCTTCAGGGCCACCACAATAGAGGCTAGGATGGAGGCCACAATCACCAGGATGTTAATCAGAATCCCGATGTATGTATCGGTGAGATAGTCCTTCTTCATGGCGGTGACGGCCACACTCCAGCCGTCGGTACCGCCAACCGGGGCGTAGGCCGCGTAGCGGGGGCCGTCGGCGTCGTGGAAGCTGCCAAAGCCGTTTTTACCCTGGCGCATTTCGGCATGAATCGCGGCCAGGTCCCGAAGGGAGCTGTCGCTCTGGGCCTCCCGCTCGATGTTCTGGGTGGTAATCGTCTCCAGGGTGGTGTCCGCGATGGTGTCGCCGTTTTTGTTAATCATGTAGGCCTTGCTGTTTTCGCTGACCTTGATGGATGAGACGATATCATTCAAAAAGGTCTCCGGCGGCACAAAATAGACCACGCCGACGACCGCTTCCCCGCGGATTCCGTGGGCGTAGAGGGGCGCGGCCACGATAATGGACAGCTCGCCGGTGATTTTGCTGACCAGGGGCTCGGAGACGTAGACGTTGCCCTGGAGGGCCTGACGCACATATTCACGGTCGGAATAATCCTGCCCGTCGAAAATGCTGTAGCCTCCCGCACTGATAATGTTGCCCCGCTGGAAGCCGTGCATGGAAACCCATTCGTCCAATACAGCCCGCTTTTCCTCCACACTGACGGTGCCCTCGGCCAGCTGGGGAACACAGCCCGCGTCAATGGCGACATTCCGGTAAGCGGCGAGCTCCTGCTCAATGCGCTCCGCCGCCAGTACGGCGGTTTCGCTCATCATTTGGTCCACCGTGGCAACCGTGCTTCGGTAGTTGAGCGCGATGCTGGTGACGCCCACCAGCACCAGGGCGGCCACAACGGTCGCCATCAGACAGACGGTGATTTTCTTTCGGATACTATTCATCTCTCTGCACCTCTTTTTTACAGTCAGGTTCCATTTAGCGATGCTTTGATTTGCATACTCTATTATATGAGCTTCCGCCGCTGTTTGTCAATGGTTCCCATCTCGAATAATTCCAAAAATCACCGTCCGCTCGCCGCAGGCAGCTTACAGGCTGTTCAAGAAGGGCCCCAGCAGGTGGAGGGGGAAGAAGCCCAGCACAAAGCTGGCCAGATTGGCGCACAGGACCCCGCCCACCCGCCGCTTGGCGGAGTGCTCCTTCAGGAGAAGGGCAAAGGCGGCACACTCGACCGCCCAGATTATCAGCTCCGGCAGGATAAGGCCCAAACCGTAGAACAGGGGATGATACCCCAGGGTGACCAGCACCGTGCCGCAGGCCAGATGCAGGCCCGCCTGCGTCACAAGGTTGACCGCCAAAAAGACCGCCCAGGTCCTCCCCTCCCGGAACCGGAACAGCCAGAGGACCAGCGCCTCAATCAGCAGTGTCGGAATCAGTGTGGCCAGAAGCTGAAGCAGGAAGTGGAGGGGCGCCGGGGTCACAGGGCGGACGGTATTCGATTCCCAGTCGTAGATGATATGGTCGGTAAAACGGCGGGTATAGACCGTTTTACTGGCCCGGGCCCAGCCCTCTGTAGCGACGGCTACGCGAAAGGTCTCCGGCAGGCCGATGTAGGAAAACTGCCAGGCGCCGTCCTCCCGGGGGAGGACACTGCCAAATACCGGAGCCCGTCCCGCCACGCCGGTGGTGTAGGCCAGCACCCAGCCGTCCCCTTCAATGGAGCGCAGAGTGTCCAGCAGGGCGGGGTCGGCCTCCTCCAGGTTGGAATTGGGATAGGGCGACTTCGTGGCCTCCCCTTCGGTGAGCAAGTCCAGATAGAGGGTCCCCTCCGGGGCGTTGACCACCTGGACGGTCAGGGAGGGCTTGGGGCCGATATCGGCCCGGGCGGCGGGGGCGAGGAGCATCGCACCCACCAGGAACAGCAGGAGACAGCGGGCAAGCCGTACGCGGTTTACATTCATGAGAACCTCCTTTTCCTTATCCGGTTTCCTCTTTCCCAGGGCTGGAGCCCTATGTTTTGATTTTAGCACAACACCGCCCGAAAGACAACCCGGAGGACGGCCAGCAACCGTCCTCCGGGTAATACTTGCTCTTTATATTACTTGGCGTAGTAGTTAATCAGGCACCCGGCCAGGATGATTTCCCGCTCCTCCTGGGTCATGCCGGGGAGCTTCAGGGTGATGGTCCGGGACCCGCCATCCTTCCGCAGGAGCCGGGCCGGAACCTGCTCGCTACCCTCCTGGAGAAGCTGGCGGATGTTGCAGATGTGGATGCGGTCGCCGGGCTGGATGTTCCAATCCTCCACGTCCTCCGCGACGAAGGGGAGCATACCCCAGTTGACCACGTTGGAGCGGTAGCGCTTGGTGGCGTACTCGCGGGCCACGTTGGCGCACCCGCCCAGCACCCGCTGACAGGAGGCCGCCTGCTCCCGGGCCGAGCCGTCGCCGGGCTTGAGGGCCATGACGAAGGAGCCCAGGCCGGTCTTACGGGCGGCAAAGCGGAAGTCGCCGTCCAAGGCGTCCGTCTCCTCCCCCCGGCGGCGCTTCAGCTCCTCGGCCTGGATGGCCTTGGCCCGGGAGACGTACTGGGGGTCCTTCCGGCTCAGGGTGAACTCGGCCAGCTTCAGGGGGTTGGAGCGGTAGGAGGATGTCTCCCCGGAGGGGATGAGCTCGTCGGTGGTGGTCACCGGGTCGTAGATGGCCGCGCAGCAGGTGAGCAGCAGGTCCTCCGGCAGGGCAATCTGCTCCGGCCAGTCGGCGATATTGGGCCCGTAGACCAGCTCGGCCGACCGCTGGGGACGGCCCACGCCGCAATACACACGGGCGCGGTAGGCGGAGCCGTCATAGTTCCAGTGCTCGTCGGGCCGGTCGGCGGGGACGTGCTCCAGCTCGTCGGCGGCGGTGAGGACCCCTCCGTTCCGGGCGGTGGCGGCGATGCTCCGGCTGTCCATAAGGGCCACATAGGAAATCTGCCCGTCTCCGGGCTTGGAGCCCTCCCGGTTGGGGAAGTTGCGGGTGGAGTGCCGGATGGAAAAGGCCCCGTTGGCGGGCACATCCCCGGCCCCGAAGCAGGGCCCGCAGAAGCAGGAGCGAATGGAGGCCCCCGCGGCCATAAGGGCGGTGATGCAGCCGTTTTTCGTCAGCTCCAGGTTGATGGGCATGGAGCCGGGGTAGCAGGACAGCCAAAACGCCTGGTCCCCGATGGCGCAGCCCTCCAGAATCTCAGCGGCCCGCTTCAAATTCTGATAGGTGCCGCCGGAGCACCCGGCAATGACCCCCTGGTCCACATGGAACTGTCCGTTGACGATTTTGCGGGTGAGGGAGGGGGCGTTTTTCACCCCCAGCTGCTCCGCCGCGTCCACGTCCACCTGATGGAGCAGGTCGGCCATATTGGCCTTGAACGCCCGGATGGGGTAGGCGTTGGAGGGGTGGAAGGGCAGGGCAATCATGGGTTCCACCTTGTCCAGCTCCACGGTGACCAGCCCGTCGTAATAGGCCCCGTTGGCGGGGGCCTGCTCCCGGTACTGCTCCCCCCGGCCCAGGAGGGTGAGGGCGGTCTTGGTCACCCCGTCGGTGGCCCAGACGGAGGACAGGCAGGTGGTCTCGGTGGTCATAACGTCGATGCCCGCCCGGTAATCCATGGACAGATTGGCCACACCGGGGCCGAAAAACTCCATGACGGCGTTTTTCACCGCACCGCTCTGGAAGGTGGCCGCCACCAGGGCCAGGGCCACATCCTGGGGCCCCACCCCCGGACGGGGCGCACCGGTAAGGTAAATGGCAACCACCTTGGGATAGGCGATGTTGTAGGTCTTTTGCAGCAGCTGCCGGGCCAGCTCAGGCCCCCCCTCGCCGATGGCCATACAGCCATAGGCCCCGTACCGGGTGTGGGAGTCGGAGCCCAGAATCATGGCGCCGGGGGCGGCGTAGCGCTCCCGCATGTAGGAATGAATCACCGCCTGATGGGCGGGGACGAACTCTCCGCCGTACTTCTTGGCGGCGGAGAGGCCAAAGACGTGGTCGTCCTCGTTGATGGTCCCCCCCACGGCACACAGGGAGTTGTGGCAGTTGGTCAGAACATAGGGCAGGGGGAACTCTGTCATACCCGAGGCACGGGCGGTCTGGATAATGCCCACATACGTGATGTCGTGGGAGGCCATTGCGTCAAAGCGGATGGCGAGGCGGTCCCGGCTGCCGCTGGAATTGTGGCTGGAGAGGATGGACCAGGCCATGGTCCCCTCTCTGGCGGTCTCCGGGGCGGGGAGCCCTGCGGCAGGGCCGTCCTGCTCCGGCAGAAAGGCGCCGTCTTTGTAGTAGACACCGGAAGTGTTGCGCTGAATCATAAAAAATCCCTCCTTACAGAGCTGTTTTCAATGCCTGGGCCAGCTGGTCGGGGCAGGACGTGCTCTTCCGCCCGCAGCGGATGCCCTCCATGCGGCGGATGGCCTCCTCTACGGTCATGCCCTCCATCAGGCGGGAAATGCCCTGAAGGTTGCCGTTGCAGCCGTCCAGGACCTCCACTGAGCGGATGATGCCCTCATCGACCTCAATGGTCATTTTGCGGGAACAGACGCCCGTAGGCGTATACGTAATGGTCATAGCAATCGCTCCTCTGTCATGTCGTTAAAAGCATTATACAGGATGGAACGCAGGATTGCAATCGGCTGTTTTGCTATGTTATAATGGGGGGCATCGCAGGACTTGCGGGAAGGAGGCGCAACGGCGTGGCCCCCAGCACCAAGCAGGCCCTGGCGGCGTCCCTGAAAAAGCTGCTCAAATGGAACGCAGGATTGCAATCGGCTGTTTTGCTGTGTTATAATGGGGGGTATTACAGGACTTCCGGAAAGGAGGTGCAACGGCGTGACCCCCAGCACCAAGCAGGCCCTGGCGGCGTCCCTGAAAAAGCTGCTCAGGCGGAAATTTTTGGACGATATCACGGTCAAGGAGATTGTGGCCGACTGCTCTGTCAACCGCCAGACCTTCTATTACCACTTTCAGGATATTTACGACCTGCTCCATTTCCTGCTCGAGGAGGAAACCGGGGCGGTCCTTGCGGACTGCTCCAGCTGGCAGGAGTCCCTTTTGCGGGCCTTTCAATATATACAGGATGAGCATACCATGGTCTATCATGTGTTCCTCTCCGACGGGCGGGAGCACCTGGACTGTCAGATGTACGCTCTGGCCCGGCGCATCGTGGAGGACGAGCTGACGCGCTGCGCCGGAGACCTGCTCCTGGCGGAGGAGGACCGGAGCTTTTTGGTCCGCTTCTACATGCACGCTCTGGCGGGCATGATGATTGGTTGGATGGCCCAGGACATGCGGGAGGAACCCGAGGATCTGGTGGCCCAGACCGCCCGCCTGCTGGACGGGGACCTCCGCCGGAAGGCGGAGCAGTTTGCCGGGGTGCTGGCATAGCGGAAGGAGCGCTGACCTATGGACGAAAAAACCTTTGTGACCGGCCTGGGGACCATCCATTATTGGACGGGACCCGTGGAGGCCGCCCGGCCCTGGCTGATTTTTCTCCCCGGCCTGACGGCGGATTCCCGGCTGTTTGAACGGCAGATGGAGGGCCTGGGGGCGCGCTGCAACTGCCTGGTATGGGACGCCCCGGCCCACGGCAAATCCCGGCCCTTCCCGCTGGACTTTTCCCTGGAGGATATGGCGGACTATCTGCGCGGTATCCTGGACGCGGAGGGGATTTCCAGGCCCATTCTGGTGGGGCAGTCCCTGGGCGGATATGTCTCCCAGGTCTTTATGACCCGGTATCCCGGTACGGCGTCCGGCTTTGTGTCCATTGACTCCTGCTCTCTGGAGCGGGAGTACTACACCGGGGCGGAGCTGTGGTTACTCAAGCACACCGAGGGGATGTACCGGTCCATTCCATGGGGGCTGCTGAAGCAATGGGGCCCCCGGGGCACGGCGGAGTCGGCCTACGGCCGCAGGGTCATGGCGGCGATGATGGCGGACTACACCCAAGACGAGTACTGCGCCCTGACCGCCCACGGCTTCCGCATTCTGGCCCAAAGCATTGAGGCGGGCCCCTCCTACGCCCTCACCTGTCCCGCCCTGCTTCTGTGCGGGGAGAAGGACGGGGCGGGCTCGTGCAAACGATACGACCGGGCCTGGAGCCGCAAAACAGGGCTCCCCCTGACCTGGGTGCCTGGGGCGGGGCACAATTCCAACTGCGACGCCCCTGAGTTTGTCAATCAGGCCATTGCGGCCTTTGTCCAGTCCCTTGGAGCGGACAAAGGCCAGCCTGCTTGAGTGTTCCCCAAATCAACACACTATGAAAAAAGGAGAGATTTTAACATGAAAAAGCAATTTCAACATGGCTTCTGGGCCGGATTGCTCACCGCCGGGCTTCTGCTGGCCCTGGGGCTGACCGTGCTGGCCGCCGGGCGGACCATCTCCATCGACGACGGCATCCGCATCACCTTCAACGGCGCGGCCTTCACCCCCAAGGACGCCAACGGCAAGCCCGTGGAGCTGTTCACCTATAACGGCACCACCTACGCCCCCCTGCGGGCCATCTGTGAGGCGGCGGGCCTGAAGGTGGGCTATGACTCCGCCACCCGCACCGCCCAGGTGTCCACCCCCAGCGCCACCCCCACCCCCGCCACACCAGCTCCCGCCACCCCCACACCCACGGCCACAGCGCCCGCCGCCGGGAGCGAATACATTTCCATTGAGAAGGCCAAGGAACTGGCCTTGGCCCACGCCGGGGTAAAGGCGGCGGACGCGGTGTTCCTTCAGGTGGAGCTGGACTGGGAGGATGGCCGCGCCGAGTACGAGGTGGAGTTCTACGCGGGCAATACCGAGTATGACTACGACCTTGACGCCGTAACCGGGGCCGTTTTGTCCTTCGACCACGACATTGAGGGCTGGCAGTTCTCTCCCTCCGGTACCGGCGGCATCATCACCGCCGAGCGGGCCCAGGAGCTGGCCACCAATTACGCCTTCAGCCAGGGCATCCAGACCATCGCGGTCGTAGAGTGCAAGTTGGACCGGGAGAATGGACGTCAGGTCTACGAGCTGGAGCTGCGCAGCGGCTACACCGAATATGATTGCGAAATTGAGGCCGCCACCGGAACCATTCTCTCCTGGGAGGCTGACTGAGTCCGTTTTGGCAAAATAACAAAAAACCAGGGCACCTAAGCAAAAAATTCATTGCATGGTAAACAATCCAGTGCTAAAATAAGAGCGTGTGCGGGGTTTCCCGCCAGGCCCCATCCGGTTCCGGGCTGCGGCCCGTGCTGAATACCCATTTATTAAAAAGGGAGGACGCTCATATGAAGAAATTCATCAATGCAGTGGACAAAGTAGAGGACCAAATGATTCAGGGCATGGTCAAGGCCTATCCTCAGTATGTCAGAAAGCTGGACTGCGGCAACGTGGTGGTGCGCAGCCACAAGAAGGAGGGCAAGGTAGCCCTCATCAGCGGCGGCGGCAGCGGCCACGAGCCCGCCCACGGCGGCTACGTGGGCGAGGGTATGCTGGACGCCGCGGTAGCCGGAGCGGTGTTTACCTCCCCCACCCCCGACCAGGTGCTGGAGGGCATCAAGGCCGTCGCCACCGACGCGGGCGTGCTGATGGTGATTAAGAACTACACCGGCGACGTGATGAACTTTGAAATGGCCGCCGATATGGCCCGTGACGAGGGCATCAAGGTGGCTCAGGTGGTGGTCAACGACGACGTGGCCGTCAAGGACAGCCTCTACACCGTGGGCCGCCGGGGCGTGGCGGGCACCGTATTCGTCCACAAGATTGCCGGCGCTCTGGCCGAGACAGGGGCGGACCTGGAGGCCGTTCAGGCGGTGGCCCAGAAGGTCATTGACAACGTGCGCACCATGGGCGCGGCCATTGCGCCCTGCACCGTGCCCGCAGCGGGCAAGCCGGGCTTCGAGCTGGGCGAGGACGAGATGGAGGTGGGCATCGGCATCCACGGCGAGCCAGGCACCCACCGTGAGCCGCTCAAGACCGCCGATGAGATCGTGGATATGCTTTTAGCGCAGATTCTGGCGGATTTGGACTTCGCGGGCAGCGAGGTGGCCGTGATGATCAACAGCGCCGGGGCCACCCCCCTGATGGAGCTCTTCATTCTCAACAACCGCGTGGCGGACGTGCTGGCGGAAAAGGGCGTCAAGGTCTATAAGACCCTTGTGGGCGAGTTCATGACCTCCATTGAGATGGCCGGTTTCTCCATCTCCCTGCTGAAGCTGGACAGCCAGCTCAAGGAGCTGCTGGACGCCAAGGCCGACACGCCGGGTTTCAGGGCATAATTTCAGGAAAGCGGGCGGACCCATATGAATACAGAACAGTTGATTGCAGTCATTCACCAAATCGCAGAGAAAATTGAGGCAGAAAAGGCCTTTCTCACCGAACTGGACAACGTCATTGGCGACGGGGACCACGGCATCAATCTGGCCCGTGGCTTTGGCGAGGTGGAAAAGAAGCTGGACAGCCTCAAGGACAAGGAGCCCGGCGACGTGCTCAAGAGCGTGGGCATGACGTTGGTATCCACCGTGGGCGGGGCCTCCGGCCCTCTGTACGGCACCGGCTTTATGAAGCTGGGCGGCGCGGTCAGGGGTAAAGATTCCCTCACGGTCCCCGACTTCCTGGCGGGCTTCCAGCAGGCCATTGAGGGGATTATGCAGCGGGGCCGCTCCACCAAGGGCGAAAAGACCATGCTGGACGCCATGATTCCCGCCAAGGAGGCCATGGAATCCACCTGGAATGCGACGCAGGACCCCAAGGCCGCTTTTGCTGCCGGTATTGCCGCCGCCAAGGAGGGCGTGGCGTTTACCAAGACCATCGCCGCCACCAAGGGGCGGGCCAGCTACCTGGGTGAGCGGAGCATCGGCCACCAGGACCCCGGAGCTACCTCGTTCACCATGCTGCTGGAAATCGTGGGAGGCGCGGTGTAGCATGGTAGGATTTGTCATTGTGTCCCACAGCGCCAAGCTGGCGGAGGGCGTGGTGGACTTGGCCCGGATGATGGCCAAGGAGGTCCCCATTGCCGCCGCTGGCGGTCTGGAGGATGGCGGCTTCGGCACCAGTTTTGAGAAAATCCAACGGGCCGTGGAGCAGGTCTACTCTGACGACGGCGTGATTCTCCTGATGGATATGGGCAGCGCAGTCATGACCGCCGAGATGGTCCTAGAGTCCATGGAGGACAAAAAGCTCCACATGGCCGACTGTCCCATCGTAGAGGGGGCGGTCAGCGGCACCCTCAGCGCCGAGGCGGGCTCCACTCTGGAGGAAATTCTGGAGGATCTGGCGGAAACCGGGACAATGAAAAAGCTCTCATAACGCGCCAAGGGCGGACTCCCTCCAAAAGCGGGGAGTCCGCCTTTTTGGACCGCCGGGCAAGGGGCGCCGCTCCCCGCTTCGCCGGAAGAAGCGGCAGTCGCACTTGACAGATATACCAAATTGGGAGTATCATAGAAGCAGAAACTTGACGAAACTGGAGGGGAATCACCATGGGCAAAAAGATCCTGCCCCTGCTGCTGGGCCTGGCACTGCTGTTAGGCGCCTGCGGAGAAGCGCCGGAGGAGCCCTCCCCCGCGCCCACCGGGCCTGCGCCCACTGCCACGCCCACCCCAGCGCCTACCCCGGAGCCTCTGCCGGAGCCCACACCTTATAACGGTCCCGTGAATCCGCTGACCGGCGAGCCCATGGAGGAAGCTCAGACGCTCCGCCGTCCGGTGGCCATTATGCTCAACAACCTGCGGGAGGCCCAGCCTCAGCTGGGACAATCTCAGGCGGATATTCTCTATGAGGTGTTGGCGGAGGGAGGCATCACCCGGATGTTGGGCGTCTATCAGGACCCCAAGGATGTGGGGCGTATTGGCTCCATTCGTTCCTCTCGTCCCTATTATCTGGAGCTGGCTTTGGGGCATGACGCTATTTATATTCATGCCGGGGGCAGTGAGGACGCCTATGCAAAAATCCGTGAGTGGGGGGTTACCTCCCTGGACGGCGTGCGGGGGACCTGCATGAGTACGACTCCCAACGGCGGGCTCATGTGGCGCGACCCGGAGCGGCGCAAATCCTTTAGTTTGGAGCATACTGTGGTTACCACCGGGGAGGCCATTGCCCAGTGGCTGCCGGAGTACAGCAATGTACGCTTGGACCACAAGGATGGGTATACTTACGAAATGAACTTCGCGGAGGATGGAACCCCCGCGGGCGGTTCCCCGGCGGAAAAGATTACTGTTCCGTTCTCGAACTATAAGACCGGTGTGTTTACCTATGACCCGGACAGCAAGACCTATTCGGTGGAGCAGTATGGCGGGGCCTATACCGATGGGGACAATGGGGAGCAGGTTTCGGTTACTAACGTCGTGGTGATTCTTACGGCCTGCAAAAATACCGGGGATAAGTATGCTCATATCACCGTGGACCTCGCCAGCGGCGGCGCGGGCTATTATGCCTGCGGGGGGCAGGTCGTCGGGATTACCTGGAGCAAGGGGTTCCCAGACGGGCAGCTGATTTATCGGGATTTGAACGGGAATCCCCTTACCTTTGGGGTCGGTCAGACCTATGTCAATATTGTTCCTTTGGACAGTGTTGTGAAATTTGAATAATCCTTTTGTTCGGCTTTCTGCATTTTCCTGGGTTTGGTTGATTTTGCTTCTTCCTCGGTGGTTTGGTGGTTTTTGTTTTCTGGTCCTGCCTCCGGCGGGTTACTTTCTAAGTGATTAGAAA